>JASMLW010000557.1 GCA_030748485.1 Pirellulaceae bacterium
ATTGGCTCTCCAGTGGGGTCTTGGTCGGCGCAAGGATGCTAGCTTGCCTGGCCGGCGTGAACTCACATTTCGGCCGCCGTCTGGCCGTACATGTTCTGCAGCGATTTGTCACAAAGTCCTACGTGGTTAAAGGGTTGCAGCCAATCGCACAACGCCTCCGCCAACCGCTTGGGGTCCTGGTTGCCCCGTCCCACTCCACCAGGACCCCGGATCGCCTCATGTGCTCGCCGCACCAAATCCTGCCAATCAGACAATTGAGCACAGAGAAAGAGGGTTTGAGACGGGTTCCGTGGATCGCGTCGTCTCTCGAATCCCGTCGCCCCGGCGAAGTACAACATGGTCGTTGCCACGAACAGTTCGAAATGGTCGAGCGAACCGTATCCGCAGTCGACAATTCGATCGATGAGATCGAGTTCGGCGTCAACTTGGGCGGCGTATCGAGCGAGCTGGTCAGCCAGTTCGGGCTTTCCCCAAGTCTGCTCGAGCACCAACAGCAGCCGTTCCAAACCGCAGAGAGAATGGGCGATTCCAGTCGAGTGGAGCGGATCGACAAAGCCGGCCGCATGTGGCAACAGGGCGTAGCCCGGACCGGCGATCAATCCGACGCGGTGTTGAAGACGACCGCTGTCGATCCACCGGCCGGGCACATCGCGGAGCGATGTCGGCTCAAGCAACGTGTGAAGAGTGGGAAGTCGCTCCAGCCAATGTCGGATTTCTTCGACCGGAGTCGATTCTGCACCGGTCGACGGCAGGGCGTTCATCTGGCGCGCGAGACCGACGCTGCAGGTGCCGTCGTCGAATGGAAGCAACCACCACCAGCCGTTTGCAAACAGGTGATGTTGCGCCGCGTGGTCGGCGTGAAACGGATGATCGGCGACGCGGCCGCCAAGTTTCTCGAGTTGGCCAGTCCAGCTGGGGGCGGGCGCCACATGTGTATAGATGGCGCGGGATCTGGCGGCGAGATGTTGAGTACGATCGGGAAGTCCGAGTTGCTTTTGCAAAACGCCGCCTCTTCCCGACGCGTCGACGAGAAACTCGGCGGTCGCCGTCTCGATCTGTCCATCTCGATCGGCGACAACCAACTTCCAGGCGGATCCGACGCGAGCGACTTGTCGAATCTCGCGGTCGAACATCCCGACGGCTCCGGATTCGGCCGCGATGGTCGCGAACAGTTGGTCGACGTCCGCCCGCAGCCAATGCGTGTCGCTGACGGCGTCGCTCCGGCTGGCGGCGACAACCAACTCGTTGCGGTGATCATCAAAAGGTTGAAAGGGATGATCGAGATCGTGGTGGAAATAGCTGAAGCCTCTCTTCAGTCCGCAGGTTGTGTCGGGGTACGTGTTGCGCCAGGTCCCGTACCTCGTCAGCGGCTCGAGTTTTTCCAGGCCGTAGCGTTTGGCGATGTCGCGCAAGACCAAGTTGGCCGTCGGGGTCGACGATTCGCCGATCGCGAATCGAGGGTGATGACCGCGATCGATCAGAGCGACGCGAAAGCCGATCTTGCTCAGAGCAGCCGCCGCCAAACTGCCGGCGAATCCTGAACCGATCACGATGATGTTGAAGTCCATCGTCGCAACTACTTTCGGCACTGGCAGTCGACACGGGGAAGCTGCCGTTGCTGCAAGTTGGCCCGTCGCAGTCGTTCGATCCGCTGATCGCGGCACAGGTCGCAGTTCGCCAGTCGGTGGACATCCCACAAGTCCACGAAAACTCGACCGCCGCGCAACTCGAGCGACCGGTCGAGCGCTTCCTCCAACTGGTCGAGAGACGGCGGTTGAAAACGTCGCTCGGCCGCCAGAGTCTCCATTGCGCCATTGCCGCCACGAGTGGGAATGATCGCGCAGCAAGCGGAGCCGGCGGCGAACGCCGTCTCGACGCTTCGCACACACCAATCAACCGACTCAACGGAATTCATAAAGGGCGGTTGCAGCAGAATGAACGTTCTCACATCGATGTCGCAATCAACCAGGAAACGACTTGCCGACTGAAAATCCTCGACGGTCATCTGCTTATTGAGTTGAGCGAGCACGGCGGGGTGCGCCGTCTCAAGTCCCAGGGCGACTTCGAGCCGCCCGGCGACGCGCTGTCTGAATTGAGCGCAAACATCGCCGCACAACTTGGGGTGGTTCTCGACAATCACCGTTTGACAAGATCTGACCCGATCCGCGATCGCCTGGTGATCGGCGACCGGAATTGCTCGGCTATCGAAGAAATTGCCACTGTTGTAGAGCTTGACGTGCGTGACCTCGGGAAGCCGCGCCAGCGCGAATTCGATTTGCGTTGGAATCGCACCGACCGGAGGTGTTTCGTCAGTCGTATTCTTCCAGAGGTCGCACATGACGCAGCGAAAAGGGCACTCGCGATTGGTGAGGAAGATGGTAGCCACGTCCTCGACAACCGCGGCCGCCGTCAATTCGGGCTCGACCATATACGCGTACGGCTCGAACCAGCTGACCGCGTTCTTGGCCGGTCGCGCAGCCAGAATCTCCTGCTCCTCCAGCATCGGCGATGCCACGGCGTTACCGTCGGACAGAGGTGTAGAGGGATTCGAAGGCTCGACGATACGGTCCTTCGCTGGCGGGAAACAACGACCCAAACCCGCTTTCGTCGACCGCCCCGCGCTGGAAGCGCTGCTTGGCGTAGATCGGCATCGATACTCCCGTAATCGCCTCGACCCCGCGCCTGACAACCTCTCCCTTCAAATCGTACAACGCTTCGTGCCGCCACTCGGTCAAGTCGACGAAAGGAATCCCCTCGGCGACGTGAATCACGTTGGGAAGCGCGAACGGGCTGAACCCACTGAAGCCGAGCGTTCGGGCGGGCGCATACGAGCGAACATGGCCGCGACTCTGACCGCCCGAGTAAGTGAGGGAGTGTTTGATTGCGTCGACGCCCCATCCCTCTTGGTACAACATGACGTTGTTCAGCACGCTGCGGATCGTCAGTTCAGGATTCTCTTCGATCGGGTAATCCTTCAGATTCTCGTCGCCCCCGTCGCCGTCCAAGAGGTACTTCCAATCTGGATAGCGGTCGCGGATCGCTCGGCACAGCGCCAGCGCCATGGTCGCCGATTGGACGTCCAGCGGCTTGTAGTCCTCAATCGCCCGCACGGCGTCTTCGAATCGTACCGCGGACGCCGGCACGTCGATCACTTCCAGGAACATCGACATATCGAGCGCGTCGAGGAATTGTTGTGACTGCGCGGCGTCGCTGCCTCCCTCGACCGACAGGGTGAAAGCTTTGAGCCGCGACGGCGACTCGCCGCGCTCCAACAACAAGTGGTGCAGCACCAAGAACACCGAACCACTGTCGATGCCGCCTGAGAAGAGTACGCCGATCGGTTCTTGCGGTCCGACCGTATCCAACCACTTTGCACACTCGTCCGCCAAAGCGCCGATGTACGCGCGGCCGATCGCATCCAGGTCGGTGGGCAGCCGATTCTGCTCGGGCGCGAAGTACCGCCGGTATTGAGGATTCGGATCCGGGCAACCAACCAAGGCTATCTCGACGAGAAAGTGCGCCGGAGCCATCCGCGAATACGATGGATGAAACTGATCGTCGAGTCCGTCTTTTGCGAGCTGCTTGTAGATGTCGTCGATTCGCTCCGCCACGATCAAGCACGGTCCGGCGACTTGCTTCGCTAAGAAGTAACGCATCGGCCGACCTAGTGTGCGAGCCATGCGAACTACGTTGCCCCGCTTCCGCACAATCGCAAACTGACCATCAATCTGGCGAATGCGGTCCGGATCGCCAGCGGCTACCGCCTGCTCAGCCTCCTCTTGCGTGGCGTTCAGCAAGACGTTGGCTGACGGGTCCATCAAGTCAACCATCCGCTCAACGTAGTTGTGCTGCATCATCGGTCCTCTTTGAATTGCCCCAGACGCGCGACGCGTCATTCTGAAATGCGACTGCCTTTTTTGCAATTGAACCTACGGGTTGTTGCCTGGCCTGGTTCAGCCGGGTCGTTGATCGGTCGGATCGGACACGGATCGTTGATCAGGCGGATCAGGCGGATCCCTCGATAAAACGGATCAGGGTGAGATCCGGAGTCTCGATGTGAGACCAGGCGGAGGGGCGGCAGACCGCTGACGGCGGTGAAAATCGCATTTGCGGTTTTCTTAAGTCGAAGTTATTTCAAGGGTTACGGACGAAACCATGAGTTTCTTCAACCCGTTTGGCGCGCTGCTTGCGTTTAGCTAATCCCATCAACCGCCCACAAACGGGTCACTCAAACCGGGAGAAAGTCATGAAAGCCACCACACTCAGCCTGATCGTCGTCGCACTGACCGCCACCTCGAGCTTTGCTCAAACCAACCGCTATTTCGCACCGGCCCCGCTGCGAAGCCCAGCTCTTTATCAGCACCACGCTTCGACCTACGAAGAGGGAGTGCTCCGCGGCGCCGCGGACGCGATCCGAGCCAGTGGCGAGTACCAATACAACGCGTCGCTCTCTCGCGTCTACAACCAGGAAGCGATCAGCCGTTACTTAGACAACGAAGTCAAGAAGACGACCACATATTTCGAGAAGCGTCGCATCAACCGAATGGCCCGAGCTCAAGAGAACGGCCCCAAGCCGAGTCAAGAGAAGCTGAACCAGTTCGCCCGCTCCCGCGCCCCCAAGGCGTTGACCGACGTCCAATACACGCCTGAGTTGGGTCGAGTCGCTTGGCCGTCCGGCTTGAACAGTCCTCAATTCGAAGCTCACCGCGCCGCCATCGATTCGCTGGTCGCCAAACGAGCTCCCAACAACACGCAAGTGGATCAAGCCATCCAACAGGTGGCAGCTGATATGGCGGGTGTGCTAAAGAGCGAGATCCGCAGCATGTCGCCTTCTGAGTACGTCGCGGCGAAAAAATTCCTCACGGGACTGAAAGTCACCGTCGAATCCCCCGCCGGCGTCTCGGGCTTGGCGACTCGCTAACTGACAACTCGAGCGAAATCACTCTCTCGCGGTTGACCCCCGATGGAAAGCCTCGACCAGCTCATCTGGTCGGGGCTTTCACTTTTCTTGTCGCGCGCCGCCATTGAATCGCCCGGCAAGTTCTAGTCTAGTCGAAGCTAATCGGCAACTCGCACGCTGTGACGTTGGGCGTACGAATGGCCGGGGGCTGAGCTCCACGTGTCACGCGCACAATCGTCTCCTCATTCGGAATGCGCCGGAACGACTTCTACTTTGCGAGGCGGTCGCAACCGCCACGCTTCATCGAAGAAATTCGCCGCCTTGACGGCTCCGGGCCACAGTGAGTTCGGCGGCGTCTGTAGATCGACGATCGCCCCATCGGGCGTCACACGGTGACGTCGTTGTTGCGAGGTTTGCCGAGGAATTCTAATTCCACGCGCCGCAGTCGAACGGAAAACTCGTCTGAGCGGGGGAGCGGCCCGTCGCTCGTGCGTTCGATCTGCACGGCGACTCCCAAGCCCAATCCGAACGAGAAATTGCCCCCCGGCTTGTCATTGACGAAGTTCTTCGACAGTTCGAGCGTCGCGAAGTCGGTTTGTTCTTTTGAACGCAGCGGCGGCTTGACGACGATGGCGGCCAACTCCTTGCGGTTGGCCGGATTCTTCGCTCGATCCGTAAATGAGAAAAACTGCAACTTGCACTGCACGTGACTCCACCATTGTTGCAGCGCTGCTTCGCTGATCGCCTCCGCTAACATCTCGGCTCGCAACGTGTACGTCCCGGCGAATGGACTGCGAACTTCCTGCGCGACTCCGACGAGCTGCCCCTTCGGCAACTCAGCCGGCTTGTCACCTTGCCCCCACAGGCCCAGCGCCAGATCGCGTTTGTCATCGCTTGGTGAAACTCCGGCAACGATCCGCACGCCGGCTCCCGCTTCGGCGTCGCCAATCAGTTTCGGCGTATAACGCCAACCCTTCGGCCGCGACGGGGCGTCAAATGGTCTAAGTTCGAGCTGTTTCAGTTCCGCATCGACCAAGATCCGCTTCTCATCGAAGGCCGGTACTCGCGCCGCGTCGGCCGTGCACTGACAGCGAGCGTCGGTCGCCGGTTTCTCGCCGAGCAACTTGTAGATCGGCTCCTTGGCGGTGACCCGGTGCTCGCGACCCTCTCGATCTCGAAACGTCGCTTCGTGAGAAATGCCGAGGAGATGAAAGATTGTCGATGTTAGATCGCCAGGTTCAACTCGATCGTCGGCCGGGTAGGCGCCGTCCTTGTCACTCGATCCGAAAACTTGACCGCCACTGACGCCGGCTCCCGCCAGCGCCACACTGAAGACGGGTCCCCAGTGGTCGCGACCGCCCTTCGCATTGATCTTGGGAGTCCTGCCGAATTCGCCCACGGCGACGACCAGCGTCTCATCGAGCAACCCTCTTCGATCGAGATCGTCGATCAGTGCGCTGAAGCCGACATCGAATTGCGGACAGAGCACGTCCTCCAAACGATCGGCGTTTTGAGCGTGCGTGTCCCAGAGCGGATTGTCGACCGCGTTGTCTCCATCCTCGCGCGGCCATTGCACGTGAACCAATCGCACGCCCGCTTCGACGAGTCGCCGGGCGAGCAGCACGCATTGCCCCCAGCGATTGCGGCCGTAACGATCGCGGACCCGCTTCTCCTCGCGTTGAATGTCAAACGCCTCGCGCGCCTTGCCGCTGGTCATCAACTCGAAAGCTTGGCGTTGGTAGCCGTCGTACAGTCGCACCGCCTCGCTCCGCTCGGCGGCCGCGAACTGCTTCTCCACCTGTGCGAGCAAGGCCTGACGCCGCTTCAACCGCAGCGGCGGGATCCCACTCAATCGCAGGCCCTGGACTTTGTAATCCTCATGAGATGGGTCGCCGACAAACCGGTCCGGATCCCATTGCTGCCCGAGAAAACCTCCCGTCTGTCCGGCGGGCGTGACGTTCTCATTCAGACGCATGAAGTCCGGCAGCCACACAGTCGACAACGGCGGCAGAACTTCGCTCGGCTTGAGCATCTTGACGATCGAACCGAAGTACGGCCAATCGGTTGCTTGAATCGTCCGCGCATTGGGACCCTGGTACTTGTACCCGGTCAGCACCCACGCGCTGCTCGACGAGTGCGTGTTGTCGTTGGTGGATAGCGAGCGGACGACCGCCAACTTGTCGGCCAGCGCCGACGTCCGCGGCAGCAACTCGCAATAGTGAACGCCCGGAATGTTCGTCCGCACCGGCCGGAATGGGCCGCGGATTTCGGCCGGCGCTTCCGGCTTGGGATCGAATGTTTCGTGTTGAGGCGGGCCGCCGGCCAGATAGAGAAAAATCACATTCTTCGCGCGACCAAACGTCTTGTCCGCCGCCAGCACGCCCAGCTGCGGAGCCTCGCGCGCTCTGAGCAGTTGAGGCAGTCCCAGACCCATCAAACTCAGACCGCCCGCCCTAATCAGCTCACGACGACTAACACCGTCGCACAGCCGCACCGGTTGAGATGTGATGGAAAACATCGCGGTCTCGCCAATATAGTCGCCAATGTGTCGCCAATGTGTCGCCAAGATGGTCGCGCACGCCTCAAGAAATACTAATGCTTGCGAGCGGCCATTTGTAGTCGGATTGGTCGGAATTCGCACTCACCGGCAGTCAGAACGAATCGCCTTCGAGCGCCTCGATCTGTTCGCGAACCGAATCCGGTATCCGCTGTGAAGAGTTAGTTGCGTAGTCGAAACAGACGACTACCGCTTCGCCATCCACGGCGATCGCATCTTGCTGCTCGCTGTACACGGCCACCCCGAACGTGAAGCTCTTCGAGCCCATCTTGATCACGCGAGCGGCCGCCCAGACCGTATCCGGATAGTTCACCTGCCGGCGATAGTTGATGTTGTTGGCGGCCAGAATCAACCCGAAGCCGGCCGCCTTCAGCAGCGGATCGACCGTCGGTTCGAGGTAACGGACCCGCGCCGATTCAATCCACCGCAACGGCACGACATTGTTGACGTGGCCGATCGCGTCCTGGTCGCCCCACAACACGGGTATCGGAATCGCTGTAGGAAAATCGGCAAGTGCGACAGGCGTATCGATGGGCCGCTCCCGGGTCGGTCGTTTTTTTGATCGGTTCGATCGGTCGGATCGGACGGATCTCAATCGGCGGAATCAATCCAAGAAGTCGCGGTCGGCCAATCGAGTCGGCACGTAATCTTCGGTAACGTAGCTAATCCCCTTGTTGATCAGCGCTTCGACTTCCAGTTTGAAGCCGTTTTTGAGCATCAGGTCGATCTCTTTTTGCCAGGCTTTCTTCTTTTCGAACCAGGGGTACTTGGCGATCTGTTTGGCTCGCTTGATGTCGTTGTCGTTCAGCTTGATGGTGACGCTGGGGGACAACGCGCAGCGTTCGTAATCCTTGCTCCGCAAGCCCATGAACTTGGCGTCGGGAATGGCCATCCGCTGCGACTCAAAGGCGAGGTTGATCGAACCTTGCTTGATCACGCTGTAGATGTAATATCCCCACGGATCGTTATCGAGCAGACAATAGACGGGCAGTTTCAGTTCGCGATGCAACCGATTGAGCAGCCGGCGCACGCCGCGGGGAGGCTGCCCGCCACCGTGAGTCAGCAGGCAGTTGTGCTCGCGCCAGAACTTGTCCTCGTTGAATCGCTGCCAGACCGTATCTTTTTCGACATGCAGAATGAATTTCGCTTCGCTGTCCTTGAACTGCACCACATCGGGCTCGACGATCGACGGAATCGCGTACCCGCCGGAGCCCATCCGCGCGCAATCGATTTCGTCGCCCTTATCAACAACAGTGATATCGCCGACCAGGACTCCCTTCGTCTGCGCGTAAAGATGTAGTTCCTCGCGCAGCGCGTTGAGCGCCACTTCGACGTCTTCGATTACCGGATCGCAATCAGATTGCTCGTCGAACGTCTCTTCCTTGGTGCCCTCGATGGTGTGTTTGAGCAGATAGTAGAGACCTCGGATGCTGGTCGTTTTGCCTTCATCGATCAGTTGTTTGCAGCCGCAGCCGACGAGCATCGTCTGCATGTAGGACTTGGCCTGCGAGAGATTGAACAGCTCGCGGCGATTGCAGCCGCCGCCCATTTCGATGAAGCGTTTCGAGCGGTTGTATTTAACGTTCGAGAGCGACCGCGACGGAATCTCTATGTAGGGCGCGCGGCTGCGACCGGCCATTTTCACAACGCCATCGGCCAGCGTCCGCAACGACTCGAGAGTCTTGCGATCTCGCTGAGAGAACTTGACCTTGGCCTTGGATTTTGGCGCGGCGGGAGCCACCTTCTTGACTCGCTTCTTTTTCTTCTTCGCCATTTCTAAACCTCACGGCGCGGCCGTGCGACAGATCACCTTTCAGACCCAACACCGTCGTCGAACAGGCGTTTCTGGGGTGACTTCGATTTGCCATTGGTATTCGAATTCGCCAGCAGGTCCTCCAGCGGATCTCGCTTGACGATCAGGACGCTCTTATCCGCGAACAGCGAATCGAGCTCTTCGTCGCCGTCGAGAACTCGCCCGCGGCGATCGAGTTTCACGTCGGCTTCGGACGTCTTCCGTTGAGCCACTTTGAGCAACTTGGCGTACAACTCGTCGGTGTCGGCTCCGTTGATCGCGCCGACAGCGGTCGAGACCTCTTTCAGGTACCGCAGGAAGATGCTTCGCCGCTCGCTCTCCTGCTTCACTTTCTGGCGGCGTTTGATGAACTTGCCGAGTTTGCGGCCGACGTCCTGGAGAGCCAGCCGCAGTTCCTTTTCAATTTCCGGGTAGCTGGCGACCGCCTCTTTCGACTCACTTGTGAACGGGACCCAAACGCTGGCCATGTGCACCATCACCGTGACGGGACCGTTGGGCAGTGAGTTGCGCGATTGGGAGAGCCCATAGGACTTCCAATTTGTGCTCATGACGGCTTGCGTGATGGCGCAGTCGCGCAGTTTGAATTGCAGCGGAACGCGATTGGCGTAGCGGAGGACCTGCATGGACTGTCCTTCGCTGAGGTTGACGTTTTTCATCGCGTGGTGGAGTTTTTCGCGATCGGCCTTCTTTAGTTTTGACGGCGATTGCCGCGTGCCGAACCCGGATTCCTTGATGATGCGATCGGCTCCGTCGGCTCCCACACCGTCAAAGGTGTAGATGAGAAACTGGCGCAGAGTGCGGGCGTCCGTTTCATTGAGCAATTGGTTGAGCAGATCGAGCGTGATCTTTTGAGCCGTGCTTTCGCCGCCGTAGACCAAGCCGACCTCGATCAGGAACGGGTTGCCTCGGTAAACAGCGGGAGGTCGAGTCGCCGCCGCGTAGAACTCGCCCGGCACGACTTGGTGCAGCCCTTTTAGCAGCAGATCTTCGCCGATGGGTGAAATGCAGTCGGTCGCCGGAGCCTTGATCTTCGTCTCTTGAATTGCATTGAACAGCTTCTCGGCTTGGTCGGGAGTGACACGTCCCGTTATGGCGCGTGTCGAGACGCCCGCGCCGTCGCAGATTCGTCGAGCGACCGCGGGGCTGACTCGCGAAAACGACGACGTGAAGAAGTGAGACAGAGTTTCGCCGGGGGCGTCTTTGATCATGGTGATCAACCGCCCCAGTTCGATGCCGTAGGGATGCGGCTTGATCTCCTTCGGCTCGGGTGGCAGCGACGTTGTCGATCGCTGGAAAACGTGCGTCTCGCCCACAGGGTCGGTGTACTGAATCTTGACGTGCGGGTTGGCGATCGCCGTTTGCTCTAAGTAGTCCTCAACGCTGCCGCGGCCGCGGAAGAACTTGCCGGCCATCTCGATTGTGACTCGCGTACCGCTGCGGAGCTCCTTCCCCTGCTCGCCTTCCTTCTCACTGTCGTAGTGGGAGACCCACTCGATGCCGTGCTTCTCGATGTATTTGCGGCCTTTCTCGCCCGGCGGAATATCGACGCCGTCGCCGCGGCCGTTTTTGATGACGGGCCGGTTCTGCTTCGTGTCCATCTGGATTTCGAAGTAGTGAGCCGGTTTGCGGAGCGAGGTCTTGGAGACGATCTTGGTCGGTTGACCCGTCGTAATCCAGCCATTCATGCCGGCCGCGCTGATGCCGATCCCCTGTTGCCCGCGGCTCATCCGCAGTCGATGGAATTTGGATCCGTAGAGCAACTTGCCGAAGATCAGCGGGATCTGCCGCTTCACGATACCCGGACCGTTGTCTTGAATGCCGACGCGGAGACGGTTCGTGGCCGGCTGATCGACGTGGACCCAGATTTCCGGGACGATGCCGGCCTCCTCGCAAGCGTCGAGCGAGTTGTCGACGGCCTCCTTGACGGTGGTCAGCAGACTCTTCTTCGGATTGTCGAATCCAAGCAGATGTTTGTTCTTCGTGAAGAACTCGCTGACCGAGATCTCCCGCTGCTTGGCGGCCATCGATTGCGCCGTTTCGCGGCGCCGCCGCGGTTGCTTCTTTGCCAACGCCGGTACTCCTTTACCCGTTACCGCTGTTAGCCGCGGTTGGCCGGTCCGTCGCCCTGGGGCGGGGCCCTCACCCAGTTGCGAATGGAAGGATACGAAGTCTCCGTTGAGTTTGCGGATTATAGCCGTCGTTCCTCGATTTGACACCCGTTCGATCCAACCAGCCGGCACATCGCGGGCGATTTGAACGACAGAAAAATAAAGATTCACCCTCAACATTGGCGTCGACCGAGAATCGTACTGACGGCCCCTCTCCGCGGGTCCCGCCACCTATTCCCACCTCAAACAACACGCCTCGCCGCCTCCCACGGCGGTCATCGGCCGACACTCCATTCGGGCCCCACTCGCTCGAGAAACAGAAGGAGCGTACGGATGTTTCGCCAAATCACTCAACACATTCTGGTCGCGATGACTTTCGCGCTGGTAGCGATCGGAACCTCTTGCACCGCCCAGGCTCAGCAGGGCAACGCCAACGACTGCGTCAATTGCCAGCCGCCCGAGCACGGCAATCCCGACCTGTTCTACAACTACTATCTGCCACCGGGTTGCGGTCAGGTCGGAGCGATGCTCTACCTGTCGCCTTCTCCGGTGCCTCAGCACGTCGGCCACACGTACATCACGTACCAACCGCTGATGCCCCACGAGTTCATGTATCCGCACCACCGCACGTACTTCAACTACTACGATGGCGGCCGCGGACTCAACCGCACCAGCGTGCGGTACTACAACCCGCCGGTCATCAGCCAGGTCGGCAGCGTACTATCCCGCTTTCGAGTTGCTCGCTAGACGGTCTCACCCAAGAGCCGTTCGCGAGGAGGCAACCGGACACGCCTCGCCTGCTCGCAAATCTTTAGCTCGCTCGCCTCAATACGGATCTCTTTTACAGGACGCTAGTCATGAATAGATTGCTAATGTTGACGGTCGTCACCGTCGGCCTGGCGCTGACCACGTCAGTCCAGGCGCGTGGACCATTCAGCCGAGCCGCCGACCAAAACGCGCTTCGTCACGCTCGCGTCAGTTCGTGGCACGGCAACTACTACCACACGGCTCACGGCTATCCCGTGCCGTTGGTCGTGCCGCCGACGGCCAACATGCAAACCTCGTGGAGTTGGGGCGTCGCTCAATCGACGATGAAACCCATCTACCACCAGTTCCGCCGTCCCTTCCCGGGCGACATGAGCAACGGCGGCGAGGCGTTTCGGCCAACGCCCGGCTGGCCCAGCCACTCCGATCAATTCGGCGTTTACTACATTCGCGGACCCTGGTAACTCGCGCTGGATGTAAGATCAGAAGAGCGGGCGCTGACCACGCCCGCTTTTTTTGCGCGCTTCCCCGCCGCGAACTTCTAGTGATCACCTCGGACGTGTGTTTTAATTTCACGAGCCGACCCCGCAACGACCATTCGTCTCGCCCCGGGCCTCGACATGCGCTTTCAGTTCCGCTTACGAACTTTGATCATCGTCATGCTCTTCGTCTGTATTTTCACCGGCTACACGGCGTGGTGGCAGCGACGTCTTACCGAGGCTCAGGACCGCGCCTTGCAAGCGGAAGCCAAGGCTAAGATGATGGCCGAAACCGCCCAGAGGGAGGCGGAGCGGGCGATGGTCGAAGCCGAAATGGCCAAGCAGACAGCGATGGTCGCCCGCGCCGCCGAACAGGCCGCCCGCGAGCGCGCCGAAGCGGCCGCCGCCGCCGCCAAACAAACGAGCCAACCGCCGGACGAGAAACAGTAGTCGAACCGAGCGGCAGCTCGCTCTGTGTGTGGCACTGCCACTTGCGCACGGAGGATTTGGTGCGGGCTGCCGATTGACTTAGACTATACGGGCCCACCTCAACTCCCTCCCTCCCGCCCGAGGTTGCCGTGCGAACCACCGGTTTGTGCCTCATCTTCTCCGCATTCGCGCTGCTCGCCCTGCACGGCGGCAACGCTGTCGCGGCCGAACCACTACACGAGCGGATCGACAAACTCGTTGCGGCGGTTGCCGGCGGCGAGCTGTCTCCGCGAACCGATGACGCCTCTTTTCTGCGGCGGGTCCATCTCGACTTTGTCGGGCGAATTCCCACAGCCGACGAAGCGCGTGAGTTTCTCGACTCCGACGCGGCCGACAAGCGAGTCGCGCTGATCGACCGGCTGCTGGCCAGCGATCAATTCGCCGAAAACATGGCGCGGCGGTTTCACATCATGCTGATGGAACGCCGCGGCGACGAGCCTGAGTGGATGACGTTTCTGACCGAGTCGTTTCGAGTCAACAAGCCGTGGGATCTGCTCACTAAAGAGATCATCTCGCCGAGCGACGCGGATCCAAAGACGCGGGGAGCCGCCTATTTCTACACCAAACGGCTGGAAAAATACGGACAGAATCCGGTCGACTACCCGGGACTTGTTCGCGACGTAGGACGCATGTTCCTCGGCGTCGACGTGCAGTGCGCCCAGTGCCACGACCATCTGTTCATCGGTGACTACGAGCAGATCGACTACCAAGGCCTGTTCGCCTACGTCGGCAAGACGGCGATTCGTCGCGGCACGGAATTTCCAGCTATCGTCGAGCAGCCGTTACTGAAAAAGATCGACTTTCAATCGGTGTTCGACGAAGAAGCTCAGGCGACGGGACCGCGGTTGCCGGGCGGTCGTGAGATCGACATTCCCGAACTGAAGAAGAGCGAAGCGTACTCCAAGCCGCCGGACAGCAAGACCAAGTTTCCCGGCGAACTCAAGTTCAGCCCGCTGCGCGTGTTGGGCGAAGAGCTGCCGAGCGCCGACAATCGTCTGTTCGTCGCCAACGCGGTCAACCGCCTGTGGTGGACGATGATGGGACGCGGAATTGTCGATCCACTGGACGTCCACCATTCGGAGAACCCGCCGTCGCATCCGCAGTTACTGGATGAATTGGCCGCCGAGTTCGTTGCTCACAAGTTCGACATCAAGTGGTTTCTGCGCGAGCTGGCGTTGAGCGAAACGTATCAGCGGTCGAGCCTGCTGCGCAAGAGTGAAGCGACTGCTGGGCCGGCTGCTGAGCCGGCGGCCGACCGCTTCCAAGTGGCGCTGGAGCGTCCACTGTCGGCCGAACAACTTCTCGACAGCGTGCTGACCGCCATCCGCATGCGGTCTCAACTTCCCGAGCAGCCGGCAGCCACCGAGGATGACCCGCCGGGCGACGAAGCTGGTCCCCCGGCCGATGGTTTGGTTGCCTACGAATCGGCGTTGGAGCGGTTTCGAACAGCGCTGGCTAATCCGCCGCGGGAGCCGGAAATCGCAGTCAACTCGACCGTCAAATCAGCGCTCTTTCTGATGCACGACGAGATCTTGCTGGCGTGGCTCCAACCGCGCGACGGCAACCTGATCAACCATCTCGCCAAAAGCGAGAGCGCCGCGGCAGGCGCGGAAGAGCTCTATTTGAGCGTACTGTCGCGACGACCGACGGCGGCGGAAGTCGCGGAGGTTACAGCCCACCTCGAGTCGATGCCCGATCGCCAAAACGCCGCCTGGTCGCAATTGGCCTGGGCTCTGTTGGCGTCGACCGAGTTCTTCGTCAACCACTGAGAACCACGAGCGAATGAACCGCGACGAACCGAACGCGGAGGAGACTGCTGTGCACCGATCACTATGCAAACCGTGGGAGCATCGTTTGTCTCGGCGGCAATGGCTGGGCGGCGCGGCGGCGGGGGCGGTCGGCGCGGCGAGTGCGGCCACGCCGTGGAATGCGGTGGTCGCGGAGGAAATGAAAAAGCAGGACCGCCAGGTGCTGTTCATCTGGCTCGACGGCGGACTGAGTCAATTGGAGAGTTGGGACCCGAAGCCGGGAACGCAGTTCGGCGGGCCATTTCGATCGATACAAACAACGTTGCCGGGAATCCGCATCAGCGAACTGATGCCCAAGTCGGCTCAACAGATGCAGCATCTGGCGGTGGTGCGGAGCGTCGCCACGCAAGACAACTCGCATTCCGCCGGAGTAGCTCGCATCCAGCGAGGGGACCCGAAGGACCGGGGAGTCGTCTATCCCTACTTCGGTTCCGCGGTGGCCAAGCTGCTGGGGCCGGGCCCGAGCAAGTTGCCGCCGTATGTTTGGATCAAGCCGGGCAGTGGCGGTTTCCTGCACAAGGACGCCGGCTTTCTCGGACCCAAGTTTGGGGCTTTGGCGTTTGGAGACGGCAAGCCACCCGCCAACTTGCTTCGTCCCGAATCGATCGGCGCAGCGGACGACGCGGCGCGGCAACGGCTGCGCGAAAACGCCAACCGCCGTTACTCAACCGGCCGCCGGCGACAAGTTAGCGACGCCAATTCGTACGTGTTTGACACGGCGCAAACGCTGATGGAGCGCAGCGATCTGTTCAACGCCAGTTCCTTTGACGAGCGCGACCTCGAGCGATATGGAAAGAACGACTTCGGACGCCACATGCTGCAGAGCCGCAAGATGCTCGAGGCCGGCGTCCGGTTTGTCAAAGTCAACTCCTACGGATGGGACACGCACGGAGACAACTTCAACGGTCACCTTAGCTTGGTGGCGAAGTTTGATCGCGCGTTCGCGGCGGTGATCGAGGATCTGGCCGAGCGCGGGATGCTCGAGCACGTGCTGGTGATCGCCATGAGTGAATTCGGCCGCACGCCCCGAATCAACGGCCACATTGGCCGCGATCATTGGCCCGAGGCCTGGTCGGTCGCGATGGCCGGCTCGGGAATCAAGTCGGGTGTTGTCGTCGGCGAGACAAACGAGGCCGGTACGTTTGTCAAATCGGACCCCTACGACATCGGACACATGTTTCACACCTGGTTCCGCGCCCTCGGGATCGATTCGGACGAAGTTGGCTACACAAACAACGGCCAGCCCCTGCCGATCGCACACGACGAAATGGGGCCAATCAAAGAGTTGCTCACGAGTTGATGTCTCAGTGACTGACAGCCGCGTTTCCACACGAAGAGCGAAATAGTTCAACCGATCATCGCGAGGCGGAGAATCGATGTCGCAACATACGTTCGAAGAAGCGAAACAAGTGAAGCCGCAGGAGCTGAAGGTGATCGAGACCGATCCTCAGATCGCCGGAGTTCGCTTTAGCCCTTGCGGCCGGTACCTTGTGGCCGGCTCGTTTGACAGTCGCGTCCGCCGGTGGGCGGCGAACGATGAAGAGTACAAGGAGCTGCCGTCGATGAGCGGGCACGGCGGCTGGGTCGAAGCGGTGGCTCAACGCGCCGACGGCTCAACCGTCTTCTCGGCCGATAGCTGGGGAAAGCTGCAAGCCTGGACGCACGACGTCGCCGGCGAACCCGAGAAGAAGTGGGAAGTCGCGGACGCTCACGACGGTTGGGTCCGCGGCGTCGACATCAGCCCGGACAGCGAACAGATCGCAACGTGCGGCATGGACAAGACGATCGCCCTCTGGTCCGCCAAGGACGGATCGCTCATTCGCCGGACCTCATCGGACGTCGATCTGTTCTGCATTCGCTTTCATCCGCAAGGCGAGGAACTGGTCAGCGGCGACCAACTCGGGCGACTGCGCCGCTGGAGCCGGACAGAGTTGAAGATGATCGGCGAGATCGACGCGTCCGGCCTCTATCTCTACCACCGCTTGCAGGAAGTCGGCGGCGTGCGGGCGATCGCCTTCAGCGCGGACGGATCGGTCGTGGCGGCTGGCGGGACGCGACCGAAGAACGGGGCCAACGTACAGGGCGTGCCGACCGCGTTGCTCTTCGATTACCAAAGCGGAGAGCAACAGCACGAGATCACGTTTGGCGCGACAACACACTGCTACGTTCACGACTTGGCGTTGCACCCGGCTGGATTCCTGATGGTCGTCACCAGCGGTACGCCCGGTTCGGGGCAGTTGATATTCCAGGCTCCCGGTGAAGAGGAGCCGTTCTTCACCCACACGAAGATCGCGAACTGCCACTCGCTCACCCTGCACCCCGACGGCAAGCGCTTCGCAGTGGCGGGAACGAACAAGGGCAGCAACGGCAATGGCCGGCGATTGAACAAGGACGGCGAGTACCAGGGCAACAAAACGCCGATCCACGTTTTCGATTTCGGCTGGCCAACGTAGGAGGAGCGGCCGCGCTGCTTCGACACTACGGCCAGGTGTGGTTCGCCGGATCGAGCAATCGAGTCGGCGAGAAGTAGTCGCTCGGGTAATCGTCGTCGGCGTCGCGATCGGCGACGTGGTTCAGAATGCGCTCCACCAGACAACGGGCGGCATTGAATGAAACGCCGCTGCCCGATCCGCACATGCCGGCGATGATGTACTTTCCGGCGTCGTCCAAGCTGCCGACGATCGGGTACTCGTCCGGCGTGTAGCCGACCGTGCCGCTCCACTCGTTGGTCATCTGCAATTCGTATTGTCCGAACGCGCTCTGCATCTCGCCGGCGACGAACCAGCTGAGAAACCGTGAAGGCCAGTTGCGACCCGCCTCTTTGTCGCGAACGCGCGAGCCGCCGGATCCAAACAGAACTCGCTCTCCGTAACGGCCCGCAAAGAACCACGCTCCACTGATCCCGACGTGAGGCGCCATCGTTGGCGGTCCGCCCAGACCGCTTGCCGCTTGCTCCTGCATGGGGAGGATGGCGTCGTGCAAGCGCGGTTCGAGTTGCGGCGAGTAAGACTCGGTCGCCAACAACACGTGGCGGCACTCAACGACGCCTCGCGGCGTAGTGACTCGGTAGCCTCCCGCAAAACTCTCGATCTGCGCGACCGGCGTCCTCGTAAACAGCGACACGCAGTTATTCTGCAAGGCCGCATCGATCAAGCTCCAAACCCACTTGGCCGGATGCCAGGAAGCGGCGGCCAGTGAGAATCCAGCGTTGTGTTCGACTCTCATCCCCGAGCGTTCGAGGACCTCCGCCGGAGATATGCTGGTCCAGTCTCCGTGCCCGCGGGCGGCCGCCGATTCGACCGACTCGACAAGCGACTCCTGCTCGCTGGCTCCGCGAGCCTGCACCCAACCCGCCCGGGCGTAGTCGCAATCGAATCCTTCGTCGCGAACTGTCTGTTCAATCAAGTCGGCGTTGCGATAGGCGGCGCGGCAATAGACGTCGGAGAACTTCTCCGCCAGCGCCCTGCGTTCGGACTCACCTAGCTCATCGCGCACCACGCGGAGTCGCTCGACCATTCTGTCGCGGACCATGGCGAAGTATCGTCCCATGACGACGAGCCCTTCGTTGCGTCCCGAGCTGCCGCTGGCCGGATCGTCTTTCTCCAACACGATCAGGCGGCGGCCATCGGTCGCCAGCTTGGCCCAGTGATAGGCGGCCGCAGCACCTGTGAAACCGGCTCCGATGACGACCGTGTCGACTTCACTGGGCAACTCCGAGTCGCCGGTTGAGTTGGCGGCCAGGCGGCTCCATGGATAGTCGGCCCAAGGATTCGCGTCGTCCAGCCACATGGGTGTGCGCGAAACGGGGCGAGCGACGTCCACGCCGGCGGCCACAGCCGGCATCACTACGAAAGCCTGTCGCAGGGCCCAGCACGAAAACCTCAACCAGCTGAGGGGATTGTGTCCGCCGAACCGAGCGCGAACATACACACCGGCCGCTTGAATGTCCGGCTTCCGCAGGCCCGCCAGCAACCGCACCCCAAACGCCAGCCGCCGCCCGAACGAAACATGCTTCCGCCGCACGTCAGACCTCACAGATCGAATCGGTTCTTGTTAGGGCGCCGTGCGGTTTGTTGACTCGAGCTGGTTGAGCGCTCGGTTGATGACGCGAACGGTGTACTTTCCCTTCGCGTACAGTTCGGAACGGGGTTTCAGCGCGGCTTTCATTTGCGCGAGCACAGGTCGCGCTTGTTCATCGGCTTCGTCGAGCACGATGGCGGCGTGCAACCGCTCCCACTGCTCACCCCGATCGAGCACATCGGTCAGCGCTTTCAGCGCCGGCTGCACGGCGGCTCGATCGCCGCTCCGCAGCAGAGCCCGCGCGGCCGCCACGCGAACGACCGCCGACTCGTCGTCCAGCGCGGCGGTGAGACGGGTCGACGCCGATCGCGCCGGGCCGCCGATGTTGCCGAGCCCGACGGCCCCCCAATAGCGGACCGCCGCATCGGGATCGTCGAGCGCTTGGAGAAGATCTTTCAGCGCCGATTCACCAGCGGAAGCTGCAACCGCCATCCGCGCGACTCGCACCGACAGGTCGTCGCCATCTTCCTGCCGCAAGACTCCATAGCGATGTCCAATCGTCTTCTCGCGCGCCACCAACAACGGCTCAGCAATCAACCCCAAATCGCGCGTTCTCGTGACCCATTTCAGATGCGCTTCGCGGAGCCGAATGAGCGCATCGCGATGAGCCGGATCGTCGGCCAGGTTGTTCAGCTCATGTGGATCGTTCCGCGTATCGTACAACTCCTCGACGGGCTTGTTGCGGGCGAAGTAACGGTTCGCGATCGGCGGCAACTTGCCCGCGTCATGCAACCTTCTCAGGTCTCGCATCGTGGCGCCTTTTTCAGGCGTGTTCATGTATTGGTAGTACGTCTTCAACGGCTCGTAGTTGCGAATGTACTTGTACCGCTTGTCGCGCGCCATGCGGATGATGTCGTATCGTTCGTCCATTCGGTCGCGCGCGCCGAACACAAACCGCCGGGGCTCGCCGGCCGACTCACCGAGGAACGGACGCCCCTGCATTACTTGCGGAGTTTTGATTCCCGCCAAACTCAATACGGTCGGCCCGAAGTCGATCGAACTCACCAAACGATCGATCGCTCGACCAGGCGTGGGGGTGAGTTTCCCTCGATACTCGGCGGGTATTCGCACCATCAACGGAACGTGGACTCCGGAGTCGTAGAGCCACCGTTTGGCTCGCGGCAGTCCCACGCCGTGATCGGACCAGTAGAAAATAATCGTGTTGTCGTAGAGTCCATCTTCCTTGAGTTGGTCGATCAACCCGCCCGCCCAGGCGTCCATCGCGGTGATCAATTCGTAGTTGCGTTTCCAATCCTCACGCGCCGCGGGAGTCTCGGGGTAGTACGGAGGAAACGTTGTAAGCGCCTGTGGATCCTGCCGCTGCCGCTTGGTCAGTTGGCCGGTGACCTTGCGATACTTCGCTTCCGATGCGATCCCGCTCTCGTGACAGCCAGTGAAATTGAAGACGGCGAAGAAGGGTTGATCCTTGCGCGGTCGGCGACGCCAATGAGCCTTTCCACTCGACTCGTCCCACACGCCCGGCGGTGTTTTGAATTGGTAGTCCTGCTTCGAATTGTTCGAGCAATAGTAGCCGGCTTGCCTGAGTAACTGTGGGAAGGGTCGGACAAACGAAGGCAGCCGGGTTTGCCCGCGCATGTGATGCGTTCCCAGCGTGGTTTGATACATGCCGGTGATGATGCCGCTGCGGCACGGAGCGCAAACGCCGGCGGTAGTGAACGCGTTCGTGTAGCGAATCGACTCTTCCGCAAGTTGGTCGAGCCGCGGCGTGATCGCGTGCGGGTCGCCAAAGCAACCCAGGTGAGCGCTGATGTCCTCGCAAGAGATCCAAACGACGTTCGGCCGACCCGCCGCCGTTGCGAGTGACGGACCAGCTACGAATAGGGTGACCCATCCGGTGACCAGCACTGAGAACGCCAAAAACAATCGGTTCGTCATTCTTACTCCCTGTGGTTGCGGTCTAGTTTAACTGCTGAACGCGAGCAGTGGTGACGCGGAGTGGTCGCGCTTATCGCCCAGCCACCGCTGACCGTGATATCATCTGGAGCGTCAACTTGTCCTTGGACCCGGAGAACTCGACATGCGCTCTCTCACGCCATACCTGATTCTCGCCTGTCTGCTGGCGACGACTTCGCCGGCCAGCGCGGCCCAGCCATTGACGATTGCAGATCGTCTTGAGTTATTCGTCGACGACTTCCTCGTCGGCTCCCAGCAAGGAGATTTGACACAGCATTTGCATCGTCCCGAGCCACAGGACGTGGCGTTGACCACGGACGCCCCTTGGGAAGGGAACACGTGCGCTTATTACAGCGTGTTTCGAGACGGCGACACGCTGCGGATGTATTACCGAGGCTCACACTGGGATGAGAAGGCTAAACGAGCGGCGCATGAAGAAGTGACCTGTTACGCCGAGAGCAAGGACGGCGTGCATTGGGAGAAGCCCGAGTTGGGCGTTCACGAATGGGAAGGGTCGAAGGCAAACAACATCGTCCTCAAGGGATTGGGAACGCACTGTTTCGTGGCGTTCAAAGACGCGAATCCGAATTGCGCTGCCGACGCGAAGTACAAAGGAATCTCGCGAGGGCGGCCGGTGGGCAAGCGCGGCTTGTATGTTTACAAGTCTCCGGACGCGATTCACTGGACGTTGATCAAGAACGAGCCGGTGATCACCGACGGGGCGTTCGATTCGCAGAATCTGGCGTTTTGGGATCCGGTGACGAAGCAGTACGTCGACTATCACCGCATTTTCACGAACGGCGTGCGAGCGATCATGACCTGCACGTCAAACGACTTCGTCAACTGGACCAAACCACAACTCCTGAAATACGGCGACGCTCCAAACCAGCATCTCTACACGAATGCGATTCGACCGTATCCCCGCGCGCCGCACATTCGGATTGGATTCCCGACTCGCTATTTGCCGGAAGGCAGCCGGGTCGAGCCGCTGTTCATGTCGAGCCGTGACGGGTTGAACTTCAAGCGTTTCAACAAGGCGGTGATTCCTCAATCGGCTCCTCGCGATCGAGCCGGAAATCGGAGCAACTACATGGCCAACGGGCTGGTCTCGCTGCCGGGAAAGCCAAATGAATACTCGGTCTACGCGAGCGAGGCGTACTACACGGGCCCCGACAGCCGCCTCCGCCGCTTCACCTTTCGAGTCGACGGGTTTGTCTCGCTGCGAGCCGGCGCTGAAGGGGGAGAGTTGGTAACAAAGCCACTGCGCTTCTCCGGCGACCGGCTTGTGCTGAACTACCAGGCGGGAAAGGGCGGCGAAGTTCGCGTCGAGTTGCAAGACGAGAAAGGCGCAGCGCTGCCAGGTTTCGAACTCGCGGCGTGCAAACCGCTCGCCGGAGATTCGATCGCCGCTGAAGTCCGCTGGAAAAATCGCCCCTTGCCCGCGGGAGAAACGATCAAAGTGCGATTCGTGTTGAAGAACGCAGATCTCTACTCACTGCAGTTTCGAGAATAGGCTCGTCAGTCGAGCACTTCGGTCTTGAGACTCTGAATGAAGTTGAGCACGTCGTCGCGTTCGGCGGCGGCGAGTTCGAAATGGTCGAGCGTCGCTTCGACGTGACCGATGAATCGACCCCAATCCGACTCGTCGACGCCCATCCCTCGATGGGATGTCTTCATGTCACGACCCGTGTAAAGCAAGGGGCCGCCCGCCTGTTGGCAGAGAAAGTCGATCAGCAGTTGCTTCTCGCGAGCCAACCCGTCGTCGCCGCGGTGAGCCCAGAATCGCCCCAGCTGCTCATCGCCCATCAGTCGCGGCAGCAGATTGTCAGCGACCGCGGCGATCGCGTCGTAGCCGCCCAAACGTTCGTAAAGAGTCATGCGATTCTCGCTTCGGCTTGAGTGTCATTGAAACGGTGGGTGCGCCGAGTAGTTCATTCGCGGGCTTCCACTCGGGCGACAATTTGTGCGGCTTGCTTCTTTAGTTCGTCATCACTTGTCTTATCGGCGACCGCCGCCGCCACCGTGGCCGCCCGCTCAGCCGAGTCCCATTGAAGCGTATCGGCCGCTTCGTTGGCAAGTTGCAGCGCGTATTTGGCGAGCGGTTCGTACTCGGCTGGGTCGCCGCACGATGCGCCCAGCGTTTGGACGATGAGCGCTCTGAGCGCCAACGGATTCGACTCCTCCAACTCGTCGAGCTTGTCCATGGCGGCGATTGCGCGGGTCGCCTCTCCTCTCTTCGCGGCTTGCCTGGCGATGCGGCGCAGTTTCCCCGCGCTGGCGTCCTCGAACTCTTCGTTCGCCGGAACGATGGCCGAATCGGGATCCGTCTTCTCGTTCGTCTCAGGCTCCTCGTTCGTCTCCGGCTCCAGTTCCACGGCCGGGCCTCTCGCGGGCGGGTCGGCTGGGTCTTCCCGCGGCGGATCCTCCGTCGATCCTCCGAACAAAGCCCACAGGAACAGACAAAACACCATCCCTAAGCCGGCGGCGGTTAAGACGATTGGCGTCCAGTTCGACCGCCGATTGCGCCGCCGGGGATGAGACTTGATGGACGCGCCGACTTGCTCGTCGCCGCCAACCGGCTCAGCGACGCCGATGGGAACGGCGGTCGGAGCCGACGCCAACTCGGCGTACGCCGGCTGCGTGGTTTGCGGCGGAGCCTGCTGCGGCGGCGCATGTTGGGGCGGCTCCGCTTGGGGAGGAGCCGCCTGCGGTGGGGCGAGGTGGGCAGCCGGTGGAGCGCTGGGAGCCATGCCCAGGCGGCTTCGCAGCTGGTTGTCGTACGCGCTCCGCATGCCTTCGCTCAGCAACACCAGTTTGGCTTGCGCCAGCTCGTTGAGCAGCTGTTGAGATTGCTCGCGATGCGGTCCATTCGCGAACGACCGCAGGTGAGCCATTTGGCGGTCGGCGGCGTTCTCGATGACGTCGAGATCGGATTCGAACAACGGCACGCCCAACAGCCGGTAATGATGCGGCGGCTGCTCGTCAGGCGGGATCGCCAACCATTTGTGATAAGGATCGAATTCCGGCACGGCCAGTTCAGCGGTCGCAGGGGTGATTACATCGTCGCCAAGCGCGACCATACAGCGTACAGCAAGTACCCCAACCAAGCGATCAGCAGAGCCGTCGCCGCGATAAACCATCCGCGCGATTGCGGGGCCGCGGTCTCGCCTTCGGCTGGTGGCGAACCCGCGCGTTCGGCGGATGAGTTGCGGCGGCGATTCTTCTTGGCCATCGTCATCCAGCCCGCGCACCGTGACGGCAACTCATAAACGACTCCGCCAACTCATTCCGGCATGCTGATTTCAAAGTCGCGCTGAAAAGCCTGGTCAAAGTCGAACACGTCGTCGAAATGCTCGCGACGATCGTCCGCTGACTTCTTCATCAAGCTGATTTCAATCAGGTTGTAGACGACGTTGCCGAAGTCGCTGGTGCTGAAGACACCCCAGCTATTGAGCACGGTTTTCGCCATGAAGCCGTACTGCTCGAGCGCGAACCGCCGAATGGCCTCGCAAAGTTGTTGGCCGGTAAGGTGCGACTCGTCCGTCACCGCAGCGGTCTTCGGCCTCATTTCCAACTGATCTTGAGCGAACGAGAGCGCATCGCGGACAAACAAGTAGGCGTCGTATTGGTAGCGAGGATCTTTCCGAAGAAGATCCTCAATCTCTGGTGGATGTGACATATCTAACCGTGCGGCTCATTCAGGAGACTGAGGGGGAGTTTCGGGGGGAGACGCGTCCGCTGGGGGGTCGTCGCCCGGTTTCTTTTTGTCGTCGCGCTTGTCGTCGCGCTTGTCGGAGTCAGGATCCACCTTGTTTTTTCCGCCGCGACCCGCCCGACCGCCCTGCGACCTTCGATTCGATTGGCGGCCACGGCGTCCTTCCGGTTTGCTCGAATCCGCGGAGTCGCGCGGTTTTTCAGATCGATCGCCGCTGTCGCGGCCGCCTTTCTTTCCCGTCCGCAAGACGCTGAGCACTTCACTGGCGTCAATCATCATTCGGCGATTGTCTTCGGCTTGGATCAATAATTGTTGCGACAACACCTCTTGATTCAAGACTCGAGCTCGGCCGTTTTCGGTTACGACATCCGAACCGACAGGCGGCAACTCTTTTAGCAATTCTTCGTAAGTGTCAAACTCGTACCGCAAGCAACACTTCAGCCGCCCGCAGCGTCCGGAGATTTTGGTGGGGTCGAGAGTAGCCTTCTGCAACTTGGCCATCTTCATCGACACCGGCGGCATCTCTGAAAGGTGCGTGTTGCAGCAAACGGGCTTGCCGCAATCGCCGTAGTCGGCGAGCAGTTTGGCCTCGTCGCGGACGCCGATCTGCCGCATTTCGATCCGCGTCTGAAATTCACTGGCCAACTGTTTGACGAGTTCGCGAAAGTCGACTCGCTGTTCGGCCAAGTAGTAGACGACGATCCGCTCCCCCCCAAAAATGTGCTCGATATCGACAAGCTCCATCGTCAGCTCAAGTTTCTCGACGTATTGCTGGCACTTCTGAAATTCCGCCGTTTCCCGGGAACGCAGGTGAGCCAGTTCGTTTTCGTCTTCCGCTGTCATCGCACGCAAGATCTGCCCGTGCGATCCATCCTTCAGACGGGCGATCGAGTCCTCATTCGCCGCACACAAAACCTCGCCAACTTCCAATCCGCGATTCGTCCGCGCCACGACTCGCACCCCACGAGAGAAACGGTCGCCTCCGCGCGTATTCAACACGGCCAACGCGCGTGTCGAACCGTGACGAACTACGTATTTGGGCATGGGTGGGGAGGATCGAGAAAGAGTATCGACGGGGCCCGGAGGTGAAGCAGGCTCAACGGCCCGATTGCTCGATGGAGGCAGTCGGCTGAGGCAGTATAGCGTGTTTGCCGGACGACGGGGAATTTCTCGCGCCTGGGCGCTGACAAGGTGGGCGCTGACAAAGGTGGGCGCTGACAAACGAGCTGCCGGCAAGACCCCAGCGAGCGGCAACAGGATCGAAGGCTACTCGTCTTTCTTGGCGTCGTCTTTCTGGGCGTCTTTCTTTTTAGCTTCGTCCGCCTTTTTCTTATCCTCTTCGGCCTTCTTCTTGGCCTCTTCTTCCTTCTTCTTCGCGTCCTCTTCGGCCTTCTTCTTGGCTTCCTCGACCTTTCGTTTGGCTTCTTCCTCTTTTCGCTTCGCCCGATCGGCTTCGGCCTTCTTTGCCGCCTCGCGACGGCGTTGGATCATTTCCTTCTCTTCGTCGGTGAGCGGTTTGGGGAAGAGTTCCTTCATGTCGGCCAGGCTCCAGATCCGCGCTCCCTTGCGGTGGCTGCCAGTTGCCAGCTTGCCATCTGCAGAAACGGCGACGGTCCAGAGGCTACTGGTGAATTCGTCGAGATCGACGACCGTCTTTTTCTCACCGACGTTCCAGACCTTGAGCCGCCGACCCTGATCGACGGCGGCCAGTTTCGCGCCGTCGGCGGAGAAGGCGACGCTGCTGATCCAATCCTTGTGGCCTTCGAGGACGGTCTGCTGCTTGCCGTCGAGGCTCCAGATGCGAATCTTGCGGTCGGCGCCGGCGGTCGCCAGCGCGTCGCCTTTGGGTGAGAACGCGACGGTCCAGACAGCGTCTTCATGACCTTCCAACTTGGCCGTCTCTTTACCCTCGGCCCAATTCCACAACTTCGCCGTCTTGTCGCTGCTGGCGGTCGCGACGGTCGCGCCGTCGGCGGAGAAAGCGACTTGCATGACGGTCGACTCGTGCGCCTTGATCGCTTTGGCTTCCGATCCGTCGGCCGTTTTCCATACGATGACTTGTCCATCTTCGCCGGCGGTCGCGAAGTGTTCGCCGTTCGGTGCGAAGGCGACAGACCGCGCCCATCCCTTGTGCTTCTCCAACGTGGCGCGAGCCTTTTTGGCGGCCAGGTCCCAAACGATCACTTTGCCGTCGTAGCCGGTCGTGACGACCGTCTTGTTATCGGGCGAGATGGCTCCGGACCAAACGGCGGTCGGGTGCCCTTCCAGCTTCGCGGTCAGCGAACCGTCGGCCGTGTTCCAGACGTGCACATCGCCGGGACGGTACAACAAACTCTGACCACCCGTGGTGACCAGCAACTTGCCGTCCCGCGAAAACGCGGCGGAGGTTACCCAGCGTTTGTGTTGGACGAAGGCGGCGTCTTCACTGCGCCCGGCGGTTGGGGTGAGGAAGGTGACGGCGAGGAAGGTGGCGGCGAGCAGCAAGGCGGATGGGCGATTCATTGGTCAGACATCTCTAAGTTTGCGGATCAACGAGGTGAGACCACCGATGAGGGCGCCCAGTGGGTGGCGCCGCTCCGGCTAACTTTCGAGCTCGATTATATCGCGCCGACATCGCCGGGGTGAAAATACTCGGCGGGAAGTTTCGCTCGCCCACACCGCCCAAAAAGGCGCCCCAAACGGCCGTCCGTCAGTCGGAGCCGTCGAGCCGCTGTCGAGCCATTTCGCAATACTGGGGCACGCAATCGACGCCGATGAAGCGGCGCTGCAGGCGTCGAGCGACCAGCGCGGTCGTGCCGCTGCCGAGAAACGGATCGAGCACCACTCCCCCTTCCGGACTTGCCGCCAGCAAGCAGTTTTTCACCAGCGATTCAGGGAAAACGGCGAAATGGGCTTCGCGGCATTTCGACAGCGAGATCGACCAGACCGTCCGCTTGTTGCGACCTTTGGGATGGAAGGCCTGGTCCCAGCGGCCATCGTGAAGGTTCTGGTCGCCGCCGTTCTTGCCCTGTTCGGGCGTGCTGTCTCGACGAAAGAAGTGACTCCGCCCCCCCAACATCCGGCTCTGTTCACTAAACGTCACATGCGGTTCACGAATCGCATCCGCGTCGTAGAAATAGTTCTTCGACTTCGAGAAAAAGAAAATGTATTCGTGATCGGGCGTCGGCCGCGTCTTCACCGGCGACGGCATCGCGTTCGGCTTGTGCCAGATGATGTCGCTGCGGAGAATCCAATCGTCGTCCTTGAGCGCCAAAGCCAACCGCCAGGGCATCCCCAACAACTCGCCGTCGCGGTACTTGTCGCCGATGACGATCCACAGTGAGCCCGACGGTTTTAGCGCGCGTCGACAGGCCGCGAAAACCTCTCGCAATCGCTCGATGTACTGTTGCGGCGTCGCCTCTTGTCCAATCTCCAGATTCGACTCGTAGCGACGCATGCGAAAATACGGTGGGCTCGTCACCACGCAGTCGATCGATTCGGCCGGGAGGTCGCTCACCAGTTCGATCGCGTCACCGCAGAGAACCTGGTCGAGCGGGAGTGAAGCGGGCGGCGATGAAGCGGGTGGAGATGAAGCGGGCGTTGAGCTCCGGGTAGCGGGCGGCGATGAAGCGGGTGGCGGTGAAGCGGGCGGAGATGAAGCGGGCGGAGATGAAGCGGGCGGCGGGGCGGATCGTCGTTGCGGAGGCATGGGAGAAAGTGTGCAGTGTTTCCCGCCGACGTCAACATCAGGTCGGATCCGTCGTCAGCGCGGAACTCGTCTACATCCGCTCCAACACTTCGATGCCGAGCAGCTCGAGCCCGCGGCGCAGCGTGCGGGCGGTCAGATCACAGAGCAAGAGACGGCTCTGCTTGAGCTCTTCCGACTCGGCTCGCAGCACGTGACACGACTCGAAAAACCTGGCGTACGCCGTCGACAGCGCGTAGACGTATTCGGTGAGCACGTTTGGTCGATAGTCGATTACCGCTCGCTCGAGCGCTTCGCCGAACTGCCTCAACTGCAACCCCAGTTGCCGTTCGGCCGGTTCGTTCAGTTGAATCGCGGCGCCGGAACCGCGCAGTTCGTCGACGTCGACGCCGCCCTTTTCAAAGATGCTTCGCACTCGAGAGTACCCCATTTGCAAATAGGGCGCCGTGTCACCGGTCAGGGCGAGCATCTTCTCGTAGCTGAACTCGTAATCGCTTTCGCGGTTGTGCGACAAATCTCGATACTTCACCGCGGCGTGGCCGACGACGCTGGCCACGCGCTGCTTCTCATTCTCGCTGAGCGTTGGACCGGCTTGAGTCTGGTCGACCACGGAGCGCGCTCGCGTGACCGCTTCGTCGAGCAACGAGTCGAGCGTTTCGGCGTCGCCCTCGCGAGTTTTGTACGGAGTTCCATCGCTTCCCAGAACCGTGCCGAAAGCCAGGTGCCGCAGATCGACATCGTGGCCGAGTTGGCGAGCCACCTTGAACAGCTTGGCGAAATGATCGTGCTGCCGATGATCGACCACGTACAAGATCACGTCTGGATTCCACTCGGCCATGCGGTAGTCGATCGTGGCCAGATCGGTTGTCGAATAGAGATATGCGCCGTCGCTCTTCTGCACGATCATCGGTGTCTCGGATTCACCAAAGAACACGCAGACGGCTCCTTCGCTATCCTCCGCCAGTCCCTTGGCGCGGAGATTCTCGATGACTCCCGCCAGCCGATCGTGGTAGAAGCTCTCGCCGAGTTCGCGATCGAAGGTGACGCCCAGCCGTTGGTAGATGCGCAACATGTCGTCCCGGCAATGCGGCAGGAACTCGTTCCACAAGCGGACGTTCTCTTCATCGCCTTCATGCAAGCGGGCCGTCTCGGCCAGCGCGCGATCGTGAATACTCGCGTGTTCCGTCGCCAATGCGAGCAACTCGGGCGAACTCTCCACCGCCTTGATCTTGCGTTCGGCGGAAAGCAGTTTCCGCTCGCAATCCACCAGCGTTCGCTGCAGCTTCTTCAAGGCTTTCTTGTGCTTCTTGGCTTCCTTGGCGTCGGCCGGCGCGTTCGCTTCGGCTGTGGCGATCGCCGCCTTCCGCTGCGCGATCTGGGCGATCTCCGCCGGCCGTTTTTCCACTGCCTCTTGGTACGCTTCTAACTGCGAAACCAATTTGTAGAGTCGACTGAGTTCGCCGACCGGGTTGGTCTCGAACGCCTCCGCGCTCAGAAAGTTTTTGTAGCCGTAGATGATCATGCCGAACTGCGTGCCCCAATCGCCGACGTGGTTGTCGCTGATCACGTTGTGACCGAGGAACTGCAGAATGCGATAGATGGCGTCGCCGATCACGGTCGAGCGGATGTGTCCCACGTGCATCGGCTTGGCGACGTTGGGCGACGAGTAGTCGATGACGATCGTCAGCGGATCGGCGGCCGGCGGAATCGAGAGCCGCTCGTCCGCGACCGCCGACTGCAGCTGATCGCGCAGCCAATCGGTTTTCAGCCTCAAGTTGATGAAGCCGGGGCCGGCCACTTCGGGCGGCTCGAACATGTCGCTCACGTCGACTTCGCCAACAATCTCCCCCGCGATATCGCGCGGCGATTTGCCCAGTACGCCCTTTAAAGGCATGGCGAAATTCGCTTGGTAGTCAGCGGCGTCTTGCGCCGACGGCCGAATCATCTCCAGTAGCTCGGTGGGATCGTCGACTCGGGAGGCCAGAGCCGGTCGAAATCGCTCTTGCAGTACGGCGTGAATGTTCATGGGCGGCGAGTCCGGAGAGAGAGGCGAGCTGACGGACGGATCAGCTCGGCATGGGCCCAATGTAGCCGCGTCGAAAAAAGCACAACAGGTGGCCGATCAGTCGCCGAGCCGCCCGTCACTCCTCGATCACGCCCGTCAGATCGACGGGAACGGCGTCCGCCCAGAGCGTCTCGAGACTGTAGAACGCCCGCGTCTCGTCATCGAAGAGATGGATGACGAGCGTTCCGTAGTCGAGCACAATCCAGCGGCTCTCGTCGTAGCCCTCGCGGCCCATCCGCTTGTCGTTGAGATCGTCCTCCAACTTGTGGTCGATCTCTTCGGCGATGGCGTGCAGCTGCCGGCGGCTACTTCCCGTGGCGATCAGGAAATAGTCGAACAGCGGCGTGTGCTGGCGCATGTCGAGCAACAGGATGTCGCGACCGCGGTTGTCCGACGCCGTGCGGGCGGCGGCCAGAGCCAATTGAAGACTGCGTTCAGAAGTGGAATCGGACCGGGAAGTTTCGGCCATAAGCGACGTATCCAAGGGTGCCTCTCCGAGGAGATGATAAGAGCTGAGTATTTTATAGCCAAACAGACGCGGCTGTCAGTGGGCAGGTTCGGACAAGTAGGTCCGGTTTGTACGATGGCCTTCCGAGGCCGTCGAATGGAGGTGCGTCCTCAGAAAAGCCTCCCGATTCGTGTTCAGCGGGCCAACAGATCGCCGCGCTGCAGCAAGTGGAACACCGATTGTCGCGACTTCGTCGCGACGCCT
>JASMLW010000558.1 GCA_030748485.1 Pirellulaceae bacterium
ACGCCTGGAGTCCAATCGAGAGGAGCGTCAAATCATGACAAGATCAGTCGCATCATTTCTTGCCGCGCTGTTGATGCTGTCCATCCTGACCGCATCGACCACTCGGGCGGCTGAGCCGCCGTTTCCGGCCAACGCCAAACGGGTCCTCTTTCTCGGCGACTCGATAACTCATGCGGGCGGTTACATCGTCTGGATTGAGACTCAACTGCGGCTCGCCTACCCTGAGTTACAACCGCAGTTCATCAATCTCGGCCTACCGAGCGAAACGTGCAGTGGGTTGTCCGAGCCGGATCATCCGTTTCCTCGACCCGATGTGCACGAGCGGTTGGATCGAGCTTTGACCAAAGTGAAGCCCGATGTCGTCGTCGCCTGCTATGGCATGAATGACGGCATCTATTACCCTTTCGCGGCGGAGCGTTTTGAAGCGTATCAGAACGGGATCAACAAGCTGATCGCTAAAGTGAACGCGTCGGGAGCAAAACTGATTTTGATGACGCCACCGCCGTTTGATCCGTTGCCGCTGCGGGAGCAAAAAAAGCTGCGCCCCGCATCCGCTGAGAAGTTCGCTTGGTTCGCGATCTACGAAGGCTATGACGAGGTGCTCGATCAATACGCTGAGTGGATCATGAAACAGAACAAGCAAGTTGAGCAGCTGATCGACCTCCACACGCCAATCAACTCAGCCGTTGCTGCGCGGCGCAAAGCGGACCCGAAGTTTCGCATGTCCAATGACGGAGTCCACGTTGACGCCACCGGACATCGACTGTTGGGAAAGACGATTCTCGCGGCGTGGGGAGCGCCGCAGGTCGCCCAGCCGGACGGCAAGCTCTACGAATTGGTGGCCCAGAAGCACAACATCTTACATCCCGCCTGGGTCAGTCACGTCGGCCACAAGCGGCCCGGAGTCAAAGCGGGTCTGCCGTTGGAAGAAGCCCAACAGCAAGCAGCCGAGATCGACAAGAAGATCACCGCGCGACTCGCCGATTTGCAAAAACAAAAGTAGTCGGCGGACTACTCGGCGCTTCCCGGCGGCAGACAGTCATCCATCAACTCAGCCAACTCGCGGAGTCGCGCCGGGGCGAGATGGTAATAGTTGTGTTTGCCCTCGCGACGCATCTCAATCAAATGATCGGCGCGCAATAACGCCAGGTGATGGCTGACGGCGGGTTGCGTTTGGCTGAGCCGTTCGCAGATAGCCTGCACGTTCAATTCGCTCTCGCGACGCAAGAAATAGAGAATCCTTATGCGGGTGTCATCCGCGACCAACTTGAGCAAATGAACTAGTTCTCGCAGGTCGTCGTTGGGAAGCTCGGCGTCAGTGACGGATTCGCCAGCGGTTATGGATTTGATAACAACACTCGCCATGGTTCGCCTCCTCAAATCGTCGGCCGACTCGACATAGTCCCACGGTGAACCGCTCGTGCGCAGTGCAGAAACGGTTCGCTCGGATTGGTTCGTTGCGAGGACGTGCGAGTCAAGTGATACGGAGACAGTTTGAATTGGATCAGGAGTGTGAGCTTTCCGCGTGAGAAGGGTCGGGACGCGGGGCACACACCATACAGGACTCTGTATGGCCTAGATTCTAGTTACTTGGTGGTATTTCGGGGAGGATAGATTTGGCGTTTTCCACGAAATCAACGAAACAATCAGGTTGAGTGTCCACGCTGAGGGCCCACCAAACTGCCGCCAACATCACCTGTCGCGGGATGCGGCGGCATTCGATTGCAAACGATCAACAAAGAGCGAACGGAGTCGACACCCCAGCGATAGGTTGCTTTGTGTGGGGCGAGTAGGGCCGGACCAAGCGCAGCGCGGTTCCGGCAGGCGCCGGTATCCCTCGACGAGGTCGATTGCCGGAGCGGCGTCGCTGCGCTCCTGGATCCGGCCTACTATGCCACTTGTGTGACAAGCGCCCCAGCCTCAAGCCAAATCGCTATAATCGGCCCGCACGTTGACGTCGCGGCTTTGCGAGCCGGTTGAGTTCACCTTTCCTACCCTGTCGATAAAACCCAGTCTTTTGTCAGGTTCCCCATGGGTCAGACATCGCGGAAGTGGTTCGGCATCGTGGCGGGAATCGCATGCGTTCTGGCAGTCATTTTTTCCGTTTGGCAAGAGAATCCGGCTCCCGCCGACTACACGTTCTCCAACGGCACGGAGATAAAATCGGTCGATCCAGCGATTGTGACCGGTCAGCCCGAAGGCCAGATCATTCGCGGCATCTACGAAGGATTGGTGGGGTGGAATCCGAAAGACCTGCGGCCGGAGCCGACTTCGGCGGCCGAGAGTTGGACAATCTCTGACGACGGCAGGACGTACCACTTCAAGATTCGCGACAACGCCAAATGGTCCAACGGCGAGCCGGTGACGGCCCAAGATTTTGAGTACTCATTCCGCCGCTTTCTCGATCCCATGACCGGCGCCGAGTATGTCTTTCTGCTCAAAGATGTGAAGAACGCGGTCGAGTACAACGAGTTGGAGTACGAGCCGGGGAGTCGCGTGGAAGTTGAGTTGCCCGAACCCGCCGCCGACGCGTTGCCTTTCGGCCGCGGCGAAACTCTCCACGGCGTCCTGAAGTCCATCGAGGACGGTCAGCCCCCCGTGGAAACCGACCCGGACGAAACCGGCGAGGGCGAAGGCGATGAGGAAGAGAGTGAAGAGGACGCGGCTCCGACACTGCCCGTCTATACGGTGACGATCGATGGCGTCGACCGCCGCTTCTGCAGCAAACCAGACAACGTCATTGCCGACGTGAAGCAAGGCGCGAGTATTGAACAGGCGAAACAGGTGTTGCTCGACTTCGATCACGTCGGAATTGTCGCGGTGGATCGGCGCACGTTGCGGATCGAATTGAACAATCCCGTTCCCTACTTCATCAACCTGCTCGGCTTTTACCCGCTGTTCCCGGTAAACAAGAAGTGCGTCGAGACGCACGGCTATCCAGCGTGGACGAAACCCCAGAACATCGTGACGAATGGCTGTTTCATTTTGCATAGCCGCAAGGTCCGCGACCGGATCCGCATGGTCCGCAACCCTCACTATTGGGATCAAGAGAACGTTCATCTCGACACAGTCGATGCGCTGGCCGTGGAGTCTCAGACGACGGAACTGAACTTGTATCTCGCCGGCAAGATCGATTACTTCCGCCAGGTGCCGGCGACGATCATTCCCGATTTGCTCAAGCAGAATCGGTCCGACTTCAATCCGCAGCCGTTTCTCAGCGTCTACTTTTACAAGATCAACACGACGAAACCGGGTCTGACGGATCGGCGAGTGCGGCAGGCCCTGTCGCTCGCGATTGACCGCCGCGAGATTGTCGAGCACGTCACGCGGGCGGGTCAGATTCCCGCGCTCCGCTACGTGCCGCCGGGAATCGCCGACTACGAGGCGGCGAAGCAGCGAATGAATATCAAGGAGGTCGAACTTCCGCGCCAAGCAGCGATCGCGAAGGCTAAGAAACTGCTGACCGAGGCGGGTTTCCCCGATGGCAAAGGAATTCCTCAACTCGTCATCACCTACAACACCAATGATCTGCACGCTCAAATCGCCGAACTCATCCAGGCTCAATTGAAGGAGAACCTGGGAATCAATGTTCAATTGAAGAACAAGGAATGGGGCACCTATCTGGCCGATCAGCGGAAGGGCGACTACATGATCGGCCGCAACGGCTGGATCGGCGACTACGTGGACCCCAACACCTTTCTCGATCTGTTCGTCACCGACGGTCCGCAAAACAATACCAATTGGAGCAATGCTCGCTACGACGAGATCGTGTTTGGCTCGTCCGCCGTGAAACTGGCCGACGACGAACGAGCGGCGGTTGAGCAACAGGTGAAGGAAGCCGACGGCTGGAGTGAGGGTCGACACGCCGAGTTGTTGCGCGCCGCGGTTGACTTGGAACGTCAGCGGAAGCGGATGCGGTTGTTCGTTGAAGCGGAAGATCTGCTGATCGAGGAGGCTCCGATCATCCCGCTCTACTACTACGTCACGCAGGGAATGGTGCGGCCGTACGTCAAGGGCTTCTACCAGAACATCCAGGACGTACATCCTTACAAGGGAATGCGGATCGACGAGGACGAGAAGAGAAGGGTTTTTGAGGCGGAGGAACTGCGGTGATTTCGTTTCTCATCCGCCGTCTCGTCTGGATGGCGATTACTCTGTGGGTCGTGTTCACCTTGTCATGGTTGTTGATGCGGTTCGTCCCGGGCGGACCGCTCGACACCGAGCGGCAGTTGGAGCCGCACGTACGAGCCAACATCGAGGCGAAGTATCGACTCGATCAACCGCTGTGGAAGCAGTACACCTACCACCTCGGGCTCACCCTCAGCGGCGACTTGGGCTTGAGCTTTCGGATGGGCGACTTCTCGGTAAACGAAATCATCGCGCAGGGCTTCCCCGTTTCGGCCTCGCTGGGCATCTTGGCGTTGACGTTCGCGCTGACGCTCGGTCTGACGGCGGGCATCATCTCGGCGATTCGCCGACAAACGGTGATCGATGTTTCCTTGATGTCGGTCGCGACGATCGGGATTGCGCTGCCCAACTTTGTGATTGCCGGCATCGCCATCATCCCGCTCTGTTTTATGCTCAGGGTGCTGCCGCCGGCCGGTTGGGGCGAGCTGTCGAACGTCGTCCTGCCGGCGTTCTGTCTCGGCGCTCCGTACGCCGCCTACGTCGCGCGACTAGTGCGCACGGGGATGCTCGATGTTCTCAACCAGGACTACATCCGCACGGCGTACGCCAAGGGGCTTTCGTCGCGCGAAGTGATCATCAAGCACGCTCTCAAGGGAGCCATGTTGCCGGTGGCCTCTTTCTTGGGTCCAGCGATCGCCGGCATCCTCACCGGCTCGCTGATCGTGGAGCAGATTTTTGCGATTCCCGGGCTGGGCGTGCATTTCGTCAAAGCGGCCATTCTCCGCGACTATACGATGGCGATGGGCATGGTGTTGGTCTACACCACGCTCCTCTACACGATGAACTTGATTGTCGACATCTCGTATTGCTTCTTTGATCCACGCGTCAAGTTGGAGTAGTGGGAACGGGTGAGCACGGAAACTGTCCAACGCGATGAAGAGCATTACGAGCGACTGCTTGCTGAAGCGGCCGCGGTCCGGGGTGTCTCGTTGCGCCAAGATGCTTGGCGTCGATTGCGGAAAAACCGCGTGGCGATGTTCTCCCTCTGGACGATCGCAGTGATTTCGGTGAGTGCGTTTCTCACTCCCTTTCTGCCGTTGCAAGGTCCGCGGTTTGTCGACACCAGTCGAGCATTTCAGCCGCCGACGCTCACCGAGTCGGCCAGCATTGACCGGGACCGATTGGAAGTGCAGTTCGGCGAACTCGGCTTTTTCAACCGGCAGTTGCTCAACGCGCGGTTGGCCGTTTTCGGCGAGTGGGCCATCCCGTCGATTTGCGGCACGGACGAACTGGGGCGAGATCTGTTGGCGCGGCTGTTTTGGGGAGCGCGGATTTCGCTGATCGTCGGCATCGTGGCCACGCTCGTGTCGCTGGTGATCGGGGTCAGTTACGGAGCCACTTCCGGATTCCTCGGCGGCAACATCGACAACCTGATGATGCGGATCATCGACGTCGCCTACTCGGTCCCCTTCATCTTCGTTGTGATCTTCATCCTCACTATTCTCAACGCCGACGCGAATCGCGCATGGATGGAGTCGGCGGGGATCGATCAGATCTTCGTCTTCTTCATTGTCGTGGGAGCCATCTACTGGCTCACCATGGCCCGAGTTGTCCGCGGGCAGGTGATTTCACTCAAAAATGAACAGTTCGTCGAGGCGGCCCGCACGATCGGGGCGAACCGCGCCCGCATCATCTTTATTCACCTGGTCCCGAATCTGCTCAGCGTCGTAATCGTCTATCTGACGCTGACGATTCCTCGCGTGATGTTGTTCGAGGCGTTCTTGTCCTTCCTCGGCTTGGGCGTCGAAGCACCAGATGTCTCTTGGGGCGTCTTGGCGAATACGGGATTCAAAGTGATCACACCGATCCGCGTCTACTGGTGGCTGATCACTTTCCCCGGCATCGCGCTGGGCGTCACCCTGTTTGCGCTCAACTTCCTCGGCGACGGCCTTCGCGACGCCTTCGATCCTCGATTAAAGAACCGTTGATTCCCCCATGTCGTCTCAACCCCTCCTCCAAGTCGAAAACCTGGAAGTCAAATTCCACACAGAGGAAGGAGAAGTCCGCGCGGTCAACCAGATTTCGTTCGAGCTGCAGCCGGGCGAGACGTTGGGGATCGTCGGCGAGTCGGGATCGGGCAAGTCGGTCTCCAACTTGGCGCTGTTGGGGTTGATTCCGCAACCGCCTGGCGAGATTGCCGGCGGTCGGGCGATCTTCCGCGGCCGGGATCTGTTGAAGATGACAGAGCGCGACTTGATGTCGATTCGCGGCAATGACATCGCGATGATTTTTCAAGATCCCATGACAGCCCTCAACCCGTTCCTCACCGTCGAACAACAGTTGGTCGAAGTGACTCGCCGGCACATGGGCATGAATCGCGTCGAGGCGCGGGACCACGCGATCCAGATGCTGGAGCGAGTGGGGATTCCCGCCGCCGCGAAACGCGTGCGCGACTACCCCCACCAATTCTCCGGCGGAATGCGGCAGCGCGTCATGATCGCCATGGCCCTGTCGTGCAAACCGGACGTGCTGATTGCGGACGAGCCGACGACGGCTCTCGACGTCACCATCCAAGCTCAAATCCTCGAGCTGATGAAGCAGCTGCAGAGCGAAGAGGGAGCGGCGATCATCCTGGTGACGCACGATCTGGCTGTCGTCGCCAGCATCTGCCACCGCGTCGCCGTGATGTACGGCGGCCGAATCGTCGAAAAAGCGGAGTCCGATCGGCTGTTTGAAGATCCACAGCACCCGTACACGGTTGGATTGCTGGAATCCGTGCCCAGATGGGACCAGCGGGGATCGTCGCTGACCGCCATCGACGGGCAGCCTCCCGATATGGCGAGTCTGCCGCCCGGTTGTGCGTTCGCGGATCGCTGTCCCCACGCGCAGAATCAGTGCCGCGAATCCCTGCCGACACTTCAGCCCGCTCGGCACGGCGGTCAAGTCGCCTGCTTTGTTGACATCGACGCCGGCGCGGAGGCCGCCTCGTGAGCACTTCCAACTCCGCACAGAAGATCCGTGGTGTGACCGAGTTCAATACGCGACCCGTGCTGGTCGTCAAAGATCTGCAGGTGCACTTTCCAGCGCCGCGAGGATTTTTCGATTCGACGACTGTGATTCGCGCGGTCGACGGCGTCAGCTTCGACATCGCCGAGGGAGAAACGCTCGGCTTGGTTGGCGAGTCGGGTTGCGGTAAGTCGACGACCGCGCGAGCGATCCTGAATCTCGTCCCCGCCACAGCGGGTGAAGTCTGGTTCCAAGGCAAACAGATCGCCAACTTGCCCAGCCCGGCGATGCTGCCGTTTCGCCGCGAGATTCAAATGATCTTTCAAGATCCATTCGCGTCGCTGAATCCGCGGATGACCGTTTTTCAGATTGTCACCGAGCCGATGAAGATCTTCAAACTCCACGACGGCCGGCAGGAGCGGAAGCTCGAGGTGATGCGTTTGTTGGAATTGGTCGGCCTGAACCCGCGTCTGATGAATCGCTATCCGCATGAGTTTTCCGGTGGACAGCGGCAACGGATCGGCATCGCCCGCGCGTTGGCCGTCCAGCCGAAACTGGTTGTCTGCGACGAACCCGTTTCGGCCCTCGACGTCTCCATCCAGGCTCAAGTGATCAACCTGCTGATGGAATTGCAGCAGAAGTTGGGACTGTCCTATCTGTTCATTGCGCACGACCTGGCCGTCGTTCGCCACATCGCCACTCGCGTGGGCGTGATGTATTTGGGGCGCATTGTTGAGTTGGCTGAGTCGGTCGCTCTGTACGACGACCCCCGGCACCCCTACACCCAAGCGTTGCTCAACGCCGCACCGATTCCGGATCCGGTCGCCGAACGCCAGCGAAAGAGAGTACCGCTGCAAGGCGAACCGCCCTCCCCCGACCATCTCTATCCCGGTTGTCCGTTCGTCGAACGGTGTCCCGTGGCGGAACCGATTTGCGGCGAACGACCGCCTCAACTCGAAGGCTCCGATCATCGCGTCTCGTGCTTCCAAGCAAAGAGTGAAGACGCCTGAGGTCGGCTGTCGAGCTCGCTACGAGTCGTTCGATGCTCTTGTCGTGAGCAGGCTCACCGCGACGATCGATGCGAATGCAAACGCGAATGCTGGGATCAATGAGTAGAGGTGAGCGTGCAGCGTCTCGCGCCAAATGACCACAGTCGCCACACCGACAATCATGCCGATGAGAATTCCCCAGCCAGTCGTCCGTTTCCAAAGCAAGGTCAGAATCAACGCCGGACCGAACGCCGCTCCGAGACCGTCCCATGCGTAAAGGACGAAGTCGAAGACCGCCCGCACTTCACGGGTCGCAATCACCGTGGCGACGAGGGCGATCAACAAGACCGCCGTGCGGTTGATGATCGTCCTGACCTTGTCGCTCGGCTGCTTTCCAAACATCCGCACATAGACGTCATGGCTGACTGCCGATGCGCTGACCAGCATCTGCGAATCCGCAGTCGAACACATGGCCGCCACGATCGCCGCGATCATCAGTCCGGCCAGCGGAGCGGGCAGCAACTGAACAGCGGCGTGTGGCAAGGCCCGCTCCGGGTCTTCAATCGATGCGCCAAACATCACACGCGCACTCAGCCCTACCAAGACCGCGCCGGTGAAGAGGAAGCAGACCCAAACCGTTGAGATGACGGCCGCGCGACGAATCGCCCGATCGTCTCTCGTGGCCATTAGTCGCACCAGGATGTGGGGCTGTCCCGGATTCCCCAGCGGCACGCCGAACCATACGGCCAGGAAACCGATCACGGCCAGGCCGCTCTTTTGGGCCCAGGGGCTGGTCATCACGCTCCCCTCCGCCAACATCACCGCCTTTCCATTGACTTCGATCTGCTGACTCTCGAGCGACTCCAATTCATTCCAGAATTCCATTGGTCCGCCGAGCATGACGATCATGACGATCGGCAACAAGATGACTCCGCAGATCATCAACGCGGCTTGTAACACGTCGGTCCAGGCGACCGCTCGAAAGCCGCCGATCAGCGTGTAGGCCAGAGTGATGCCGGCTCCCGCAGCCACCCCCCACTGATAACGCCAGTCGAATGTTGCTTCGAATGCTTTGCCGGCGGCGTTCAGCTGCGCGGCTACATAAGCGGTGAGCATCGACAGAATGATCAGCACGGCTACCAGGCGGATCGCCACGGCGACGGACCCACGATGATTGGCCGCCAACACATCCGGCAGCGTGATCGCGTCTTGTTCGATCGAGAATCGCCGCAGCGGAATCGCGAGAACCAGCCAATTGAACAGAAAGGCGATCACTGTTCCCAGCACGAGCCACATCGCCCCGACGCCGGTCCTGTAAGCAATTCCCACCAGTCCCAGCGTCACCCAACCGCTCTCAGCGGAAGCGGACGCGGAGAGAGCCGCAACCCAAGCTCCCAACCCCCGATCTGCGAGAAAGAAATCCGCGCTGGTCTGCTTGGAAAACTTCGCGCTGCAAATCCCAAACACCATCACAACAAGCGTGTACGCAGCGAAACTGACGACGATCCAATCCATCGCTCAGTTCACTCCGAAGTGGCTGGGAAGATCGCTCCAATCGACAGGCGCCATCGTCATTTGTGTAGTCTGTGGAGGTCCGAAAGTCGAGGGGAACGCCAGACATAGAACTGACGACACGACGCGTAGATGTCGAGATTCTTGTGCCACAGAGTCAGCCATCAAACGCCAACTGGCCGACGAGCTTAATCCTGACGGCTCGTCTAAGTAATGCCGCGACTTCTTCAAACGTCGGCCGCCAAACAAGACTTGCTGGAGATTGGCCGATACATCGCCGCTGAGTCACAGAGCCTTGAAACGGCATTGAACTTCCTCGACAAGATTGAGAAGAAGTGCCTCCTCTACGCCACTCAACCCCACATGGCTGCACCTCGTCCAGACCTCGGCGACCAGCGAGACCGAGGTTTCGGCTGGCGGCGCTTTCCAAGGGGCCCAACTAGCATTGTGGACGGCGGCGAAGTCGAACACGATGCTGGTCGTGTAGAATCATTGGGATGCGATGCGGGCGTCCAGCGGGGTTGGGACAAGTAGTTCTCGGAGCGAGGTAATGAGCACGGGCGGTAACTGGGGTGATGCGTCTTCGGTTGTTGACGCCGCTGAACAGCCTCGTGCGCGAAAACGCTGGTGGCTACTGCCAATCGTGGGTGGAGCCGCAGTCACGGCGCTCGTCATCTGGTTCAGTCTGCCGCTGGCTCCGCCGGCTGCCATCGACGGAGCGGGCCGCCGCGACATGTCGGACGCCGACAGCCACGCAACGATGTTGCGGACGCTGCGCGACATACGGGATCGGACCGCCGTCGAAAATCCATATCTGGGCGAGGCTCGCCTGCGGGAGTTACAGAGCGAGGCTTCGCAGGTGGGGGCGAACGCGCCACAGGAGGCCGTGTTTGTCTTGCGCGCCGCCATCGGTGGGCAACTGCTGCGGCAGAAGGGTCGGACCGACGAGGCGATTCAAGAGATGGAAGCGGCGGCTGAATTATTGCCGCGCGTTCGCGAGGCGCTGCCGCCCGGCGTCGAGAGTCGGTTTTTACTCGAGTTGGCCGTCTCCCATCTGCGCCGTGGAGAGAACGAGAACTGCGTTCACTGCGAGAGCCGCGAAGGATGTTTGCTGCCGATTCGTGGTGGGGGAGTACACGATCGGCCCCGCGGCTCGCAAATGGCGGCGAAATACCTGGCGCAATTGTTGGAGAAATCTCCCGACGACTTAGGGGGCGCCTGGCTGATGAACATCGCCCATATGACGTTGGGTAGTTATCCGTCGGGCGTGCCGGAGCAGTTTCGAATTCCTCCCGAGCGATTTCAATCCGAGGCCGAGTCGCCCGAGTTCGTCAACGTCGCCGCTGAAGCGGGAATCGACACACTCAACTTGAGTGGCGGCTCGATCGTGGACGACTTCGACAACGACGGCTGGTTGGACATCGTCACTTCCACTTGGGACACCGCCGGGCAGATACGTTATTTTCGCAACGTCGGCGACGGGACGTTCTCGGACCAGACCGCGCAGGCGAATCTGGTGGGGATTTTCGGCGGCTTGAACCTCCTGCAGGCCGACTACGACAACGACGGCGATGTCGACGTGCTCGTATTGCGCGGGGCCTGGCTGGGGAAGGCGGGTCAACATCCTAACTCCCTGCTGCGCAATGACGGCGGCAGATTCACGGACGTGACGTTCGCCGCCGGTTTGGCGGACGAGTCGCACCCCACACAGACGGCGGCCTGGAGCGACTACGATCTGGACGGCGATTTGGATCTCTATGTGGGCAACGAGCAGTCTGCTTGCCAGCTGTTTGAAAACCAAGGCGACGGACGCTTCGTCGACGTCGCCGCAAGCGCTCGCGTCCTCAATCGACGGTACACAAAAGGTGTGGTTTGGGGTGATTTCGACAATGATCGGCGACCGGATCTGTACGTGTCGAATCTCGATTCGTCCAATCGACTCTATCGCAATTTGGGTGACGGCACGTTTCGCGACGTGGCTGAAGAGCTAGGTGTCGAGAAGCCGCAGGCGGGTTTCCCGACTTGGTTTTGGGACTTCAACAATGACGGCGCCTTGGATTTGCTGGCGATGAGCTACGACGCCAAAGTCGGCGACGTCGCCGCCAACTATCTCGGCCGCGTCGAAAACTCGGAGCCGGATCGGTTGTATCGAGGCGACGGCGAAGGCGGCTTTACCGAGGTCGCGGCGGCCACCGGTCTGACGATGGCGACCATGCCGATGGGCTCAAATTTTGGCGACATCAACTACGACGGATTCCCGGACTTCTATCTCGGCACGGGACGCCCCAATTACAGAGCATTTGTTCCCAACATGCTCTACTTGAATCAAGCAGGCGAGCGATTCGTCGACATCACGACCGCCGCCAACGTCGGGCATCTGCAGAAAGGACACGGCGTCGCCTTCGCCGATTTTGATCACGATGGAGACCAAGACATCTTCATTCAGATGGGCGGCGCGTTGCCGGGCGACGCCTTCCATAACGCCTTGTTCGAGAATCCCGGGTTCGGAAACCGTTGGATCGTGATTCGCCTGGAAGGCGTGCAATCGAATCGCTCGGCGATTGGCGCTCGCATCCGAGTGGATTTTGTCGAGGCCGGAAAGAACCGCTCGGTGTTCAAATGGGTCGGCAGCGGCGGCAGCTTCGGAGCCAATCCGCTCCGGCAGGAGATCGGACTGGGACGAGCCGAGCGGATCGACAAACTGGAAGTCTACTGGCCGATGACCGATACGCGGCAAGTCTTCGAAAACCTACCAGTGAATCAGGCGCTGGTCATTGTCGAGGGTCGGGGCACTCCCGAGTCATTGACTTGGAAGTCTTTTTCGTTCCGACATTGAGCGAGCCGATAGTGGTAAGAGAGATGAAGATTCGGAAGAAAAATGTCGCGTGTGCTAACCAGGGCTTTCGCGCCAGCGCGAAATGCCAAATGGCTAGCGTTCCAGCGGATGCTGACGCTCAGCCTAACCACCCTGTCAATAGCAGTCAACACCGCCACGGCGGACTTGACGTAACCACTGTATCTGCCTAGAGTTGTGACGTCAGGTTGCCATTTGGCAGAATCACTTTCAATCACCCCCTGAACCACTGATCCCCGTGGCATTCAAATTTAAAGAAGCCAATTCAGTCGTTCTTGGAACATTTAATATCTATATCTTCCGGCCTGATTGGATCAGTGAGCACATTCCCCAATTACCTCTCACTGAATCAATCAGTCTAAAGACAGACTTAAGCGCACCAGGCAGAAGGTTCACATTTGACGATTCACTGACATGCACGATTAGACCTGATCGCGTTGTCTTTGAATCAACATCTCCAAGTGTTGACTGTGGCGCATTCATATTCAGTGTTATTGATGCACTTCCGCACACGCCATTCCAGGCAGTTGGAAACAACGTGCATTATTTTGCAGACAACGATGAGGACGTGAACGAACTGGCTCAGGCAGGCGGCGGTGTGTTCGTAAGTTCTGATCGATCAACAACCAAACAGCGAACATGGCATGTTCAGGTTGCTGAAGGTGCCGCAGTGTTCAATTTTCAGCTGGCGATTCGAGACGATGATGGAGATTCGTTGGCGAAACTGTCAGTGAATGCTCATTTAGAGACTAGCGACTGCGATTGCGCAAAGGAATTTGCCCAATCATTTCATGATCACCAACGACGCATGAAGCAATTAATAAGAGAAATCACCACTTTTGAGGTTGAATGAGATGTCGCCCACAACATTTCAAGTCTCAACGACGTTTGAAGACCCGCAAGAACAGTTTGCTGAATGGCACGCGGAAGAATGCCCATGGAGCGATGTTCGCGCTGCGCCTGGCTTGCTTAAAGAAGAATTCTCACCAGAGGCAAGAGCCTTCATTGAACAGGGGTTGGCTGACGAAAGTCTGCGTGTTGACTTTGAACCTTCAGATATGGAGGTTACTGACTTCAGTGAGTTGAGGCGCCGGCGAACGCAGTAAGCCGAACAACTCGGAAATCCGATGCTTACTGTTCACCCCTTTTCCGTCGACCTTCTACCTGAGGTTGCGGACTTTCATTGCGGAAATGAAGTCTGGGATGTAGAAGTGTCAGATTGGATCAAGGGTCCTCTGGGCGGGAGGAATAGTGCATTAACTGACATGGACCGCCGGAAACACCCAGCCGAGGTGTGGCTGCACGGTGACGACGATGGAAACGTAGTGGCGTTCAGCTCGTTGGCCGGAGCCACTTGGAAGAAATACGATCGCCCAATTAGCCTCATTCCGAACGTCGCTGTAGCCACTCCCCACCAAGGAAAGGGGTACTTTTCTGAGATCCTGAAGTTCCTCTTTACTCGTGCCCGAAACGACGAAGACCGAATAAATGCTGTTGGGCTATATGTCCATCCACAAAATGTAAATGCGATCTCGCTCTACGAACACAAGGGATTCCACAAGACCGGCGACACGTGGAAAGATAAGGAGACAGGCGTCAAGTACGTGCAAATGGCCGTGCATATCTGAACTGCTAGCTGATGTGTAGTTCATGTAGGGAGAAGTGCTGGACACTGAGAATTGAAATGGTGAGGCGCGGACCTGAAGTAGATCTTCAGGCGGCGGTGGCGAAGCGGTTTTGGAAGCCTGATGTGGATTCCATCCTCGCGACACAAACGTCTGACACTCCCAAGCCGCTCAGCCCGGCACGAAGAGAAGAGTAACGGAAGCGCGGACACGCGTCGACGGCCACCGTGCGCAAGACTACGAACCTTTCTTCGCGTCTTCCTCTTCTTCAAGTCCTTGAAAGCGGCGGAGCTGCTTGGGGAAGAACTCGTTCTTCGGGTCGAGTTCGATGCAGCGCTTCGACAACTCGATCGCCTTCTCGGTGTTGCCTTTTCGGAAATTCACCTCGGCCAGCGTATCGACGTAGGTTGCGTTGTCGGGATCGAGTGACACGGCTCGCTCCGACAATCGCATCGCGTCGTCCAGCCGGCGATCGCACTTCGCGCACATCCAGGCCAAGTTGTTGTGATGCAGGGCGCTCTTCGGGAACGCGACGCACAACTTGTTGACTCGCTCGTACAACTCGGCGAACAACTTGTCCGCCTCGCCTTTCCGATTCTGTTCATCCAGTTTCGGGACGAATTCTTCGAGCACATCGATGTCGACGGGCAGCGCCTGATTCGCCAGCGAGATCTGCTCGACCGCCTGATCGAACTCACCCTTTTGCAGATGATTCCGGGCTTGCGCCTTGTGGATCAGAGTCGACAGCTGCAGATAACTGCGAACTCGAGTGAAATTGGCGCGTTTCGTCAGCGCCGAAAACAGCAGCCGATTCCAGTGTTGAGCCTTCTCGTCACTTTGCTCTTCCGGCAGTGCGTTGCCGATGTCTTTGTTGGCGTCGTTGATGTGCCAACTGCGAAAATCACCACTCCGCAGGAGCCAGTTGAATTGGCCCAGCGCTTCCTCTTTCAGTTTCCGTTCGTTGAGCGCGCCGGCAAGCTGGTGTCGCATCGTGTCGTTGGCCAGCGGGTAGAGCAGCGCCAGCTTCTGCTTTCGTTCACCTTCCTCGGTGTGTCCCGCCTTGCTGAGCGAGTATCCTTCGAGGAATCTCGCGATTGCGCTGTTCGGATCGAGCTCGACCGCGCGCGCGTACATCGCCGCCGCTTCGGCGAATCGGTCCGCCTCTCGATGGTTGTCAGCCATCAGCAGCGCGGCGGCCGCGTCGACTTGGCTCACCGGTTCGATGATCTCGGCGGTCAACCCTTTGTGATCGTGGCGCTTGGCAACCGCCGCCAAAGCGATCAGCCAGCGAGCTCGCTGCGGCGAATTCCGCTTCGACAAGTCCATCATGCGCTCGATGATCGCCCGGAATTCAGCCTCGCTGAACGCCTTGCCTCGCTTGGGTCGCAGGATGCGCTCCAGCCGGAGCAGACGATCGTGCAACTTCGACTTGGGCTCCGTTGAGGAGGTGAAGTCCCACAGCAGCGAGACATGTTTGGTGTCGTTTGGATAGAGGACCTGAAGCATCTGTTTGCCGTAGGTGTCCTGCATCGCCGGGGCCGCGAACTCGAGAGCTTGGTCCAACATGCCGGCTTGGAAGCAGGTTTTCACCACCAGTTGCAGGCGTTTGCGGTACCTGTCGTCGGTCGCGTTGGCGAACTCGGTGAGTTGCTCGAAGTACTGGGTGGCGAGATCGCGTTCGCCCAGTAGTTGAAAGGCGCGGGCCACTTCGACGGCCAGTTCGAATCGCTCTTGGCGACCGGGGGTATTGTCCTCCTTCTGCCGCTTGATCTTCTCGGCTTCCGGAGTTTTCATCTTTTTCGGCGCCTTCAACAGCGGGTCGGCGAACCATTTCTCGTGATCGCTCGCGTCCGGCTTTAAACCGGCGAATTCGAAGGCGGCCGTGTAGTCTCCTTGTCGGGTCATGAGTCGAAAAGCGTTTGGCGGCTGAGCCGTCTTGAGAATCTCGATGCCCTCTTTCACCCGATCGTTGATCAAGAGGATTTCCGTCGCGTGCCAGCGCAGTTCTTTGTTGTCCTTGGCCTTGCGGCGAATCTGTTCGAGTGTCAGGACGAATTGATCCATTTGACCGGCCGAGCGCTCGGCCGCCGCCAAAAACCCGAGCGCTTCGATGTCACCTCCGTCCGTCCGCTCCACCTGCGCGCGAAACGCCTTGGCGACCGCCGACCAATCTCCGGACTCGTACAGTACTTCACGCTCCATGTCGTGCAGCTCGTGCTTGCTCGCCGTCGCGGCGGCGGCGGCCAAGTCGCCGAGCATTCGTTGATAGAAAACCAGTTGCCGCGCCGCGTCCGCGCGTTTAGCACCTTCCGGAATGGAGCCCTCCGCCAACTTGGCGGCGAGCTGTTTTGTGCGTTCGGACAGCTGACCCGTCCAGGCGAAATAGACCGCCCGGTGGCGCCAGGCGAGTTCCGAAGTCGCCAACTCGTCGATCAACAATTCGGCCTGATCCAGTTTGCCGAGCTCGGCGAAACGGTGCGCGAGACGATTGATCCGGTAGAGAAGGTGCTTGTGCAGCTCGGCGCGCGTCGCCGCGCTCGGCTCGGCCCTGAGCAGAAGCACGATCGTCTCGACATCGCCTTTCGACTCGAGCCGTTCGAAGACAACCTTCTTGGCCTGCTTGTTGCCGAAGCGGAATTGGTTGATCCGCCGCACGCGATCCTCCGGCGTGTCGATGTAGAGTCCGTAGTTGAACCGCTCGAGAATCGAGCGGGCCCGCTGGGCCGTCTCGCGGTCTTCGCTCTCGGCCGCCCCTTCGACCGCTTCACGAGCCGGTTCGCCGGTCGCCCAGAGCCGCTCCATCGCCTCCTGGCGAGCCGAGAAACTGTTGTCTCCCAGCTCGCGAACGGCCTGCGAGATCTGGTCGAGCGGAAGAGGTTGGGGCGCTTGCCCCACCGTGGCGATCGCCAGGCAGAGAACAACGGGAATCGAAATCATGCGACGGCACTCGCTAACCCGGGAAATGGCGGACAACGAGCCATTGTAAACGCAGGGGTCGGTTCATGAAAAACGCCGTTTTTCCGATTTCTCGCCTAACAATCGGCTTTTTGCGCCGTTGTGGGGGTAGAAGAGAAGAAGGCAGATGCTGGGATCGCTGTTGTGCGTCGCGACCAGCGCACTGGTGACGGTCGGACTTGTCGAGTGCGACCTTTCGCGCTCAAACGGGGTCGGAACAGTCTCCAGCTATCAGTCGACCAACGTCACCACCGCACCACCCCCACCCCGCATTTCTTACTCGCAGCGACTGCATTGCTGGACGGTCGGACTAGAAACTCGCGATCAGGCGACATGGCTGTCGACCGGATTGCTGGCCACCGCAGCCGCGCTGTGCATCTCATCGCTCGCCGAACTGAGGCTGTACGATCGGCTGCCCAGGTCGAGAGTGGGTTGATCGACTTGAAGGGCCGCGGCA
>JASMLW010000559.1 GCA_030748485.1 Pirellulaceae bacterium
GAATGCGGGTTAGGATCCGAGAACAGCCGACGGATTCGTACTCAGCGCGGCTTTCAAATCGCCACGCTGTAGCAACTGGAACGCCGATTGTCGCGACTTCGTCGCGAGGTCCTGCCCGGCAGGCAGGACCTACCTTGTACGGCCGCCTGACGCTCGGCGAGAACGGCGCGCGGATTGGGCGCGCGGAGACGAGATTTATCAATCTGCGACAAACTGTCGTCAAAATGAGCGGCCGAGCGCAGGCCGATTGCGGCAACTCTGGCCAGGTTTGAAGTGGAAAAAAACGCCCCATCATTCACCCGTTTTTCTTGTTCGCTTTTCTCAGCTCCTGGCGAAACACTCTTTTTCGCGGCAATTTTTTTGGACGCCTCGAATCGAAGTCAATCAATCTCCCGGTCTTGGCACTCGCCTAGCGACGAGTGGGCATCAGTTCGCAATGTCCGTCCTTGAGATCAGGAGAATGATGATGACCCGTTCCTTACCACTCGCGATCGTTTTGACTGTTACGGCGCTGTCCGTGCCGGTGAGTTCTGTGATGGCTCAGAACTTCAAGTTCTCACCGTCCGCCGCCGCTCGCTCGACTCGGAGCATCAGCCGCCCATCCGCGGCCTCGAACTCCGGGTTCCGCAGAATCTCGCGCCCGTCGGCGTTGAGCCCACCGGTGTCTCGCGGCGGTTTTCAAAGGGCGCCGATTACTCGCCCGCCCGTCAACCTCGGCGGCGTCGGCCGATTGCCCCGCCCCGGCGTGAACATCCCCCGCGTCCCGCTCAACCCCGGTAAAGTCGTCACGCCGATTCGACCTGGCGTGCTGAACCCCGGGTTCAAACCGGGCTTCAAACCGACGCTGCCCGTCAACCCGGGTGGGTTCGGCAAACTGCCCGTCAATCCGATGGGCGGTCTCGGCAAACTCCCCGTACGGCCGATCGGCGGACTGGGCAAGTTTCCGGTCACTCCGGCTATTGGCAACGCGTTGAAACCCAACCTCACGGGCAAACTGAACGGCGTGAAGAATTTCGAAACGCTGGTTGGTAAGCTTCCCAACCAGAAGTTCACGCCGATTCAATTGGACAAGTTGAACGGCAAGCTGGGAGCCATTGGCAAAGCCAAGGACCTGCAGCTGAAGTCGATTCAAGGAGCCAAAGCCAAGTCGATGGCGATTCAGAAACTCTCCCTGGCTCCGCACTGCCACTGGTGGGTTGATTTCTGCATGGGCTGGCACTGGCACCACCACCACTGCCACTGGTGGGACTACTGCTACACGCCCGGATACTGGCATTGCTGGACGCCCTGCCACTACCACGTCGTCTACTGCCCGCCCACCCCGGGGTACGTCGCCACGACTTGGTACTTCGGCGTCGAGTGCGTGTTGATTCCCGACATGGCCAGCTATGGCATTCAGAAAGTGCAACCCAACTCGCCAGCGGCGCTCGCCGGTTTGATGGTGGGTGATATGATTGTCAGCATCAATGGTCGCGGCATCGCCGACGACTCTGTCTTGCAGCGCGAGATTCAGTCGTCGGGCGGCCTGTTGCAATTGGGTGTTGTTCGAGACGGAGCGGCTGAGCCGGTTCGCGTCGACGTCGCTCTTCGCCGAGTGCGCACCATATCGTACTAAGGCAGTGTCGTACTAAGGCAAACGTGTTAAGAAATGTGAATGATGACTGACTTCTGTTGTGACTTCTGGCGGCTCACCGGCGCAAGTTTGGTGAGCCGCCTTTTTGCGTTGAGAATACGGAGATTCTCGTCGGTCGATTCCACCGCGACCAACGGGAGCGGACGAAGGACAGCTGAGCGGTAGCTCGTTGTGACACTGCCACGAGGTGCAATCGATGACGTCATCCGAGCCGAAACATCTGAGCGACGTTTCGACATGTTGGTCGTTAGTCCGTGAAGCGCACGATCATTCCGCGGATCAAACAAGCCAAGCGCGGCAGACTTTGCTCGATCGTTACCGAACGGCCATCGAGAGGTACTTTCTCGGCGCGCTGAAGGACCCGGACGCGGCAGAAGAGCTGTTCCACGAGTTTGTCGTCAAGTTCTTGCGCGGCGACTTGCACGAAGCCTCGGCCGACAAAGGTAGTTTTCGCGCCTATCTGAAAACTGTGCTCATCAACCTGATCAACGACTACCACCGCGGTCGCCAGAAGCAGCCGCTCCAAACCCTCTCCCAAGTGGACCCCGTCTGGACCGACGACGGTGAGATCTCGCTCGAGAACTGTCTCCGCGAGGAGTTGCTGGAGCGGACGTGGGCGTCGTTGGCCGCGGCGAATGCGGCCCACCATGCAGTACTGCTGATGCGAGTCGAAGATCCCCAGGCGACGGCCCGCGAGATCGGCGCGCGGTTGCCGGCCGACATCGGCGGCCCGCTGGCTGCGGCGACTGCTCGTAAAGCTCTCGAACGAGCTCGGACCCGATTCGCCGTTTTGCTGCTGGACGAATTGTTGGCGATCGTGGAAGGACAGTCGGGAGAACAGGTGCGAGACGAGCTGAAAGACCTCGGGCTGTTGCCGTACTGTCGCATCGCATTCGAGAAACGTTTCCCGGACGTCGACACATCCTCGACCTGACAGTCCTGACAGTGCTACCAATGAACGATGAGTGTGCCGATTCCCTCGGTGTCAAAGAACCGGTCCGCGCTCCCGGTCAAAGGAACCGAAACTCCTGTTCTCAACGTCATTCGCTCGCCCACCGCGACGTGGAAGCCACCTGTCATGTTGACGACGTTCACGGATCGGCCCGCCAAAGTCGCCGCCGGACTCGGCGGCAGCCCGGCGACCAGATCGGGGCTCTGCAATGTCCCCGTGTAATGCAACTCGAAAACCGCGGCGACGCCCATGCCGTGGTCCGGGCAATGAGGCTTGATCCAATAGCCGCTCTCCCAGTCGAGAAACAACAAGGTCTGATCGGTCAACACACCTCCAACACCCGTGGCCGAAACGGAGTTGCCATTTGCGGCAAACTGCAGCTGGGCGAACGCTTGGTGAAAGAACCGCTCATCCGGCGTGTGCAGCAGCCCCACCCACGGCATCAGTTGGACCGCTTCGTTGTGAATCGTGATCGTGTCGGGCGAGCTGGGGATTGAAATCGTCGCATCGGCGCCGGTCGGCGCGTTGACGGCGAACCCCAGCGCCGTGACCGTCGTGTCGGACTCGGTCAGCACGCGTTTGAGAATGACCGAGAGATTCCCCACGCCGCCGAAGCCATAGCTGAGATCTGGGATAGCGATGTCGCCACCGCCCGTGAACGGTAACCGAAACTCAATCGACCAATCGTCACATACTCCGAACACACGTTCCACGCCGACGCGATACCGCGAAATGTCGCCCGACGCGCCCACCATGGGGTTAGTCAACGATTGCGCGTTGTCAAACAAGCGATAGTCAAAATAGACGCGGTTCTTCGGCAACACCGAACCGTTGTCGGCGATCTTGTTGGTGTCCCAGGCGGCCAGCATTCCGGATTCGCCACGGAGCGACGTGAAGACATTGACGAATCCGCTGTCGCCGAACATGTCGGGTGCCAGGGCCAGGCGATCCACTGTGCGGTCACGAGTCCTGCGAGTTCGTCGAGAAGAGCGGTTGTTTCGAGCTCGACCCGTCAGGACTGGACGGCGGACAATGTCCGCGCGGGCCGCCTCGTCCGGCGTCGTGGGACGCCGCGGCGGCGGATCGTCCGGCTCCTGTGCCTCGAGGATGGATGAGCAGGCAATGCAGATTGTGAGCCAGATAGCTCTCCGCGGGACTCGCTGCATCACGATCGACGTCAACATGAGACAGCTCCAGACACAGCGGCTCGCTAGGAAGTTGTGCGACAGCCTTGCTGCGCGTCATCGAGCAGAGTCGAAGATCGCGTCAACACACAGCAGTCGCGTCGCGCGTCGCATCGGACGCACCATTCTCATATCGGCGTTCGGTGTTGGCGGCCTAGAGGAATTGCCGGTTCGCCGCCGGTGCGCCGGAGCATTGCCCGACCGTCGTCCTTCGCCGACTCGGGCTACTTTGCCTTGTCGTCAAGGTCAGCCAATTTGCTGTCGAGTTCCTCGATCGATTCAGCGACGACGACGTCATCCGGATCGCGCTCAGCGTACTTTTTCAACCAATCTCTGGCCGCCGTGTAGTGCGCGCGACGATCGCCGGGTTCGGCTTCGCCAAGTGAAAGATGGGCCATGCCCATCTGACGTATTGTGGTCAGCGCGGAACTGTCTTGCCGATGCAGTTCGGCCAGGTGTTTGATCGCCTCGAGCAGACTGCTCTTGGCCGCCGGACCATCAGCCAACTGCGATTGCACATCGGCCAAGGCTTGCAAACTGCGAACGAGTTCCTGTTTGTATGACCGGACACGCGGATTCCGCATCGACAGTCGGTCGAGTCGCCGGCGCGCGTCCTCGTAGCGGTCCTTGGCCGCCGTCAAGTCGTCTTCGAGATCGGCGAGTCGGCTGGTGGCCAGCGCCAGTTTGAACTCGTACTCGATGTGATCCGGTTCGGCGACGAGTAGATCCGCAAAAGTCATCCGCGCCGCCTCAAAGTGATCGTACGACTGGTCGCCTCGGGCGTCGTCCAACAACGCGGTCAGGTTGCCGAGATTGTAACTGCCCATTGCCGTGTCGCGTTTCAGCGCGACCGTCGGTTCGCCGCGTTGGATCAGTCGCCGCCGAATCGCTTGAGCCTGCAACATTTGGGCGTAGGCGTCGTCGAGCCGCGCCGGTTCGCCGCGAGTCTGAGCGACAAATTTGTGAATTATGCCGATGTTCATATGCGTGTTGGCCAGCAGGCGCGCCGTCTCCACGTCATCCGGGTCCGCCTGCGAGACTTCACTTCGCAGCTTCCGCGCCGTGTCGTACGCCGCCAGCGCGTCATCAACGCCGCCCATCCGAAAGAGCACGCGGGCCTCGGCGTTGGCCGTTTTCGCGACATCCGTCTTCAAGGCCATGTTGGTTGGATCTCGCGCTCTCAATTCGTTCTGCATCCGCCGCGCCGTCTGCAGCGCCGCCAGCGCGTCTGCTTCTGTGAGAATCTGCTCGGAAATCAAACCGATGCTGTAATGGATGCGCGCCGCCTCTTCACGAATGGCCGGGTCGTCACCCCGTTCGGACAGGAAGCTCTGATAGTAAGACAGCGCCTTGGTCAGCAGATCCCGCTTCAGCGTCTGCATCCCTGGTTGATTCAATAGCGTTTCGTCACTGACCCTGGTAAGGAAATCAAAAACGACATGCCGCGCCTCAGCGAAGCCGCGCTCCGCACGCGCATGTTCGGCGCGCACTCTCAGGTAGCCGACCGCCGTCGAGGCAAACGCCGCCATGAATCCGGCTAGCGAGAGGGTGAGCAACGACGCGACAAGCGGATTCCGCCGGCACCATCGCCACGCGCGGGCCGAACGCGGGATGGGCCTGGCGTGAATCGGCTCCCCGGCCAGATACCGCTGCAGTTCGCGGGCCAGGGCGGCGGCGGTCGGGTATCGACCGGTCGTCTCCTTCTCCAAACACTTCAGACAGATCGTCTCCAGGTCTCGGTCGACATCGGCGTTCAGTTGCCTCGGCGGCGCGGGAGCTTCCTGCAACACTTGCCGCAATGTCTCCATCGTGCTGGCCGCCTGAAATGGCGGGCGACCGGTCAGCGTGTGGTAGAGCGTCGCGCCGAGCGAATAGACGTCGGAACGCTCTGTCGTATCGGCGGCGCTTTTGGCTTGTTCGGGCGACATATATGGTGGCGTGCCAAGCACCATTCCGGAGTGCGTCAATTCGCCCTCGCCATCCATGAGTCTGGCGAGACCGAAGTCAGCGACGAGCGGCCGGTCCGTTTCACCATCGATCAGAATGTTGTGCGGCTTGAGATCGCGGTGAAGAATCGATTGCTCGTGCGCCGCGGCGATCGCCCGCGCGACCGGCTCCAGCAAAGTCGCCGCTCGCTTGCTGTCCAGCGGGCCCGCCGCCAGCAGTTCAGCCAGACTGCTGCCGACCACCAGCTGCATGGTGAAGAACCGTCGATTCCGGTCCTCACCAAAATCAAACACAGTCACGATGTTGTCGTGCTGCAACTTCGCCGTCGATGACGCCTCGCGCTCAAATCGCTCAACCGCCGTTCGACGGTGCGAAAACTCCGGCGGCAGGACCTTCAGGGCGACGACTCGGTCCAGCTTCTGATGCTTCGCTCGAAACACATCGCCCATGCCGCCGCGTCCAATGCGATCGACGAGTAGGTACTCGCCCAACTGCAACGGGTCGGGGTTCTGTTTGCAGAGCTCAGTCGCTTGAAAGGAAGAGAGGATTCCCAGTCGGATCAAACGGTCGGCGAGTTCCTCTGTACTCTCTTCCGCTCCATCGTCTGAGACTTCGCTGGCGAACTGTTCGAGGTCATCCGCCGACAAGAGCCCGTGCGACGCGGCGCGCTCGAGCAGGCTCCGCGCCGGAATCGCGTCACTCCCCGCCGGTCGACCGCGCGATTGTTGAGGCGGGGGCGGCAGTTCGTCGAAGTCGTCCTCGCACGTCTCCGCTGTGACCTGCTCGTCGAAGGCGGTCAGGGTGACTTGGCAATGCGGACAACCGTCGCCGACGCGCAACCCGTTCAACTCATGGTTGGCGAGCAGTCGATATCCGTGGGAGCAAGTTTCGGGCCCGGCCATGGGGCGACCTCGCGGCTCTCAGTCGAGACCACGTCATCCTAGCCATGCTGTTGTCGGCCGAACACCCAGCCTGTTGATTCGCGGGGACAAGCGCGGTGAGCATCGGCCAGCCGCGCGGCGGAAATTTTCTCGGAAATTGGGTGTCACGCCCCTCGTACAAGAAGGTAACGAGCGGGACGCACGTTCCGCCGAAAACTCCAACTCGTTCGAAAAAGGGAGAATCCGATGAATACGAAAAGATCACGATTGCTTTCCGCATTGGCCGTCGCTCTGACGGCGCTCTTCGTGGGCTCGACGGCAAACGCCGAACCCGACCTCAAGGACATTCTGAAGAAGAATCCCGGCATCCTGAAAAAGATCTCGCCAAAAACAAACAACACCATGATGGAAGTCCAACTGCTGTCCGGCGACTTTGACAAATGGGGCGAGAGCAAGGTCTTCACGTCCGCCGACGAACTCAAGTACGTCAAGTTGCGTTGGCGAACGAAGGAATCGGGAGCCGCCAAAGGACTGTGGTTTCTGGCCAACGACAAGCCCGTGAAGTTGGGCAACATCATCAAGGGAGAGCAAGTTACGCCGGCCCCCGCTCCGGGCAAGCAACAATTCTTCAATGTCGACGTGAAGAAGCATATCGCCGCACAGAACAACGGCTCCGTGCCCAACGGCGTCTATTACATGATCATTTACGCCCAAGACGCGCAGAACGGCTTTCTGGGAAAACAGTCGAACATCATCGAGCTCAAACTGACCAACCCGGGCCCGGTGACCAAGTTCAAAGTTAACCTCAACCGGTAACATCTCCCGAGTTCCCGGTAGCGGTCGACGAGCCTCTAGGGTTTCCCGCCTAGGGGCTCGTCTCTTGCGCGCGCTGAAACCAACAGCGGCGATGTTCCCGATTGGCTCTTTTTTGGATTCTCGGCGCGGCGTTGGTCGTTAGAATCCAGACATGAGCAATCACATAACACGAGCCGGCCATCGCTGGAAAGCGCTCACGAGGTTCACGCTCCGCCAGGCGCTGGTCACCGCAGTGCTGTGCTCGTTTTGGATTGGATCCACGGGGCGTCTGCTCTATTTGTTTGGCTGGGCGGGCGTGACATCATTCGCCCCACTGCTCGCCGTTCTGGCGGTCGTCGTCGGGCGGATCGCCCTCGCGAATGATTCCGGTTGGATTTCTCGGATGGCGGCGACCAGCGCGCTCGGGATCGCCGTATGTTGTGTCTCATTTCCGCACCGAATACTGCCGGAGTTCGAGATACACGCGAGAACTCAGGATTCGCATCGCCTCGCGGTCAAACTTCAGCGACAGCTCGACCAGCGCCCCCAGTTCTCTCAAGTCCGGGTCCGCTACTTTGCCCCCCACAACGTGAAAGGCAAATGGATCCTCGTTTCAGGCCAGGTGCGGACGCAAGCCGAGAAGAATGAATTGATGAGTCTGGTCGAGAAGTCCGACGACCGACACATCGACTGGACCGTCGCTATCGGCGACAGCTGACGCACCGACTTCGGGCCCGATCGAGGCATTCTCTGCGCAGTGCACACGGAGTATCGCCTGCGGCTCCGATGCGCGCCATAATGTCGGCTCAACAGCGCCGTCGTGAAATCTCCATGAAAGGAACCGCCATGTCCGATTCAATCAATAACGCCAAGTCTGTTCGCGCCGTGGACGTGAGTCGTCGCGAGTTCCTGACGACAACGACCACTGGAATTGTCGGTGGTTCGTTGGCGGCTCCCATGTTGTCAAGTCTGGCGATCGCCGCTGACGCCAAGGCCGCGAAAAAGGCGAAACCGGAGACGCTGGTCGGACAACTGCACAAAACGCTGACCGAGAAACAAAAGAAGATCATGGCGTTTCCGTTCGACCATCCGCTGCGATCGGAAGTCAACAATAACTGGCACATCACCAAGGCGCTGGTCGCGCGGGACTTTGACAAAGAGCAACAGGCGCTGATTCGCGACATCTTCATGGGATTGCACAGCGAAGAGTACGCCGAACGCGTGATGGCTCAGGTCGACCACGACAATCAGAACGCAAATCGCCGCAATGGATTCGACGGCGTATCGATCGCGATGTTCGGAGAACCGGGAACGGGGAAGTTCGAATTCGTGCTGGCTGGCCGCCACGTTACTCGTCGCTGTGACGGCGACTCAGTCGACGGCGCGGCATTTGGGGGGCCGATCTTCTACGGCCACGCCGCCAAAGAATTCAACGAGAAAGCCGACCACGCCGGCAACATCTACTGGTATCAGGCGAAACGCGCCAACGAACTCTTTCAGGCGCTCGACGGGAAGCAGCGCAAGCTGGCGCTGCGCTCCGACGCCCGGCCGGAGAAAAAGACGGCGACCGTGAAGCTGCGCGGCAAAGACGCCGAACCGCACGGCGTCCCCGTGGCCGACTTCACCGCCGATCAGCAAGAGCTGGCGAAGAAAGTGATGGCCGACGTGTTGGCTCCGTTCCGCGAAAAAGACGTCGCCGAGAGCATGAAGATGGTCGACGCTCAATTCGACGATCTGCACTTCGCGTACTACCAGAACATGGACATCGGTGAAGACAAGGTTTTGGACGTGTGGCAAATCGAGGGACCGCAGATGGTCTGGTACTTCCGCGGCAAGCCCCACGTTCACACCTGGGTCCACATCCGCAAACCCGCGTAGCGCCGGCGATCGGATTGATCGGTATTATTGTGCCCGTTCAACAAGACAACTCAGACCACGGTTAAAGACGGGGCGTTTACGCCCTCCTCCGCCGCAGGCGGCAAAAGCCCGTGCTTGAGCACGGGTGAACCAGACGATGCTGCGGCATCCAAACGTTCCATTTTCGCGTCGCCCCGCGAGTCCGCGTTCCACACTCGCGTCAGGACGGTGGCGTCTACCGGGCGCCGCCGTGGCTGGGATTTCCGGGCGAGCGTGGCGAGTGATTAGTTGCGCGACGGATAGATTCCATGCAACGCGATGATGTAGCGAACTCCCAGGTAGGGTGGCGTCGTGATAGCCTTGTCAGAGTCCGCCGCTAGGGCGGCTCGACGACCGCCCCTTCTCTGACCCTGTTTGACTTCCTCAACCTCGGGGCCCTCGCCGGCATGGACCGGAGTCCGACCGCGCAAGCCAGGCAGTCCAAACGTCGTCCGCCCGTCTCCACCGTACATGGTGCCCAGCAGCGAGAAGAGCGCCGTGTGTTGGGCGATAGAGAGGATCTGCCCGTCGCAAGCTCCCCATCCTCGCGGAGCCGATTTGCCTGTGAGGATACGAACCTCACCAATGAATGAGTCCGGCGCCTTCTTCTCTGGATCGACGCCTTCTAGTGAGATCATGTAGCGAATTGCGAGAGATGCGCGAGTACTGGTCGTCTTTTCCGGATCGCTCGCCTGAGCGACTTTTTTCCCGCCGCCTGTTGCGCCTTGTTTGACTCCATCCAGCCCGGGACCACGCCCGACGTGTACGGGAATTCGCCCGCGCAAGTCGGGAAGTGAGAACTTGGTCTCATCGCCGCCGTAGGTTGTTCCGATCGCCGCAAAGAGGCCTTTGTTTTTCGAGACTGGCAACTCCTGACCGTCGCAGAACGCCCAACCGCCGGGCGCGAACGTGCCGGCGAACATACGGATCTCGCCGACAAAACGGCCGATGTCGCTGGACCCGGTGCGAGACGGATAGAGCCCTTTGAGTGCGATCACGTAACGCAAACCGAGATAGGGCCGAGTTGCCGCGCCTTTCCATCGTCGACTAGAGCTACTTTTTCCCCGCCCAATTTCTCGCCCTGCGCGACCTTCTTTGATCCCGGAGCTTCTCCGGCGTGCACGGGAACTCGCCCACGCAAATCGGGAAGCCCAAAAGTGGTCCGGCCATCGCCACCGTAGGTCGTACCCAGGATTGAAAATAGCGACTGGTGTTGTTGGATCGGCAGAGTTTGACCATCGCAGAACGCCCAACCGCGAGGTGCAAAGTTGAACCCGACGATTCGAATCTCTCCAAGCAGAGGTTCCAACGAAACAAATCTCTCGGGGGCAGCGACTTTCTCCGGCGTCAGCACGAGCGAAATCTGCTTTGTATCAGCTTGACTCTCCAAGCCGTCGGGACGAGGCGAGTTGGGTGGCGAAAGACAGAGTCGCAACGTGTCATCCTTGACTGAATAGACACCTGTTGTAGTAAGAGTCTTGTCGTTGCGAACATAGGCCAAGTCGATCTGTCTGGGCGACTTGGAAACATCGGTCGAGACCGTCATGACCGGGGGCGCTTTCTTCACCTTGGGCTCGATCGACATGGTGACACCGGCGAAAACGACTTTATCGCCGACTGGTTCGTCAGTCGGTTTGCCGGCCTCCTCCGCCGACCGGACAATCCACGCGCCTTGCAGTTCTCCAGACGTCACGTTCTTAACATGAATCCAGCCAAACTTTTCTTTCCGAACCCAAAGCCAATTTCCTTTAACACTTTCGACAGTCAGCACATCTCCCCGCTGAACTTTTGCCACGGCCTTTCCCGCGGCCTGCAAATCCAAATCCTTCGTGACGACAACAAGGTCGTCGGTTTTGTATTGGGCGCATAGGTCCGTATTCAGGCAGAAGAAAAAATCGCGGGCAACAAACGGATGCTAAGTTTCGCACTCTGCATCGCGACGACTCCCAATTCCTCTTTGTGGGGACATCTCATCGGATTCACCTCATTCGTTGTCAACGTCACCGTCTTGGCGCGGCAACGTAGTGCTTTTTACAGTGACGCCGCCAGTCGGCCTCAAAATCTTTCCAATTCGTTTCCAGCACTTTCTCCAACTGAGCATCGAGATTCGTGGATCCACTTTCTTTGAATGACTTGAACAATGCCGGAAGTCTTTCGCGGTAGCCGTCGTTGGCAAGCAACAAATCAACAACGGTCATGGCCTGCCAATACCGACTCGTGGAAATACTGTCGCCGTTACATAGTTCTTTGAGCGGGGAGCGATCAGCGCCGCGTTCAAGGCCCGTCGACACGACCTTTGACAGATCATCGTGCGGGTGAAATCGAGCTTGGAATCTCGACGCCAATCCTTCCTGTAACCATCCTCCCCTGCTTGAGATTCTCTCGGTTGCACCAAGGAACGAATGGAGGAATTCGTGGGTGTAGACTGGTCGAATCGTGCCATGCTCTTTGGACCAATAAGAAGTCGATACACCGTGAATTGTATAGCCATGTGTGCTGGGGGGGATGGCATTCGAGTTCAGCTGGCGGGCGAATCGCGGCGTAAATCCTCGATACTCTTCACGAGTCTCGAAGATCAGCAAGATTGGAGTCCGCGACGGAGATTCAATAAACGGGAGATCTTTCACGACAGCCGACATGACCGCTCGTAGGTGTTCGTCTAGTTCCTCCATTTGAATCAAGGGCGCGTTCGAAAGGACGGCGAATTCCTGATTCTCAAGGATCTTCACGTCGTCAGCTGGAGAAAACGCCACCCCGCTAAGTTGTTCAACATCGAAGTAGGCCGCTCGCTCCGTTTTCGATGTCTTGACGAAGACCATGTCGATCGAACATACCGCGCCGTCGCGAAACCAGAAACCGAATCGGTCGATCGCATTCCAACGAGGAACTCGCCCCTTGTCGCCCCAACGAAACCAACGAAGCGGCAACGACACTTGCTTCCATCCCTTGTGATCGACCTCGACTCGATGCCAGAATCTGGCTTTCATGTCAGACTCATAGACTTGGACTTCCAACACAGATTTCGCTCGTTCTCTGGCTTCCTCTTCACTTCGATGAATCCAAAAAGAGACCTCATCAAAACCGTCCCAGTCATCAGGAACACGGCCGGTCTTGGCGTATAACCCAGCCTTGCCCTCGGTCGTTACGGTGATTCCTTTGCCTCCGGGTTGTTTTCCCTCTCTCGGTTCGAATGCGGGCGCGTCCTTGCGCGTCGCGCTGATCTTGCCAACAGCCGACCAATCGACTGAGAGTGTTTTCTGATCGAAATCGAACAACACTTGTTCTTCCGCAGAAAGTCGAGACGTCCAAAGGACACCTAGCAGTGCAATCAAGACGGTCGTGGAAAAGGAGGTGGCTTGTTTCTGCATTCTTGTCTCCCTCTTTCGGCCTCTCGTGCGCGACGTCTGTTTGAACGTCAACTCATCGTAATCAATATGTGGCTAACTAGCCCAATAACGACACAAGCTAGCCCTATAACGACACAAGCCCTGCTTTTAGCAGGGCTTGTGGTCGTCTGTCTCTGGTTGTCGCCTCTGGTTGTCGCGTTGCGTCAATAGCGGAGGGCACGGGACTCGAACCCGCAACCCCCGAAGGGGCAGTTGATTTCGAATCAACCTCCTAGCCAATTCGGATACCCTCCGGCAGGTCGTGATTCTACTCATCCGGGCGGCGATCCGACAAGGACCTCGACGCCACCGAGAGCTCAGCACTTCTCAAACGCCCGGCCGCCGATCCGTCGTCGACCGCCGCTTGCATTTGCTCGACCGTGACCTACGGTTCCCTACCAACTCTATTCTTTGGCAGGGAGATGATTGTGGGTGCGCACGACGACAAGCGGGTGCAATTGCAGGAAGCCTTCGACGCGTGCGGCGAGTTATCGGAGCTCGTCGTCGGCCTCATCATGACGCCCAACCCGATCTGTGTTTCACCTCACGCGACCGGCTGGGAGCTTGTCTCCTTGTTTCGCGACCGCGGATTCCGCCATCTGTTAGTCAGGGGCGACGACAATCGACTCCTGGGCGTCATCAGCGACCGCGACATCATCCGTTGCTTCGGCCTCGACGACGACACAGCCGCGACTCAGGTCTCCAGTCTGGCCGCTGAACAATTGATGAGCACCGACCTGCTCACGATCGAGCCGAGCACGCGGGTGCAACGAGCGCTGCAGGTAATGCTTGAGTTTGGCGTCAACTGCCTGCCCGTCTGCCATCAAGACGTTCCGGTCGGAATTATCACTTCGACCGACATTTACCTGTTGGCCGAGCAGATGCTGATCGCGCACCGCACACAACCGGTCTAATTGGCGCGGGCCGTCCAACCGGGCCGTCGCGACGGCGCACACCGGCCCGGCCGTTGGCGTCATAGGGGCCTTCCTCATTGGCCGCGATTTGACGGTTCTGGCGCCTGCACGCCGTATGCCGCGGCCGCAAAAATGCCTCTTCGACGGCAGCCTCTTCGCCCGATCTTCACCCTTGCGGCGCTCCGTTTGCGCCGATCGAAACTGGTAGGGTAACGGAGGTGAGTGTAATGCCGAAGAAGACATTTCGAGTGATCACGCGC
>JASMLW010000560.1 GCA_030748485.1 Pirellulaceae bacterium
GATCACAGCCGGAACGGGGAACGTCGTTTTTCAATCGACCGTTGGAGCGACGACTGCGCTGAGCGGCCTGGCGATCGTCAGTTCCAACTCGATCGATGTGCAGAACACCTTAGAGGTCGACGATGAAGACATCGACATCAATGCCACAGCAACTGTCGACTTCGCCGCGGCCGTCACAACGACCAACGGCGGCGCCGTGACGATTACCAACGGCGGTCAGTTGACGATGGCCGCGGCAGCCGATTTCAACCTCGACGGAGCCTTCACACAAGACGGCGCCGGACCAGTCGCAACGGCCGGCGACATCACGGCTACCAGCGATGCGGTCAACTTCAACGGCGCGGTCGCTCTGACGGGCGACGTGAATTGGAACACGGGGGCCGGAACCGGCGACGTGACGCTCGCCAGCGCTCTCGACGGCGACCAACTGCTCTCGATCACCGCGGGAACGGGCGACGTCACATTCCAAGCGGCCATCGGAGCTACGACCGCGCTGAACGGCCTGGCGGTCGTCAACTCCAACTCGATCGATCTCCAGAGCACATTGGCCGTCGACGATCAAGGCATCGACTTCAACGCATCGTCTGTCGACTTCGCCGCCGCCGTTACCACGACCAACGGCGGCGCGGTCGCGATCACCAACGGCGGTCAGTTGACGATCGCCGCCGCCGCCGACTTCAATCTCGATGGAGACTTTGCACAAGACGGCGCCGGACTAGTCGCAACGGCCGGAAACATCACGACCACCAGCGACGCGGTCAGTTTCAATAGCGCGATCACGCTGACGGGAGACGCCGCCTGGTCGTCCGGAGCCGGGGGCGGTGACGTCGCCGTTCAAAGTTCGGTCGACGGCGACTACAAGCTCACCATCGCGGCCGGGGGCGGCGACGTCGATCTTCAAGGCGCCGTCGGCAGTGCGACCACGCTGAACGGACTGGCGATCGCCAGCGCGAATAATGTCACTTTCTCCGCCACTGTCGACGTCGATGACGAAGACCTGGACATCAACGCAAACGGAACGGTCGATGTCGCCGACCAGCTCACCACCACCGGCGGCGGCCAAGTCGTGATTACAAACGGAGCTCTGCTGACAGTCGCCGGCGGCGCATCGCTGTCGCTCGATGGACAGTTCGTTCAGGACGGAGCCGGCGCAGTCCAATTGGGCGACAGTGTCACGACGACAAGCGACGCCGTGTCGGTCAGCGGGCCGCTCGTGTTGGCTGCCGATGTGACGATTGACACGGGAGGCGGTGCGGGATTCGTCCTGTTTCAATCGACGCTGGATGGAACGATTTCGACAACCGAGGACCTGACAATCACGGCGGGAACCGGAGACGTCAGTTTCCAAGGAGCTGTGGGACAGGCGGTTCGTCTCGGCGCCGTTTTGATCGCAACCGCCGGCGACGTAACTGCAAACCAGGAGTTCAACTCGCTATCGATCACTCAACTAGCCGGAATGACGACCCATTTCGTCGGCGATGTTTCCACCACCGGAGCAGCGGGAGTCGACCTGACGGCGAACGCGATTCGGTTTGACGGAGATCTCGACACGAACGGGGCGCCGATCGCGTTGGCCGCCGACTCCATTGACCTGCCCAACTCGATCACGGCGCCCGGGGCGACCATCCGTCTCAACCCGGCCACAGCCTCAACTCCCATCGGGCTGGCGGACGCCGCTCAGCCATTGAACTTCACGGCTGCGGAACTAAGCGCGATCGACGCCGCGCGAGTCGTAGTTGGCGATGCGACGCACGCCGGTGGCGTCCGCGCCGCGGTCGATGCGAGTCTCAATGTCTCACAGCATCTCGAGATCGTAACGAACGGTACGGTCGTCGTGTCGGGCGCGATCACCACGACGGGCGGTGGCGATCTGCTGATCGACCAGGATGGCCTGTTGACCATCGCACCTCAAGGTGACTTGGCGCTTGCCGGATCGTTTCATCAGAGCGGCGCGGGCGCGACGAGCACGGCGGGAGACATCGTCACCGCCGGCGGTGACGTTCATTTCGAGCAAGCCGTCAGTCTCACCGGCGACTTGCTGTGGTCGACATCGGGCGGGAACCTGCAGTTGGACGCCGACCTTAACGGAGGTGCACAATTGACCGTCGCGGCGGGAGCGGGCGACGTCCGATTCGATGGAAGCATCGGTTCGACTTCCGCCATCGCCGGGCTGGCGGTGTCGTCGGCCGACCAAGTTGACTTCGCCGGCCCGGTCGACACTCTGGGCGGCGGGCTCGATGTCACCGGCGTGATCGTCAACTCGTCCAGCACATTGAGTTCCACGAACGGCGGCGAGTTGCGATTGGCGAACAGCGGGCTCGCAACCTTGACAGGCGACGTTAGCGTCGACGGCGCGTTTCGGCAGATCGGCAGTGGACCTGTCGAACTGACCGGCGACATCACCACGACCAACGACGCGATCACCGTCAACGGCGCATTGCAACTGAACGGCAACACGTTGCTCGATACGGGCGCAGGCGGTGGCGACGTCCAGCTGCAATCGGACGTCGACGGCTCCGTGCTGCTGACAATCACGGCGGGGGGCGGCGATCTGACGACGGGGTCGATTGGCTCCAACACTCGTCTGGCCGGCTTGCTGATAACGGCCCGCGACGTCGACCTTCAGGGAGCGATTTCGGTGGCTGCTCAGACGCTGGACATCGATGCGACCGGGGCGACTCGGGTTGGCGACATCGACACCGACAGCGGCGGGACGGTCACCATCAGCAACAGTGGAGTGCTCACCATCCGCAACGGCGCGGTGATTTCGGCCGACGGAGCCTTTCATCAAGACGGCTCGGGCTCCGTGTCGCTGGGTGGAAACATCGCGACGACGGACGACGACGCGATGTTTGACGGCGACGTCGCACTGACGGCGAATGCGTCGGTCAACACGAGCGGCGGAGCCGGCGACATTCGTTTTGGCGGCACAGTTGATGGCGGCTTTCTCATCGCGGTCGCGGCGGGTGGCGGCGACGCCTCCTTCGCCGCCGACGTGGGCGTCGGCACGCGATTGGTCGGCCTCAACGCCTCAGCTCAAAACATCGATTTCGGCGGCGAAGTCCATGTCGGCGGGAGCGGAGTCACGACGGCCAGTATCGCCGCGTCGTCGTTTGCGGGTTCTGTATCAACGACATCCGGCGGTGCGGCGGACCTCGTTCACGGCGGCGATCTGACGGTGAGTCCGGGCGGATTCGCCTTGGACGGACCATTTGACGAAACGGGAGGCGGCGTCGTTCGCTGGTCGGGAAACCTGTCGACCACGGCGGACGACATCGACTTCAGCAACGCCGTCGAGCTGACCGGTGCGGCGCAGTTCGACACCGGAGTCGCAGGCGGCGACGTTGCGTTGGCGGCGATCGTCGACGGCGCGAACTCGCTCTCCATCGCGGCGGGCACGGGAGGTGTGAGTTTCTCGAGCGCCATTGGCGGCTCCGATCCGCTGGCGGCGCTAGCCGTCTCGTCCGCCGGGTCGATTCAACTACTTTCCAATGTGGAAGTGGGCGCGGGTGGAATCGGTTTGAATTCAGCCAACACCGTGCTGCTCGCCGAGGACGTTACCACGACGAGCGGCGGTTCTTTCCAAATCGCCAATGGCGGGTTGCTGACCGTCGCCGCTTCGACCTGGGACGTCGACGGAGCCTTCGCGCAAAGCGGGGGCGGGGCCGTCCAATGGGGAGCCGATCTGACGACAACCGACGATGCGATTTCGATCGGGGACGGCACGCAGTTGACCCGTTCGGTCACGCTCAACAGCAATGGCGGCGACATCGCGTTGGCGGCGGTCGACGGCTCCTTCCGATTGACTGTCGACGCGGGCGGCGGCGACATCGACGGGCAGGGTGATGTGGGGAAATCGGCGCGGCTCAGCGGAATCGATGTTCTCGCCAACTCGGCGCACTTTCAACGCGAACTCCACTTCGGCAGTCAGTCGGCGAACATCTCGACTGCCGGAGCCGTGCAGTTGGACGGTGATCTCTCGTCCCAACAGGGCGGGGCGCTGTCGATCGTCAACGGAGGCGATTTGACATGGGCTGACACAACGGCTGACCTGGACGGCCCCTTCGCACAAACGGGAGCGGGTGACGTCTTCACCGCCGTCGACTTGACGACGACGGGCGACGACCTCCTGTTTCAGTCGCCCATCACGTTGATCGGCGGCTCGACGTACCAGACTGCGGGCGGAGCTGTCGCGATTGGCTCCGTCGATCTAAGCACCCATCCCCTGGTGATCGACTCCGGACAAGGCGATGTCGACCTCACGGCCGGAGTTTCCGGAGGAGGCGGTCTGACTATTGTCGAGTCTGGACTCGTCGAATTGGGGGTTCTACAAGTGAGTGTTCTGGACGTACAGGACGCGCACGGGGACGTCTCCCTCGCGGGACTGAATCAGACGAGCGGTGACTCGCGAGTTTCGTCCGACGGTGCGATTCACCAACAGGCTGCCACGCAGTCGACAGGAGCGGTCGTCTGGCAGTCCGACGGGGCCATCGGCATCGACTCGGACATCACCGCCAGCGGAGTCGACGCGCGGTCGGGCGGCGACATCATCGTCTCCGGCGCCATCTACTCAGCGAACTCCGATCTCCTCTTGGACGCAGGCGGGGACGTAGTTCTCAATAACTCGCCGGCCAATTACGATGTCGAAGTCGACGGCGCCGGGCGAATCGAAATCTACGCCGGCGGAGATGTGCAAGTTGCCGACGGAGCTCTGTTAAAAAGCGCCGACGCGCAATACACAAACGCTCGCCCCTTGGTCGACGCTTCGTCGCCGGAAGCATTCCCCGGAGTCAACGTCGATCTGGCCGGCAACGTGGACCTCGACGCCTCGATTCTCGAAATAGGCGTCCTGGACGAGGAGACGAATTTCGTCGTCGCGATCGCCTGGCAAGACGGGACGAACGACACCTTTCCGCCGCAGAGCAATACGAGCGGCAACGGCACCGGTCCTCCGTTCGACAACATCGTCGTCGACCCGAACAACATTCACCGCTTCCACCATCAGTACGACCTGGAGTTCGCCTACACCCAGGCTGACCCGCTGCCAGTGGAGCTAACGATCTCACATGCGCCGAGCATTCAGCTATTCGCAGATGGTGATCGCGGAACTCCTCTGTCGACGACCGTCATCGTCTCGATCATCACGCCCTCGCCGCCGTCACCGGAGCGTCCGCCTTTGGAGACGCCCCAAGGCGACCCCAGCGTGTTCGCCTCCAACGACAACGGGGGCTTCGCTGACGACATCGCCGAGACAATCGATGAAACGACGTCGCTCGACGGCCACCATGGTGGACCGCCGCAGTTCGTCGTCGAAACAGTCGGAGACGGCGCGGGAGCCCCAGCGATCGCCGACGGACCCAACGTCGCCGGCGAACTGCCGCATCTGATTCAAACATTGCCCGACAACCGCTACCGGTTCTACCGCATTGGGGCGGACGGACAACGCGAATTAGTGCTGGACGTGCGACTTCAAAACGGAGAAGTTGTTGAGCGGTTTGCCGTTGACGAGAATCAATCCGACTCGCCGTCCACAACCGAGGAGTCTTCCGAAACGCCCACCGATGATGGAATTGGCGGGGACACGAGTGACGGCGGCGAACCCACTGAGGGTGGAGAGGCAGAGGACAAGGAGGAATCGGAGTCGGACGAACAGACTGACGAAGCCCAGGTGGAAGACGAACAGCAATCCGCGACAGACGACACCTCGCAGTCGCAGCTGGCGGAGCCCGGAGTTCTCAACAAAACTCTGGCCGCGAGCGGAGCCGCCGCGATGATCGCTCAGCAAGTCCTACGCCGCGACGCGGTAAGTCCGCAGAAAGGGCGAATCTTCCGCCGGTTTGCTCGACTAGCTAGGCGCACGGAGCGGCCTGGTTCATGATGCAAGGGGCAGCTCCGCGCACGAGAAGATCGACACCATGACGGCGAGCTTAATGAATGGCTGAGCGCTCTTTCGATCCCAGGGACCGTCGCGTCACCGCCGCTGCTTCCGCGAATGGACGCCAACGCGTCTACGCAGTGGGACAGGTCGGTTACGACTTCGGCACCGAGGCCAATCGCCGCTCGTTCGAAACGATCGGTGTCGCGCGACCCTATGACCCCAATGAGATGCTGGGGTTCCTACGGCAGATCTACCCTCCGTTGGCGCACCGGATTGAGCCTTGGTTCAACGAGTTCTGTCCCGATCATCTACGTGTGCGAGTGTCTGTCCATCCGCAGTTCGGGGTGATACTCGAGCGTCGCTCAGTCGTTCGTCCTCAGGAGGAGTGGCAGGGGGAGCAACCGATTCGGGTGATCAAGCGAGGTGATTCGCCGCCGGTCGACGACGAGCCGAACTTGAAGGCCGCGGAGGCGATTCCTCCGTTTGGGCAGACGAGAGATCTGGGAGCCCAGCGACCTGTCGGTTCGGCGCCTCCCTACGGGCTGTTCAGTGGCGTTCACGTCGACCAGCCGGCGCAACCGAGCGAGGAAGCATTTTACTATTCCAAGGGTCGGCGACACTTGCTCAGCGGACTGATGCACAACGCGACCTACGCCGAGCGGCTCATCTGGACTTTGGTGCAGAACGAGCGGCCGCTGTACGCGATCTGCCCGTCTGGACCGTTCGCGATGGACGGCTATCACGTCCTGATTCAGTTTCTGCTCGAGCAACAATTCTTGGGCACTCCATGGGTCTCTTTACCGGGGCATCTGGACGGAACGATCACACTGCAGGGCGGCCATGAAGTTCCCGTGTTGGTGCCCGAGATTTCCGGTATGTACAACTGGAATGTGGTGGCGTTGAATGCGTCGGTGACGATGAACGAAGTGCGGAGGGCGAGCCAGGACTTGCCCGCGCCGATCTCGCAGCCTCTCAACAACCCGGGGCTCGCGGCTTGCGACCGAGCCTACAACTTCGCCGCGACGACGGCGTTTCAGCTCGGCGAGATCACACAGATTTCGGCTTCGGGCCAACACCTGGAATCACTGGAGCTGACACAGCAGGATGGCTCCGGTGATGAGTTCTGGACCGCTCTGCTGACCTTCTTCCATCCGCACGAACACGACCAACTCGACCACCAATTCCAGTTCACGATCGACCTGACCGACACCATTCCCGGCGTCGCTTGCGACCTCAAACATTGGCAAGTCGCCGCCCGCCGCCGACACTAGCCAAGCCCGCGTTGCCGACGAACAACGGCGAGTTCTGGCGTCAGCTCTTGGTTCGACGATCAATCATCTTCCGCGACGTTGACGAACACCTTCAAAGCAGATTTCTCTTCGACCAGCAGACGCATCATTTCGGCGTGGTTCTCGAGACCGTCGACAGGGTTGGTGAGTATTTTCTCAGCGACCCCCGGATACATCATCTCGCCGAGCGCGAGATCGCGGATGCCCGATTCAAAGTGGCCTCGGTTGGCGTTCACCGAGCCGAGCAGAAGTTTGTTGCCGAGCACCCATTGAAGATTCACTGAATCGGAGCGAATGGTCGTCTCCTCGGCGCCGCCGGTGATGCTGGTCCAGACGAGAGCTCCATTGTGGCCCAGCCACTCCATGCTCTTGAAGGCGATCTCGCTGGAGCCGGTGGCGTCGACGATCAGGTCGGCCCTGCCGACGTCGTCCACGAGCTGCTCCATCGGAGTTCGCCTGGTGCTCACGTAATGGGCCTCGAGCCCGGCGACGATTTGGGCGTTCAATGTCGGCGGCTCAGAACGGGCGACCGTAAAGACCTCGAGGCCCCGCAACTTGAGAGCCAGGGTCGTCAGTAGCCCGATCTGTCCCGCCCCCATCACAAAGGCCCGCTGCGGCCGCCAAACTCGCATCCGCTGTTGAGCATCGTAGGCTTGTTGGACGGCCTTCGCCGCACAACTCATTGGCTCCATCAAAACGTGCAGGTGCTTCATCTGCTCCGGGACTCTGACGATGAACTCCTCGTCGTCGACAAAATACTCAGTCAAGAAGCCGTGCAGCAGATTGATCCCCCGCTCGTAATACACTTCCTCGCTGGTCATGTCGTTCGTCCCGATGAGGTCGTAGATCGACCCGCCGGGACGACGGACGGTCGCCGTTACATAATCGCCCGGTTTCACGCGTCGGACGCTCGGGCCCACCTCTACGACGCGCCCGAAACACTCGTGTCCCAAGACCAGGTAATCGTCGCCGGGAGGAGCATCGCCGTACAATGCGTCGTTAATCTCACGGTCGGTCGCGTCGACGCCGACCTTGAGCACTTTGACCAACACACCCCGCCCCTGGTCGATGCTGTCAACGCGAGGCGCATCGATGTCGCGAAGGTGAGCACTCTGAGGTTCTCCGGGTCGTACAGCAATTGCCTTCATCGGCCGCATCACTCGAATTTGAAACTAACGCGAGGCCGTTCCTCGAGGCTCCTCGAGGCCGTTCCTCGATCGCGAGTCGCACATCTTACCAATAGGACACTCCAGCGGGGAGTGGCTCGTCGCACCTGTCGAACTGTTGTTGACGACTAGCTCGCTCAACAATGAAAATGCCGGAAGGCCGTTACAACAGTCGATGGAACAACGATGGAACAACGATGAAACGACAGACCGTCTCGATCGGATGGCTAGTGCTCGCCAGCTCACTTTGCGCAGTTTCCGCACAGGCTCAATCCGATTCCGAACGCTACAAGACCGTACTGATCAAGGACATCCCGCATGTCAGACAGAAACCCGATTTCTGTGGCGAAGCGTGCGCGGAGATGTTCCTGAAGAAACTGGGACATCAAAAAGATCAAGACTTCGTCTTCGATCAAGCGGGACTGGATCCGCTCGAGGGGCGCGGCTGCTACACCCGCGAGTTGTCTCGCGCGTTGAGCCGCATCGGCTTTCGCACAGGACCTGTCTGGCACACAATCGCCGCGAACAACGCCGCGCGGCAGTTGGATGATTTGTTCGCCGACATGCACGCCGACCTGCTGAGGGGCGTTCCGTCGATCCTCTGCATGCACTACGACGAACGGCCACAGACGACCGAGCATTTTCGGCTGGTCATTGGCTACGACGACGCCAAAGATGAGATTGTCTACCACGAGCCGGCCGTCGACCGGGGCGGACATCGCCGTATGAAACGGGATACTCTGCTGGCGTTGTGGCCGTTGAAGTACGACGCGAATCGGTGGACGGTGATCCGGATGCGCCTCGATCCGGGGGAGTTGATCGCGGGCCGAGCCGCGCGCACTTTGACCGACGCCGACTACGCTCAACACATCCTCGCCCTCAAAGCCAACCTCGCGCGACTGAAGGCGACTCAAATCGAACTCAAGAAAGAACGCGAGGCGGAAATCGCCGCCGAAAGAGAAAAAGTCGCGAAGGCCAAAGAGGCCGGTGAGGAGTATGAGCCGAAAAAGCTCGAACCTCGTATCGTCAGCAGCTTCCACATCGTCCTGGAGAAACCCTTCGTCGTCGTCGGCGACGAATCTCCCCGGATGGTGAGGCGTCGAGCCGAAGGGACGATCGCTTGGGCCGTCCGAAGACTCAAGCAAGACTACTTCAGCAACGATCCCGATCACGTCATCACGGTCTGGTTGTTCGGCGGAAAACGCAGTTACAAACAAAATGTCTACGACCTGTTTCGCTCCCGACCGCACACTCCCTACGGCTACTACTCACCTTCAGAGAAGGCGCTGGTCATGGATATCAGCACGGGTGGCGGCACGCTGGTCCACGAGATCGTGCACCCGTTCATGGCCGCTAATTTCTCCCGCTGCCCCTCCTGGCTCAATGAAGGGATGGGGTCCCTGTACGAGCAGTGCGAGGACCGCCGAGGCCACATTTGGGGACTCACAAACTGGCGCTTGCGCGGTCTGCAGGAAGCGATCCGCAAAGAAGACTACGAAGTGCCGACGTTCAAGACGCTCTGCGAAACCACCCGCCGCGAATTCTATTCCGAGGATCCAGGCACCAACTACTCGCAGGCGCGTTACCTCTGCTACTACCTCCAGCAGCACGGGTTGCTCGTCAAGTTCTACCACGAGTTTCAGAAGGCGGCCAAAGACGACCCGTCCGGGTACGAGACACTTCAAAAAGTGCTCGATGTCGAAGACATGGAGAAGTTCCAAGAGGAGTGGTCCGAGTTCGTGTTGGGCCTGCGCTACTGACTTTCGAGGGCTTGTGCGAAGACCGGAATCCCCGCGAATCCCCGGCAATGTCTGCGGTTTTCCCCTGGCGAATTTCTTTCCTGAGACCAATAAAACCAGGAGCACAGATCCCAACCCACCAGCGCGGCCGAACATCGATGACGAAGAAAGTACCGAAAGATCGTCGCAAGCGAGAGTCGTTCATCGAAGACTTGATCCTCGCCGCGCAGCAGGAAGGTGAGTTTGACAACTTGCCGAGAGGTCCCATGGAATTGGGCGACCCCGACGACGATCTCTGGTGGGTGAGAAAGAAGCTCGAGCGAGAACGGCTGCAGGTCCTCCCCCCGGCCCTGGAGATCCGGCTCGATCTGGAACGAACGTTGGAACGAATCGGAGGCTCCTCGACCGCCGGTGAGGTGAGGAGGGAAGTCGAATCGCTCAACGAACGCATCAAGGCGGCGAACCAAGCTGCCGTTTGGGGCCCTCCCGCAACCACGATGCCCCTCGATGGGGAGGCGGTCGTGCGGACCTGGGAAGCTCGTCGCACCGACTCGCCGTCTTGAAAGAGAACCGCTCACCCCCACCTCTGGGCGGTTCGTCAAATCGACTGAAAACCAATCGTTTTGATTGAAGTCATCCGCCCGCCACGGCCAGTGGCGACGGTTCGCGGCGACGGTTCGCGGCGACAAGAAAGGATGTGGTAATATCCTCCTACGAGTGCAATGTCGCACTGTGACATGAGTTCCGTAGCGACAACAACGGACGGCCACCGGCGGGTAAGATTCTCAACTCAAGTGGAACCACATTCCGCCCGATATGAATGTCTATCCATCCCAGCGGCCTCCCTCATCGAGACTATACTGCCCCTAGTCTTGACCGAGGGGGCCGCTACTTTTTTGGTTGTTTTTCGAGGTCGCGGTCGAAGCTTGTCGGAGGCTTCAGTGCTCGGAGCCGCGTGCGCTGTTTCAAACTTACACAGGCCACCTTTCCGAAACGATCCTGCCCGCATCTTCGTGAACGGCTTGCATTAGAATCTCATCACGCATTGGGATCGACGTACTCGCCGAGCCGCAGTCGAATGTCCACTGATCGATTTCGGGAACTGACCGTTCGAGGCGGCCCGATAGAGCGAGGAGAGCAACACGGCGAGCAGCTGCGCGACCAGATACGCCAGGCGATCGAATTCTATCGAAGCATTTTCGACTTGCCGGAATCGGAGATCCGCCGCTCGGCGCGCAACTGCAAGCGACAAATCGCCCAGTACGGCGGCGAATGTGACAGCGATTTCACGGCGGAAATCGAGTCGATCGCCCGCGCTGCATCAGTCGAGCCGGAGTGGATCTACGCCTTGAATGCTCGCAGCGAGCTACTCGAGCTCGACGCCGCCGAATGCACAGCCCTCTATCACGCTCCCAGCGGAACGCTCGCGCAGAATTGGGACTGGTCGCCTCACCTGCTGGATCTTGTCACGTTGATGACAATCGAGCTCGAGAACGGCCTTCGCATCTTGACGATGACGGAACCGGGCATCATCGGCAAAGTCGGATTCAATTCAAATGGTCTGGGAGTCTGCCTGAACATCCTCCGCCGCGACGGCCCGCTCGATGGCTTACCCGTTCATATCGTGCTGCGGGCCGTGTTGGAGTCGCCGTCGTTCGAAACGGCGCGCCGTCGGATTCGCGCGGCTGGCGGCGGCAAGGCCAGCAATCTGCTGGTCGGCGACGCTCATGGGAATTCGGCGAACTTCGAGTTCACAGCGGATGGAGTCTGGGAGCCGGCGACATCGGGCGACTGGAGTTTCCACACGAATCACTACCAGACGAAACCGGTCAACCCGAATCGTGGGTCGTACGAGTGCTCGTTCACTCGCTTGGAAACTTCACAGCGTTTGGCCGGCGGCGGCGATGGGTCGAGGCGGCAGATCATTGAGTTACTGCACGATCAATCGACGGACTGGCCCATCCATCGATGCTTCACGCCCCACCCCGAGATCGGTCCCCTCGGCACGGTCGCCACGTTGCTGATGGACTTGCCCAGCCGCCGCCTATCCGTGCAGCGAGCCGCGCTGGACGGCGCGAAACACGCCTTCCACGACTGCCAGTTGTAGCGCAACAGCCGGCCCGCACCTAGTCCTCGATGATCACCTTGATCTCGTCCGAGTTGCCTTTGAGTTCGGGAGCGTACATGGCGGACGCCCGCGTGGGCAGCGCGCTGAAACGGCCCGGCGTTTCCGCTCGCATGCGGTACGACAAGCTGTACTCGCCGCGCGGCATTTGGCGAACAAAGAATGAGACGCGGTTATCGCGCAGCTCCATGTAGGCGCCCAGCGGGTTTTCACTGTAACCGCTGCGCACCTCGACCGGTTCAAAACCGGCGGCCTTCATGTCTTCGAACAACAAGTACTCGTAGTCGTTTTTACTTGTGATCTTAAGATCGATTTCCACCAAGTCGCCGGACTTGAGCTTGCCCAAGTTGGCGATTCGTTCGCGGCGGTATTTCTCGACTGCCTGTTGTCGAGCTTGGCCGCGAGATCCGACGACAGCGGCGGTCGCCTTCTCGGGAATCAAGCGATAGTAGAACCGCTCGACCTTCACCTCGAGGCCCGTTTTTTCGATGTGGTCCTCGAGCGTGAAGTTGGTCAGATAGGCGTTGAAATAGACCGGTCCGCGACCGCGGCGACGAATCTCGACCTGGTGGCTGCCGTCGGCGACGTCCTTACCGGCCAAGACGAAGCGATTATCGAACGAGAAGAGGTTTTCGCGATCGATGGCGACTTCCTTCTGCTTTTCCCCATCCAACCAAATCTCGACGACCATTTCCGGATCCAGCTCCTTCGTGGCTCGCAAGTAATCGGCGAACGCCTCCACGCACAGCGACGTATCGCGCGTCGACTTCCAGTAGGTGGCGTGTTTGCGATTGTTCAACAGGTACTTCACCAGCATCGGCGGCACATCGCCTTCCGGATCCGTTCGGCTCAACAGCTTCAGGTAGTACGCGTTGGCCTCGATGTCGCTGCCGTACCAGTACCAATAGGGCGCGCCGTCCATGTCGAGGTAAGCCGTGTGATTCTCCTCATCGATCTCCAGGTACTGCTTGAGATTGCGGAGCAGCATGGCCAACTTCTGCTCATCTTCGAGTTGGTAGAGAGCTTGCGCGAAGATGGCCTTGGCGAACACACTGATGTGGTTGCGATCGCGATAGAGGAAGTTGAGCATGTCGCGATTGTTTCGCTTGGCGTCGGTCAGCACGCCAAACGCGTAGGCGTCGAGATTGTCGGCGTGATGTTTCCACGGTTTGACTTTTCCGTCCGCGTTCTTGAGCTTGCGGACTTGCTCAGCCTGGTACTTTTCGAGCCACTTAACGCCGCGTTCGAGCACGCCGGGCACCAGTGGCACGTCGTTTTGCTGAGCGATCAGTAAGCCGCGAACTACGACCGCCGTGGTGTGCGGATAGCTCCGCTCGCGAAACCCGCTGAACCAGCCCCAGCCG
>JASMLW010000561.1 GCA_030748485.1 Pirellulaceae bacterium
CGTTTTCCGTAAACGTGTTGAAAGAAACCGTGGGACGGGCTTCGATCATGTGGATCGGCGCGACGGTGGTCTGCACCGAATTCAAGACAATCTTGCCGCCGCCGTAACGGAAGTCTGTGTGGTTGACGTAGTTGAGGAAGATCCCCAAGTCTTCCCACTGCTTGCGGGCCTCGACGTTTTCCTGGTCCGTGCGGAACAGTACGCCGCCCCAGTCGCCGCGAGCCGGATCTTGTGCGGCGGCCGGATTGGTGTCCGCGCCGATCGCCTCGTCGTCCCACGATGTCATGAAGACCGAACCGACAACCGGATCGTTCAAGCCGTTGCGGAGGAAGTCGTCGCGGGCGTCGTTGAGCAGGAATGGCGTGCCGAGCAACTGTACGGCTCCGCCGCTGCGATCGATCGCCGGCGACTCGCTGCCGACGTTGATGCTCGAGCCGCGGAATTTGAGCACGGCCCCTTCGTCGATCATCACAACTGTGTTGGGGGGAACGTCCAGTCGCGCGCCGTCCTCCAACGGGATATTGAAGGGAGGTCGAAAACCAATTTCGTAGGGGGCGTTGTCGCCCACCGTGCGGAGGTCGTCGTCCGAACCGCCGTTGCCGACGATGCGGATGATGAATTCAGATTCCGGATCGCCCGCCCGACGGGTCGAGATGAAATCGGTCGCGTCGACGATCGTGTTGAAGGGGTTCGCCAGCGTGCCGTTGGGTTGAGCCTGACCGACCGGGGGTTCGTTGACCTTATCGACGTAGACGACCGCATCGCCCGTGCCGATCGGATTTCCATCCGAGGGCTGCGCAGTGCGGAACCAGAAGTTGTATTCACCGCCGGGTCGTCCATCGGAGTCGCCGTCCAGACGCACGCTCGTATCGTCGATGATTCCATCGTCGGAGGCCGGCCGGAACGACACCCGCAGATCGTAGTCGCCCTCCGTCTTACCACCGTAACCGGTGTTCTCGATCGTCGGATCATAAGTGTCGTTGCCACTGGCGCTGACGCCGATGAAATAGACACCGGCGTCGAGCTCGAGTTGCAGGAACGAATCTTCGCTGAAGTAGTCGTCGTTGCGGGCGATCAACTGCTGCCGCTCGCGGCCGTCCGAGTCGAAGATGATGTTGCCGTTGGTGTCCACCTTCGTGGTCCACAGAGTGACCGTCGTGTCCAACGGACTCGAATTCGCCAACCGCTCGGCGAATGTCTCGATCGAAAGCAAACCGGACTCGTCCAAACGAATGCGGTAGATGTCTAGATCGTTCTGCTCGGGCCGGTACAGCCGTTCGCCGTGGACCAAATCGTGGTCGCCGGGGAAGACCGGTTCGGGTCGAGCCGTGTTGACGACGCCCACGTCGGGATTGGTCGTCGAGGCCAGCGGGGATTCGAGATCGAGGCCCTGAACCGTACCCAGCGGCAGTTCGAACGAATTGCCCATGCCGAGCGCTTTGCCAATCTGACGGGTGGCTTCTCGATACCAATTGCCGCCGAAGTCGTCGTTCCACGCCTCCGCCGCATCCATCACGACGATGCCGCCGCCGGAAATGCTCAACGCATCGCCCGGGCCGGTGGGCACGTCCTCGCGAACCGCCCGCATATCGCCCGTGACGATCGTAATTCCCTCCGACGCCGTCTCGACAAATTGCACGCCCAGAAAATTGTTGTACAGTTCGAAGATTTCCCGAGCGCGCAGCTTCTGCGTTTCGGTGATCGTGTTGTCGAGCGCGTTGCCGTCGATGTCAAAGCCGTAGTGGTCTTTGAAGTTGTAATAGACGGTCGTAATTCCATTGGTCACATCCTTGCGATCACCGCGGATGTGCTCCTCGACTTGATTGTCGCGGTGCCCTGGTTCGTCCTGCCCGCCCGCTTCGTCGAAGTTCACGAGCAACGGATCCATCGTCGTCACGCCGGCGATGTTGCCGCTCAATCGGACGCTCGATCGCAAGTCGTGACTGTCGCCGTCCAGCAGAATGAAGTGGTCGGAGAACTTGCTGACCGCCACGATGCCGTTGGCGTCGATGGCCGTGAACAGACTATCGCGAACCTGCTCGATCGTGTCGTTGACCGTGAACGGCACGAGGCTTGTCCCCGCGCCCGGATTTTCGAGCGTCGGAGATCCCGGGTTCAACGAATCGTTGAACTCAAACAGGTGCTCGTCGCCGTCGGCGGCGCGAATGATCAAGAACGATCCGTCGACGAGGTGCGAGCCGTCGGCGATGACGTTGATCAAACCGTTCGAATGGAAACTGTCGTCGATCGACGAATGGACCAACGCGCTGACGGTCACTCCCAGGGTCGTATTGAGATTCGGCTCAAGATCAAATGCTGTGTCGAAGCTGGAACCCGGTTCGTCGGTCGCCGCCATCTCGACGGGCGGGATGTACGGCAGCTGGTTCACCATATCGTCGGCCGCGTTCAGGTCGACTTCGTATCCCATGTCGGCGAACGCGCCGATCGTGACTCGACTGATCAGATGCGGCTGCCGCATCGTGGGAAGCTCGGGCTGGGACAAGTATCCGCTGAACAGTTCGTTTTGCAGCGTGGAAACAGTCAGATCGCCGCCGTTGGTCGTCGGCTCGAAGAACTGCTCCCGCCATTTAGTCTCGCGAGTGTCGAATGTGCCGAACAGATCTTCTCGATCGGTCGTGTTCTCCAGAGGCACCGACACGCCGCTGATGTTCAGCGCCGCGTTGTACTCGGCCGTCGCAATCGCCCCGGAAAACCGCGGATCCGCAGTGCCCGCGCCTTGGATCAATCCCAACTCGTCCCAGATGCGGCGAAATCCCAACGCGTGGCCGATCTCGCGAGCCGCCGTTTCGAAGAGGGTCGGCACGTTGTAGTCCGGCAACAATCCCGCCTCGACCTGTTGCTGATGAATTTCGCGATCGCGAACGTCAAACGAATCGAACCGGATCTCGCCCTTGTAGGGCAAAAACGAATCTCGCCGATTGGCTGTCGGGCCGCTGTCGCCCAAGATCCAATTCGCGCCCACACCGTCGCCCGGTTGAGCTCGTACGGTGATCTCGATGTCGTCGATCAGGCCTTCGTTCGGCAGGTCGCCGATGATGATCTGCTCCCACCGATCGGCCGCGTCGCGGATGATCTCCTGCTGGCTCTCCGTCAAGCTGTCATCGGGAAACAACAAGGAAATGTCAAAGCCCACATCCGCTGTCCCCGGACCGAGCAAGTCGACCGGAGGATCGGGCGGCGCCGCAATCGCCTCGTCCGTCCCAATTCGCAATCGCCAAGTGGCTGCTCCGCCGGTCGGTGAAAGATTCTGCAACGGTTGCGCGAAGGTCAAAACGGCCACGTCCAAAGCGGGGTCGTACACCACGCTCTGCGGGTTGGCGAAACCATTCGGACCGAACAGAGCCAAGTCGTCCTGGTTGGAGGCCGTGTCGTTCGTGAAATGCAATTGGTAGAAGGCCGGATCGACCACCGTCGGGTCCGGGTTCTTGTCCCCCGTGGCGACCTTCTCCTCGTGCAAATCGTCGTCGTTGAAGTAAACGACGATCTGCTGGTCGTCCTGAATCAAATCGCCCGTGTTCGGGTCGCGGCGGATCGGCTGAGGTACGACCGAGATGATCTGGGCTCCCAGATCCAATTCGAAATCGACCGAAATGCGATCCAACCCCTGCGGCGATTGCAACACCTCCCCGTTGATGTTCCGCAACGCAGTGATGTTCTGGGAACCGTCGTCGAACGCGAACAACTCCACCCGGTAATGATCATCGGGCAATGAATCCTGGAAACGCATCACGATCTGATGCCCGTTCGGCGCGTCCCGCGAACCCAGAAAGCCCGGCGTGATCACCACGTCATTGGCGTCGCCAAAGGCCATGTCGCCGCCAGATCGAATCAAGCGAATGCTGTCCTGGATGGCCGCGTCGTTGAACTGCTGCGTCTCGTCAAATGAGATCGTCAGCTCGCGGGGCGCGATGTTCAGTCGCGTCGTCCCGTCCGTGTCGAGAAGCTCTTCGCCGTTGGGCAGAATCCCCGCCAACTGCGGTCCCGTCAAAACCACTCGATCCTCGAGTTTCTCCAACTCCAAACGACGCTGTTCGGCGCGGCGACGAAGCTCGGCGCGGCGCTTGTTCAGCCGTTTGCGGGTCTTGGACGCGGGGGAGGAAGCGGAACGTCGCGTGGTCATAAACAACCCCTCTGCTAGGCTATGTCATATGCCTAGTAAGTGCGTAATCCGGCGGCAATCGCCTGGTTGAGTGCGTAGTCGGTTGGCCTTGATGGGCCTAAGTCCTGACAGGAATGGACATAACGTCAAACACTTTGGTCGATTCTAGCGATTATAGTCGCACCCGAAGGTGATTCAACAAAATGGCCCTGTTTTGAATAATTTGCCCAGATTTCTTATTTTAAACACCGAACTCGACCGAAACCCGACGCGATCGGTCGCTGGGTGGATGCCTCAATGCGGCCACCCTCCCGGCCAGCCATGACCTGGGTAGAGTGCCGTAAATGACGCCCAAGTCATCATTTACGATCGATTAACCACGCGCAGGCCGACTCGAAATCGCGCACGCAATCACGCTTTGGACGCGACCAGAGCCTCACCAGTTCCGACCGACCTAAGAAAAGATCGGGAAAGGAGTTGGGCGAAATCCGGCGCCAGCATTTGTCAGCTAGCTGCCCTCGGAAACGCCTACTCACCCACTGCGAGACACCGGCCGTCTCAAGGTGAGCGAGGTTTGGAAGGACTGTGCTCTCGATGTCGTCGCTGTCGCCAACGTCGCCAACAAGGTAGAGGGACGGAATCGCCAATTTGAATTGGCTCGTTGAGTTGCCGCCCGAGATTCTATAGCCCAACAGAGCGTTCGACTTGCGTGCTCAAAACCTGGCATCCGGAGGGATGTCGTCAGGCGGAGTCGAATCAACCTTATCACCAGTCTCAGTAACGACTTGGTCGCCCTGCTCAGATTCGCGTGGAGTGCTGAGGTGACCGGTGATCTCGACGATCGCCGCGTAGGCGCTCGTCTGCTCGGCTCGATGTTCGATGAGTGACAAAACAGCGTTGCTTGACCTCTGTAATTGGGCTACGCGAGCCGGCGCCGTGGACGCTCCAGACGCCCAGTCTCTCTGCGCCGCCTCGTAGCGTTGGCGATCAGTCCGCAGGCCCGCTTGAACGGCGTGGAGATCTCGCAACCTCTCGGCCAGATTGTGTGCGATGTTCAATTCGATATGGTTCATTGCGGCCTCGTCGGCGGCCGTGCGGATCCGTCTCGCAACGAGCTTTTGATGTTCGGCGCTACGCTCAACTCCGGCTTGGCGAAGCTCCTCCCAAGCGGGCAAGTAGAGTTCGTCGGCCGGCGTCGTGGTGGCGTAAATGTAGCGGCCATCCGTCTCGGGCAAGCTGAGCAGCGAGCGAAGACGAGCTCGGGCGGCAAGCAGCTGGTTTTGCTCTTTCGCTTGCCGATCGCGGAGGTCGAAAAAGCTGCGCCGCCAGAGTGGTCCGTCTTCCGTCGCGCACTCCTGCCAAGCCTGACGAGCTCGCGCGCGATGTTGCTCGAGCATCTCGGTGCTGATCTGATGTTTCCAGATCGACCAGTAGGCGGAGTTCACGTCGCCCAACAGTTTCCGTCGCTGGCCAGCCAGTTGGTTGGGCGACAGGAATCCGAGTCTGACCAGTTTTTCGAGATCGTCCTCGCCGCCAATCAGCTGCTGAGCCGCAGCGAGAGTTAGACTCCACCGTTTCTCACCGCGCGGGTTGAGGTTCGAAGGGAGCCGGCCGACGTCGTTGGGCGTCAACTCAGTGTTGTAATCGGGGGTGTTCACGTCGCCGCCGGCTGCCTCGTCGCCGCCGCCATCAAATGGTGCGGCGCCCTCCGTTCCGGCCCCATCGCTCCGATCGCTCGCACCATCACCTGCGGGACCTTTACTCAAATCAACGCCCTGCTCATCTCCACCAGTGTCGTCGACTGGAGACGATTCCGAGTTTCCTGAAGTCGCCTTGTTGGCGGCTGAGTTTCTTCGTCCCAGAACCCGGGTCAGTTCCGCCAAGTCGCGTCGCAGAGCGCGGAGTTCGTCGCGGATCTCGACCAAAGTATCTCGCTTCGGTTCGCTGCTGGAGCTCTTCGAGTACCGGGGGTGGTCGCTGCTCCGGCTGTCGGAATACTGCGGCGAGCCGCCAGTGTCGCCGTACAAGTTCCGCGACTTTTCACTCTTAAGGCTGCCTGAGTACCGCGCCTCTTCGCTCTTGCGGCTGTCCGAGTACCGCGCCTCGTCCGAGGGCAATTCGCTT
>JASMLW010000562.1 GCA_030748485.1 Pirellulaceae bacterium
TGCGCGACTACGGGATCGACGGCGCGTTCCTGCAACGCTTCGCGACTCGACTCTCGGGGAATGCGCCGCTGCGACACAACAATACGGTCCTCTCCCACGTTCGCGAAGGCTCCCGGCAATCGGGCCGGACTTACGCGGTCATGTACGATCTCAGCGGACTTCGAGCCGGACAGGTTAAACGCGTGCGCGACGACTGGACATCTTTGCGAACGGAATCAAAGGTGACAGCCGACGACACTTACCTGCATCATGACGAAAAGCCTCTGGTCGCCGTGTGGGGCGTCGGTTTCAGCGACGGCCGCGACTATTCCCTGCCAGAGTGCTTCGAGTTGGTGAAGGGGCTCAAGTCGGACGGTTGTTCCGTCATGCTCGGAGTTCCGTCGTTTTGGCGCGGAGGTCGCCGCGACGCGGTCGACGACCCGCTGCTCCATCGGATCATCAAAGAGGCGGACATTGTCAGCCCGTGGACGATCGGCCGCTATCGAACGCCCGGCGAAGCGGCTCGGCACGCCAAAGAAACATGGCAACCCGATCGAGCGTGGTGCGAGAACAATCGCGTTGACTTTCTGCCAGTCGTGTTTCCCGGCTTCAGTTGGCACAACCTCAATGGCGGCAAGCTCGATCAGATTCCCCGACTCAAGGGCGACTTCTTCTGGTCTCAAATCGCCGCCGCGAAGCGCGCCGGCTGCGACATGCTTTACGTCGCCATGTTCGATGAAGTCGATGAGGCGACGGCGATCTTCAAGTGTACAAACGCTCCGCCAGCGGGCGGCGGCGCCAAGTTCCTGACGTACGAAGGGCTGCCCAGCGACCACTACCTCAAGTTGGCGGGCCGGGCGGGTGAACTGCTGCGAGATGAAAAACCAGCTGGCGAGCGAGCGTCGAAATCCTCCGCGTCGCGCGAGCCCGGCGCGCAACCCTGACCAAGCCGCCCGCTTGGGACAGCTGCGGGAGAGTGCTCGCGTAGAATCAGGTCGCCCAATCCCCGAACAAGGCGAGGTAAGATGTGGCGAGCACTACGCGAATCGAGTCGCGAGACAACTAGAACAATACGGAGTCCAGTCATGAGACTGCAGCGATCTTTCTCCAGCATGAAACTCAACCCGCTCTTCCTTGTCGTCACCGTCGCGATGGTCCTGTGGACCAGCGGCGCGGGCGCTGAACCGCTCAAGGTCTTCATCCTCACCGGGCAGTCCAACATGCAGGGTCACGCTCATGTTCGCACGCTGGACCACATCGGCATGGATCCGAAAACGGCGCCGCTGTTGCGCGAGATCCGGACCGCTGACGGCGCGCCGCGAGTCTGTGAGAACGTGTGGATCTCGTATCTTTCCAGCGGGGGCGAGAAGCGCGGTCGGTTGACGACGGGCTTCGGCGCCGACGAAAACAAGATCGGTCCGGAACTGACCTTTGGCATCTACATGCAGAAGACGTTGGGCGAACCGATTCTGATCATCAAGACCGCCTGGGGCGGCAAGAGCATCCACACCGATTTCCGGTCGCCGAGCGCAGGGCCGTTTGAATTCAACGAGAAACAGCTTGAGAGGTTCAAGCAACAGGGCAAGGACGTCGCGGCGATTCAGGCCGCCAAGAAGAAGGCGACAGGCCACTACTACCGCCTGACGATCGACCACGTCAAGAAGGTGCTGGCGGACATCGAAAGCGTTTACCCCGATTACGATCAGAACGAGGGCTATGAGCTGGCCGGCTTCGTCTGGTTCCAAGGCTGGAACGACATGGTCGACAGAGGCACGTATCCCACCCGCGACAAGCCGGGCGGTTACGATCAGTACAGCGAAGTGCTCACTCACTTCATTCGCGACGTCCGCCGGGATCTCGGGGCTCCCAAGTTGCCGTTCGTGATTGGAGTGATGGGCGCCGGGGGGCCGGTCGACAAGTACCTACCTCCGCAGCAGCGCTACAAGGGGATTCATCAGAACTTTCGCAACGCCATGGCCGCGCCCGCCGCGCTGGACGAATTCAAAGGCAACGTGGCGACTGTCCTGACGGAGAAGTACTGGGATCTGGAGTTGGTCGAGCTGCGGGCGCGGGACGCGGAAGTGAAGCAGCGGGTGAAGAAGCTGCAAGCCGACCGCCAGCTCAGCCGCGCAGAGGCGCGCGCGACTCAGGAGAAGCACCGCGCCGAAGCGTTCACGAAGCGCGAGCTCGAAACGCTGGAGAAGGGCGTCTCCAACGCGGAGTACCACTATCTCGGCTGCGCCAAAATTATGGCTCAGATCGGCAGAGGTTTCGCGGAAGCGACAGCCGGTATTGGCGAGAAGTAGTCGATCTCGAGGGCGCTCGCGTCCGATTTAATCAAGACGAACATCCGTCTGATCAGACCGATCAGAAACGACACAAGACGCCGTTCGCAATGTGAGGCCGGTGCGGTTCAGTCCTCCCTGACCCGCAAGCCGAAATACTCGTGGATGTACGCCTTGGCGTCGCCTTCGAGCTTGGCGTATTGGACGAGCGCGAGTAGCTTCTTCTGGTCGCGCAATCGCTTGCGATCGAGCAACTCTTCGTCACCCAATTGAATCGGCAGGTCCTTGAGAACTTGATAGTCGGCCGGGGGCGAGAACTTACCTCCGACGACGCCGTAGCGGTCGAGCATCGACATCACCGTCTCCAGCCGGTGGTCGTGGCGAGGCAGCTTGTCGCGGATGTGGTCGAGCCCGAAGGCGACTACCTTCTCGCGCTCATTAACCAACAACTCCCAGACGCGCTGGTAGTAGTCGGCGCTGGGATTGCGCCAATCGAGAAACTCCATTTGAGTCGCCAGGTCCGCCTCCTCGTAAAGCAACCGGCAAATCGAAGGCTCGCCGTCGCGTCCAGCTCGACCGATCTCCTGGTAGTACGACTCCATCGAGTTGGGCAAGTCGGCGTGGACGACGAACCGGATCGCCTCTTTGTCGACTCCCATCCCAAACGCGTTGGTCGCCAGCACCATCAGCTCACTGTCGGGCGACATGAAACAATCCTGCACATCCTTTCGAGTCGTGCGGGGTAGCTCACCGTGGTAGATGACGTGGGGAACGCCGAGGTCGCGGAACCGGTCGCTGAAGTCGAGCAGCGTCTTGATGAGCGTGAAATAGACGATGCCCGAGCCCGGGTGTTCGCGGCGAGTGCGCTCGATCCACTCAAGTTTCTCGTCGCGTCCCCAAACGTGCTCGACTCTCAGCTCCAGATTCGGTCGGTCGATACCTTCATGGATGAGTTCGACATCGTCGTCGGCCAACCCGAGTTGTTTGACGATGTCGAGTTGCACCTCGGGGGTCGCTGTGGCGGTCAGCGAAATCGTCGTCGGATTCCCCAGCAGTTGGCGGAATTCGGCGAGCCGCGTGTAGTCGGGTCGAAAGTCGTGCCCCCACTCGCTAATACAGTGAGCTTCGTCGACGGCCAGCAGACCGACGTCTCGCCTCCCGATCACTTCCCGAAACTCGGGCTTGCGAAACCGTTCGGGAGTCACGTAAAGCAAGTCGAACTGCCCGCCGCCAACCGCCCGATAACGACTCTCGCGCTCGGTGCGGGTGAGTGATGAGTTGATGAAGGCCGCCGCGATCCCCTTGTCGCAGAGCCCGTCGACCTGGTCCTTCATCAGCGCGATGAGGGGCGAGACGACGAGAGTCAGATGGCGGGGGCCACCGGCGTCGACGGGCGTCGCCCGCATCAGCGCCGGGATCTGGAAACAGAGCGACTTGCCCATTCCCGTCGGCATAATGACGAGCGTATGGCGTCCGGCCAGCGCGGTTTCGATCGCCTCGGCCTGCCGTCCGCGAAAATCGGCGTGGCCGAAATAGTCGCGGAGTAGCTGCCGAATTTCCATCGCTGACCGCTCGTCCAAAGGTTCTCCGAGGTCGCCCCAGCGCGTGTGGCGAATCCACCATCATAGTGAAATCCGGCGGTCAGTCGCCGGGGCCGGCGAGATGAAATGCGGGAGAAAAACACTCTCACCTTGTTTCGCGGTCAGCGGGCCGCCAGTATCCTACTGGCGTCTGTTCGCAACCAACAATCGACCATAACCAACTCGCCAATCGAAGGAATTGCATCATGACGCTCACTCCCCCCGTTTCGCGCCGTCAGATGTTGCAAGGCGCCGCCGCGTTGGCCGCCGCTCCAGTGTTGCTCCGCGGCTCCGCCTCCGCGGCCGAGGACGACAGTTTGGCTGGTCGGCTCTACAAAACGCTCAAGATTGGCATGGTCCGCGTGCCCGGTTCATTGACCGATAAATTCAAGGCGGCCAAGGCGGCGGGGTTCGGAGCCATTGAGCTGAGCGCGCCCGGCTTCGACATTGACGAAGTCAGAGCGGCTGTCGCCGAAAGCGGACTTCCCGTCGACGGCTCGGTCTGTCGCGGCCACTGGAAGACTCGCCACACCAGTCCCGACAAAGAGACGAGGGCGGCCGCGCTGGGAGAGCTCAAAAAGGCGATCGTCGACACGCACGCGGTCGGCGGACACACCGTGTTGCTCGTCGTCGGACATGGCAACGATGGACCTGAGGAAGAAATCTGGGAGCGCTCCGTCGAGAACATCGCGCAGGCGATTCCGGTGGCGGCCGAGCGGGGCATCGTGATTGCCATCGAGAATGTGTGGAACCAGTTCCTCTACGATCACGGCGGCGACCACAAACAGACCGCGGAGAAGTACGTCAAGTACGTCGACGAGTTCAAGTCTCCCTGGATCGGCATGCAGTTCGACATCGGCAACCACTGGAAGTACGGTTCGATGGGCGATTGGATCCGGCAACTCGGCAAGCGAGTTGTGAAGTTGGACGTCAAAGGGTTCTCCCGCGAGCAGAGCAAGTTCACCAAGATCGGCGAAGGCGATCTCGACTTCGCCGACGTCCGCAAGGCTCTGCGGGAAATCAACTTCTACGGCTGGTGCGCAGCGGAAGTCGGCGGCGGAGGCCCCGATCGATTGGCCGAAATCTCGGCGAATATGGATCGCGTCTTCAACTTGAAGTAGCGCGCTCGCGCCATCGGCGACGACGATCAGAATACGATCGAGTGCGAGAGGATGACGCCTTTCCGCTCGTACTGCGGGTCGTCCGAGAAGTTGGCCACCCCCAGCGCCTCGATGTACGTGCGCGGTCCGAGCTTCCGCAGGTAGCGGAGCCCGACCCCGTAGACGGGCTCCCCGTTCGGCGACTCGTAAGCGATCTCGGGCACGAACGACTCGTCCTCGTGATGGCGAAACAACTGCACGCCCAGCGTCACACCCAGTGTGTCGGTTGAGGCGGGTCCGCCGGCGGCGAGACGGGTCGCGGGATTTACCTCGAAAGCGGTGCGCACTCGATTGAAACCGCCTCCACTAATCGAACTCCAACCTTCCGACGCCGCGAACGCGTTGGCGAAGAAAACCGCCGACTCGACGCCCAGCCACGGGTGGTCGTAGTAACGGACGTAGTTGTTCTCGAGGACGTACAGTTGACCGGATCCGGCGCCGCCTTGGTCACCCCATTTGGACATCACGCGGGCGGTCATCGTCAGCGGACCGTGCAGCGACGTGCGGCTGAGGGCGGCGAAATGGGAATCGCGCAGCGAATCGGTCTCGTGGGCTACGTGGGCGTACGTCGCTTCGTAAAAGATGCGTTCAATGTCCACTGAAAGATGAATGCCGCCCAGCTGAGCTTCCTCGTTGGGAAACGTGTCGACGTCGTTGAACCCGTAGAACACCTGGGCGTTCAAGTTGCTCAACGGACCGATGAACCAAGTGTTCTTGCTGAGCACGACACCCTGGATCTCATCGTTCATGAGGAAGAAGTTGTGCAGTGCGAGTGGAAACTTGCCCGCTGTGACGTTGACGTCGAGGACGGAAAACGGATCCAGGTAGCCGCCCAACATGCTGTGCAGTTCTCCCTCAAACCAATAGCGCTGAGGTTCGGCGGTCGAATTGTCGATGTAGCCGCTGGGGCGATTGAACTTGTAGAGCGAACCGCCGGAACCGCCGTCGCCGATGGGCCGAAACTGAGCGTGAAATCGCTCCGTGCCGGTCAACCGCAAGTCCAACTCGGCTTCGAGTTGATGGCCCACGGCGTAGACCTGTTGATTGTTCTGTTCAAACGCCACTCCGAAGACATCGTAGCGCCCGTATCCGACGAACTCCGGATGCCACGAATACCCTCCCGGCCATTTCAGGTTCGGGTTGAGGATGATGGGGTCGGCTCCGAGAAACTCTGAGAACGCCTCGACCGGCCGCGGCTCTTGCCACGACTCGGGGAGACGCAGGTAATCGAAGTGGACCTCGTCGTGGGACGGCACGCCAAGCCGATCCCCCTCCGGCTGGTAGAGATACGAGCCGCCGTGCGTATACAACTCCTCCGCCACCGACGGCAGAGGCGGCTGGCGGCTGGCGTAGGGATCGGGAGGTAGAGGTGGGAAGTCGCCCGTTCCGGGTGTCAAAGGAGCTGTGTCCCGCAACGCGCGACTCGGCGAATCGCCAGACGCCTCTTGTTGGCGAGCCAGCGCGCGGACGGCCATGTCCGCCTGGTTGCTTGAAATGAGCCGCCCCTGTGTGAGTGGGCTCGACGATTCTGCGTTCCGCTCGCCTTCCGCCGACAACATCCCGATGGCTCGTTGAGCGTACGTCGCTCCCCCATCCCGCGCCGCCCGAGCGGCCGGCTGAGCGGCCGAACTCGATTGCGCGATCGCGACCCCGCCCAGACAGCAGAAAGCTGCCAAGGCCAACAGAGCGAACGCGCGCCGGGGCGAGCTATCGAGTCGGATTAGGGTCATTGGCGGCAACTGGTGGAACGATGTTCGAATCTGGACGGATGGGGCCGACGGAGCCGGACGCAGGTGCGGGGAGCCGCTGAATGCGGGGCGCGGGAACGCCACCGGGACCCGGCGCCGAGAACGACTCGGCCCGCCCGCGCGGTTGATTCGTCGGCAGCGTCAGCTTCCACGATGGGTGGATTCCCGAGCCCGTGCTAATCGTGCCGACGTACTCGCGCAACACGACGATCTCCAACAGGTGTTTGAGGTGCGGGATGCCGATGCTGTCAAACAAAGTCGGCGGCAGGTGGCGAAAGTTGAGTCGCACGACGACCGTGTATTGCCCGCCACAGTCGGGCAGATCAACGACATAAGTTCGGCCGGCGCTTCGCAGCGGAGCCAAAGCGCCCTTGGCGAGGCGAAACCCAACCGGACGACCAAACGAAGCGGCGATTCCGGTAGCTGGACGGAACACACTGATCGGTGCGACATTGCGATTCACGGACAAGATGACGGACCGCTCGGTGCCCTTGTTGCCGAGCGCGATGAACTTGTTCTGCAGATTCAGCAGATAGTGGTCGTGGCGCATCTTGCCCATCAGCACGTCATGACTGTGATCGTCGCGCAGGTCCCCGTTGTGATCCAAGTCGCCGGAAGCGAAAACCAACTTTCCGAGCGCGTCGCGGACTTCGATCTGCACCCAGACTTGGCGTTCGGCCGTGAAACCGGTGGGAAAGCTGTGCCCCGTGAAAACGCTCTCAATGTCGACGTGAATCTTGACCTTGTCGCCCGCGGCAGCCGACTGCGGATGGGAGACGTGGAGGTCGGCAGCATTGCTCAACACTTCGTAGCGATTCGCCCGCGCGATCGCCAACTGCCTTCGATTTCGCAAGCGCAGCTCGTACAACGTCCGCTGTTGGTAGGGAGTCAAACGCGACGTATCGCGATAGTCGACTTCGTACATCCAGTCGAGTTTTTCCGGCCACTCGGTGTCGGGCAGCATCGAGTAGTCGGGGCCGGCGAAAGTGTGGTCGGCCAGGTGACGCAGCGGCATGGATCCGGGCGGCGCGCCGGGCACGACCGCCGCGGGACCAAGCGGCCGCTGCTCGTCCGCGAACGGCCTGCCCTGGACCGGTCCCATATGGCAGTGTTGGCAAGTGACGCCCTGTTTGGCGGCTGGGCTGTTGTGCCATTCGCTGAAGGCCTCCTCCAACCGCACGCCGGACGGACTGAAGACGTCATGACACTCGCCGCAGAACTGCGAGGTCTTGATGTACGAGAGCTTCACGGACGGATGAGTTTGCGAGCCCGCCGGCGCCGTCGCGTCGAATGGACCGTAGACGCATCCCTCCGCCACACCCCCGGGCTCGAATGAGATTCTGCCGCTCGACTTGTAGCGACCGTCTTTGCGGCGGTGACAGACGACGCACGAAATGCCCTCCATTGAAATCCGCGAGCGATTCACGTTGCGGCGCGACGCGTTCTCGCCCAACGCTGTTCCAATCGGCGTATGACAACGCGAGCAAAAGGTGCCGATCGTTCCCCCAGTGCGTTCCACGAGCGTGAGATTGAACGCCTCAAAAACGGGGCTGTGCTGAGCGTAAGCGTGCATCGAGCGCGACCACTGTTCGAATTGTCGCGGATGGCAGGCGCCACATTCTTTCGCCGACGGGAAGTCTGTCTCCATCACCGGGCGATTGTCACATTGACTGGGTAAGCGGTACTGCAACGCCCCATTGCGAATCCACCGCTCCACCGCCTCGATCTGCCCCGCCGTCAACCACTCCTCACGCTTGACGGGCATCATCGGTGAATCTGGTGCGTCGCAATTCGCTTGGGCGTGAACGTTCCAGCGGACGTAATCGTAAAGCGTCGATTCGTCCGGATTGAAAGGCACGACGGCGGGCATATCCTCGCGGTGACCGGCGCGCAGAATCTTGTCGTACGATGTCAGATCGTAACGGGGAGCGTTATCAGCTCGATGGCATGCGAAGCACTTGCGACGGATGATCTGTTCGACTTGCAACCAATCGGGATCGAACGGATGGTCGACTCGGGAGACGACGTGGGGAGGGGCCGCGTGCGCATGGTCGCTACGGCGAATCGGCGTAATGAAGAGAACCGCCAGGATGGTCGACGCCAACACGAGACAGACCACGCGCAATCGATTGCGTTTCACCATAAGACTCCCTTCTCATCTCCGAGTTACGCTCTCCCTGGGTTATCGAACGATTCGGGCCCAGGGAATTCGCTC
>JASMLW010000563.1 GCA_030748485.1 Pirellulaceae bacterium
TTGATTGTCGAACGCTACTCGAAGTGTCTGCGACATCTTCTCGCCACCGCCGTTGAACGCGGCTCGCCGGACGGGGAGTTGTTACACGAGGCGGCGTGCGTCGCGGCCGCTTGGCGAACGACTGAAGAATCGGGCTCCGATTTCGTCACTCAACTTCAACGGGAAGAGAAGATCCAAACACTGATCGTGGAGGACGTCATGGCGGGAGCGCCCGACGACCTGGAGATCGACCACCATTGGTGGTCGCCGAATATCGGCGCGCTGGCCGCCGGGATTTACTCGCGTTCAGATTTCGACCAGATGCCCGTCTTGTACGACGCGCTCTATGAAGTAGGGTGCCCCGCGCCGTCCATCATGGACCACTGTCGTAGGCCGTTCCATGCGCGCGGTTGTTGGGTTGTCGAATCGCTGCGAAGCGAACTCGATCGCGTGTCGCCGTGTCGAGGATGTGGTGCTCGCGCGGAGACTCCGTCGAGTACGCCTGTTTGCAACGGGGAGTGAACCGATGACGCATTTCGACAACCTCGACAACATAACGATACCCGATCATCTCTTCGAACAACTGCCGATCTCGGTGATGAACGAAGACGGTGTACTTCCTCTGCGCGAAGACGGCGAAGCGCTGCGAGTCATCGTCGCAGCTCCCGAGAGTAGCGGATCTTTTGACACGATCGAGAAACTCAGGTTCATCCTCAACCGCCCGATCACCTACGACACGGCTCCATTCCAGGAGATCGCGAAGAAACTGGTCTCGATGGTGGAAGGTGCGACGATCGGCGTGAGCCACTGCCCATTATTCTCGTACGAATGTTCTCGCGACTGGCATTCGTTGTGGGAGACGGATGACGGCGGCGTTCGTTTTTGCGACCACTGCTCCCAAAACGTCTATCTCTGCCTCGACGAAAACGACCTTCGCCAGCGACGACAGTTGCATCAGTGCGGTGCGGTCGCGCAAATCCCGGTCGAGAGCGTCACGATGGGCGTCCTCGACTTCGGCGAGCCCTCGCCGCGAATGACGCAGCGTGAATGGACCGTGACAGCCAACTCGCACCGCATGCTCGAGTTCGCCGACGGCGTCGCGACATTTCGTCAGCGGCGACTGGCCCTGGCCGGCATATGCCGCTCGCTGGCGGATGTCTATCCACCGGCTCGAGACCTGGTCGACTTGTTGGAATCAACCATCGACGACGAGGCCCCGCGGCTCACATTAGTTCGCGAGATGGAAAGACAATTCGAGACAACGGAAGATGCTCCGTCCGCCGCTGGACCGGACGTCGTGTTTCGAGAACTCCTCAGTTGCGCAGCCGATGGTCGACTTCCGGCCAGCGAGTTCTTCGCCGACGCGGCGTTGACGGTTGCCGAGTTGAAATGCGACGCCGCTGGGATTCCGACCCACGCAGAAGTCGAGGGAGAGGCGAGCCGCCAGCGAACCCGCCAGGCCGCTGTCGTGCGGGACGTCATCCCCAGTCCATTTGGCCCGGTGGCCTGGAGCGACAGCTGGCTGTCGAGCGACGTCATCCAGCTGGCGGCCGCCATGTACGACTCATCTGACTACTCCAACATCATGCTGCTGCACGACGCGCTTTGCGAAGCGGGGTGTCAACTGCCGGAAGTGCTGGACCACTGTCGGCGACCGTTCCACACTCGCGGGTGTTGGCTGGTCGAAGCCGTCCGCGCTTCGCATCCCTTGTTCGCGCCGCCCGCTACGGGAGCTTGATGGTGGGCGCGCCCTCGAGGTATCCGAGCGACACGAGAAACTCGTCCATCGCGTGCACGGTCAGCCGGTAGTGTTTCTCGCTGCGGCTCTTGTTGAAGAATCCGTGCGGCTGCCCCTTGTAGATGTGCAGATCGCAGCGCGACCCGGCTTTCTCCATGAGAGACTTGTATTGCTCACCTGTGGCGACGGGGATCAGCTTGTCCATGTCGCCGAGAAAGACGATGGTCGGGGGGGCTCCCTTTTGCAGGTTGTGCATCGGTGAGATTTCTTTGTAGCGATCCTTGACGCGACTATACCCGTAACCCTTGGGCCCGTTGTCGTAAACGGGATTGAACAACAGCAGGGCGTTGGGGCGCGAGCTGACTTTCAGGTCCTGTCCGTCTTCTTCGAGGCCGGGAACATTACCGGTCGCGGCCGCCACGTGGCCGCCCGCCGACCCGCCGCCCGCCGCGATTCGGTTCGGATCGATTCCCAATCGCCTCGCGTTGGCGCGTAGATATCGCACGGCCGCCTTGCCGTCTTTCACGCACTCGAAAGGCGTCGTCTTGTGACGCTTGGCGACTCGGTAATCGGCGACGGCGGCGATCATTCCGCGCGACGTCAAATAGCGACAGTGATCGGCGAATTGAGTTGGCGTTCCGCCCACCCAGCCGCCGCCAAAGAAAAAGATGGCGGCCGGACGCGGCTCCGACGACTTCTCTTTGGGAGTGAAAATGTAGAGATTCAATTTGACGTCGCCCACTTGTTGGTACATCTCCGCGCGGCTTCCGGCGAGCGCGGCGGGAGTTTTGTCGCCCTTTTTCTCTTGAGCCCACGCCGCGCCAGTGGAAGTGATCAACGCGACGATCGCTAGCAATTTGACCAGCAAGTGATTCATGATCGTGGCTCCGTTTTGTGTGTGGCACTGCCACTTTTGTCAGCCACAACTATAATCTCATTCGTCGCGGCACGCTGCCCCGCCATCGCCCGCTTGAATACTCGCTCCGTTCCGTACCATGAACCATCGCACGATGATTTATCGATCCCTGCGGCTCCGCTGCCCGAATTGCGGCGAGGGACGAGTCTGCCGCGGGTGGTTTGCCATGCACGAAGAATGCGACGTCTGCCAGCTCGACTTCCGTCGCGAGCCAGGCTTTTACTTGGGATCGATCTACATCAACTACGGACTGACGGCGGTCATGTTGACCGTCGTCTGCGGACCGCTCGTCATGTCCGGAGCGGTCAGCCATTGGTGGATGACACCCATCGCGCTGGCTTTTTGCGCGGGCTTTCCAATGTGGTTTCTCCGCTACGCGAGGTGCCTTTGGTTGGGTCTCGACCAGATGATCGACGGCGAAGCGGCGGCGCGGCGACGAGCCCAATTCGGCGAGATCGCCGCGGACCCCAGCACGGCGGATGGCGAATCACTCGACTCGAAACGGCCCTCAGCGGACGAGCCGGCCACAACGAAGGAATCGGCTAGCTCGGCACAAATGTGCCCGTTCTGCCACACGACAAGCGAGTTTCCAGCAGAGTACGCCGGCAACTGGACGCGCTGCCCCGCGTGCGACAACAAGATGCTGATCACGTGACGAACGTGACGACGACGTCTGAATGTGCCAGAACTTGAGATCAGATGTTTCCATCGGAGACCCCGCGACCACTCTTCACCGGGCCGACTGCGTCCTTGCGCACCAAGGCGTGACTGACGGGCGTGATGCGGTAACCGGCCGCGCGAACGATCATCAATGAGCACCACGTTGTCACGGTGTACATCAGAACGATTTGAAACCACAGACCACCCGGATCGATGTGCGTCGCTTCCATTCCGCTGAACGCGATCCAAGCGGTGAGCAAGGAGACAGCGGCGGCGACCAAGGTCCGCAACGCCACATCGTACGGGCTCAACGCGCTCCACACGAGAATCACGGCGACCGAGGCGAGACCGCAACCGATCGCTAGGGCGAACACGATCGTCGCCAAGTCCGCCGCCCCCGTCGGTAGGCCGTAATGTCGCAACGCGGCAGCGAAGACGGCCACCGCCAGCATCGCTCCCAGCAGCACGCGCAGCGAAAACTGCAAATACCATCTTGAGTTTCTGGGCGGGCCGCCACCCGGCCGAGAGACGCGAAGCCCCAGCACTCGCAACAGCGAAACGGCTAGTGCGGTGAGACCTGTGATCGCCGATGTGGCGAAAAACCACTCCAGGTCGTTCTCGCCGAGCCCACGGCATAGCACGACCGTCAACACAACGACTCCGCCGGCCGTGGCTGACGTCTTGACCAAACGAGGGTTGGGAGCCAAGGCGAACCACATCCCCAACAGACTCGCCTGCGATCCGATCAACGCGAATACCAGAGCCGGCCCCAGCCGTTGACCGCCACAAACGACTGCCGCCGCCAAGAACAACTGCAGGAGCACCAGCAGCCAAATCGGCGCCTGGCCGCCACGTCTCGTCTCGTCTTTATACGATCCCGTGGATAGATTACTTTTCGTCATCTTCCAGAACTCACCGCGAACCGGTTGAAACCATGTTGGAAATCGCCGTCTACATTATCGTGTTCATCGCGTTGTCCGGCTTAATGGCCATGGTCGACGCCGCCGTGCTCAGCGTGTCGCCGGCGGAGATCGAGGTGCTGGTCGCCCGCCAGGCGTGGGGCGCGGGAGCCTTGCAGCGAATCTCTCGCCGCATTACTCGCGCTGTCGTCATCATCGTGTTGATTACGAATACGATCAACATCCTGGGTCCAATTCTGGCCGGCAAAAAAGCGATTGAGCTGTACGGCGATCCCGCCATTGGCGTCGTGACGGCCATCCTGACGTTCGGCACAATTGTGTTTTCGGAGATCATCCCCAAATCACTGGGAACTCATTACGCGCCGAAGATCAGCCGCGTGGCCGCGCCGATCATCTTGCTGCTGGTCTACGGCCTGTGGCCCGTTGTCGTCGCGCTCGAGTGGATTTCCAAGCTGCTGATGTCGGGCGAGCGTCGCATTGGCACCGAGGCGCAGATTCGCTCCCTCGCTTCCCTCGGCAGACGGCAAGGGTTTATCGAGAACGATGAGGGACAGCTGATTCATCGCGCTTTTAAACTCAATGATCGCTCGGCGGAAGACGTGATGACGCCGCTCAAAGATCTCGTCAGTCTCGACGCCGATGCGACGATTCGCAGCGCCGCACAGACGGTCGTCCGCAATGACTATTCGCGACTGCCCGTCTTTGGAAAGTCGATCCACGAGCTGCAGGGCATGGCGCTGAGTCGAGATATTCTGCAAGCGATGGCGGAGGATCGGCACGAAGATCCATTGTCGTCGATCATCCGACCGGCCCTGGAAGTTGAAGCGACGTTGCCGTCCGATAGTCTGATGGTTCTGTTTCGCGACAAGCGCATCCATCAAGCCGTCGTAAGAAAAGAGAGCAAGACAATCGGCGTCGTGACGCTCGAAGACGTTCTCGAAGAATTGGTCGGTGAGATCGAAGACGAGGAACGAGTGGGGAAACGGCAGTAGTGCGAAATGTCGCCTTTCGCTGCCGGGGCGGACACGTGTGGCGTTGAGGAAGTGGGACTTCCCTCAGTCGATTCCAGCGACCGGCAGCTTTTGTAGCTACGTTCGCCAGAACGTGGAGGCGGTTGGTTTGATCGCAAGATCATCCGCGATGTCCCACCGTCTCCAGATCATCCACAAAATCTTCCACTGCGACTTGTGGCGTCGGGGATTCGGGACTTCCCTCAATCGACTCCAGCGACCGGCAGCTTTTGTAGCTACGTTCGCCAGAACGTGGAGGCGGTTCGTTTGATGGGAAGGTCACTCGCGACGCCCCACCGTCTGCAGATCATCCACAAATCTTCCACTGGCCACTTGTGGCGTTGGGGATTCGGGGCTTGCTTGGTTGGATTCCAGCGACCAACGGGAGCGGACGAACGGCGTCCGAGCGGCAGCTCGCTCTGTGTGTGGCACTGCCACTATGATTGTCGTGTCGGATCGCGCCGAAATTGAACTTGCAGATACCCGGCCGCACCCCTCAGAATGCTCCCTTACCGAGTCTTTTGATTTGAGTTTCTGCTTTCGCATTTTCCAGCGCTACCTCTAATTCCACACATGAACTCCGTTGACGTTCGAGCCGTTCAAGAGCAGATCAGTTCGCTGGGGCCGGGGCTTGCCCGGCTGGATCAGGAGTTGCGCAAGGTCGTCGTCGGCCAGCAGGAAATGGTCTCGCGATTGCTGATCGGGCTGCTGACCGGCGGCCACATTCTGTTGGAGGGTGTCCCCGGGTTGGCGAAGACGACGGCGATCAAGGCGCTGGCGGCATCGCTGGATACTCAATTCCAGCGAATACAATTCACTCCCGACCTGCTGCCGGCCGATCTGCTCGGCACGATGATCTACATGCCGTCGGAGGGGGAGTTTCGAACTCGCAAGGGTCCGATTTTCGCCAACTTCGTGCTGGCCGACGAGATCAATCGGGCGCCCTCCAAAGTCCAATCCGCACTGCTCGAAGCGATGCAGGAGCGGCAGGTGACAATCGGCGAGAGGACGTATCCGCTCGAAGGCCTGTTCTTAGTGATGGCGACGCAGAATCCAATCGAACAGGAAGGAACTTATCCCTTGCCCGAAGCGCAGGTCGATCGCTTCATGCTCAAAGTCAGAATCAGCTACCCCGAACCGGCGGACGAACGCACCGTGCTCGACCGCTCCTTGGAGGTGACTGGGGAGGAGGTTCAGCCCGTGCTGACGGCCGCCGATGTACACTCGATGCAGCGCGTGGTGCAGAGCGTCTACGTGGACGAACAAGTGCGAGACTACGTGTTGAACATCGTCCGCGCGACGCGGCAACCGGCCGAGTTCGGCGTCGTCGACCTGGAGCGGATCATCGACTATGGGGCGTCGCCCCGGGCGACATTGTGTCTCGGAGCCGCCGCTCGAGCCGCGGCGTTCTTGCACGGTCGCGGCTACGTGACTCCACAAGATGTCAAGGAGATCGCCCACGATGTTCTCCGCCATCGCCTGATTCTCAGCTACGAAGCGGAGGCTGAGCAGATCGACAGCGAGGTCGCCATTCGACGCATTCTCGATTCCGTGCCTGTTCCTTAGAGCGTCGTCACGAGGGACCGCATGTCGTCCGAGCGCGTCGCAGAGATTCTGAAAAAGGTGCAGCGCGTGCAGCTCGTGGCGAATCGAGCTGTCAACGAAATGTTCGCCGGCCAATACCAGAGCGTCTTTCGCGGCCGCGGCATGGAGTTTGACGAAGTTCGCGAGTACCAGCCGGGCGACGATGTGCGCTCCATCGATTGGAATGTGACGGCGAGATCCGGCGACTGCTACATCAAGCAGTTTTGCGAGGAGCGCGAGTTGACAGTCCTGTTCGTCGTCGACGTTTCGGCGTCGGGCGTCTTCGGGTCCATCGCGCAGGCGAAGCTCGACTTGGTTGTCGAATTGACCGCCATGCTCATGTTCTCGGCGCTTAAGAGTAACGACAAAGTGGGACTACTTACTTTCTGCAACGGCGTCCAGGAGTACTTTCCTCCTCGCAAAGGAAAGTCGCATGTCCTCCGCTTAATTCGAGCGTTAGTGAGCGTTGAACCGATCGCCCAGCCGACACTGTTGACGGAGACGCTGGAGTTCTTGAATCGAGTCCACAAGCGCCGCGCGGTCGTGTTCCTGTTGAGCGACTTCTTGGCTGACGTCGATCTCAAGTCGCTCCGCATGACCAGCCGGCGACACGACTTGACCGCAGTCACCGTCCGCGATCGCCGCGAAGAGGATTGGACCTCGGTTGGATTCGTCACGTTGCGAGATGCGGAAACTGGAGCCGTGCTGGAAGTCGACACCGGCAGCCCCGCCGCGCGGCGCTGGTTCCGGCAACGGAGTCAGCAGCGGGATGTCAGCTTGACCGAGAAGCTCGGTCGCGCTGGCGTCGATCAATTGGTTTTAGACACGGCCGGAGACTACCAAACCAACCTGCGGCGGTTCTTTCGCGAACGAGCGCGGAAGGCCGCATTGCGTTAATCCTGAGCCACCACGACGGGCGATTCTGCAATACGGCGATGAATACTCCGCACCTTGAAAACCCAAAGTCGATTCGCCGCACAGCGCTGGCAGCGATCATTGTGTGCGTGTGTTGCGGGTGGCATGAAGTGCGCGCGGCGGATGAAGTTTCCCGAACGGCCGTCCAAGGACCTTTGAGGTTGCGCGTCAGCGCGCCAAATGACCAGATCTCGATCGCGCATGACGTGCCGCTGGTCGTCACGGTGGACGCGCCGGCCGATTGGAAAATCCAGCCACTTGACGCTCCGCAGGATCTCGGTGACTTCGTGATCGTCGATCAGACGACTCCGCCGCCGCGACAAGCGGGCGAACGAATAGTCCAAAAGTTTGAATTGCGGCTGCGGCCGAAACGTGTGGGGACGGCCGAGTTGCCAAGGTTTATGGCGACAGTCATCGATGCAATCGCGCAGCGGCACGTCATCGAAACGGAGTCGCTGTCGCTAGAAATTGTGACGACCGTGCCCGGCCGCGCAGACGCCGTTTCGCTATCCGATCTGAAAGCTCCCGCCGGTCTCGCCGCTGAACCCGCGCGGTGGCCTTGGAGAAACTGGTTTATCGGACTGGGATCAACCTTCGTCATTCTGGCCACAGTCATTCTGACTCTCGTTGTGCGGCGAGCTCGAGCTGCCGACGCCGAACTGTTGTCGGCCGAGGAGGTCGCGCGACGCGGACTCCGCGACCTGCTGGCCTCCGACCTCGCCGAAAACGACATCAAAGAGTTCTACCAGCGGCTGACGGGCGTCGTGCGGGCGTACATTGAATCGCGGACGGAAGAATGGCCGGCGGCGACGACCGCTGGAAGTCCCGAATCTTCAGCGCCGCAAGTGGCAGTGCCACACACAAAGCGAGCTGCCGCTCGGTATTCACTCGTCCGCTCCCGTTGGTCGCTGGAATCCAACCAGGGAAGCCCCGCATCCTCAACGCCACAAGTGCCGGCTCCCAAGCGAACGACAGACGAATTCCTGCGGGAGATCGCCGACCACCGAGCGTTTGACGAGTCGCTCCGCACAGCCCTCTCGGAGTTCTTAGCGGCCGCTGACCTGGTGAAATTCGCCGGGGTCCTACCTTCGGCGGACGACGTTGAACAGATGACTCAGCGAGCAGCCACTGTCATTGACGTCCTCGCCAATACGGCGGGCGGAGAGGACTTGTGTGCATCGAAACATGATCGCGTGGGAGCGCTGGACAACAACAGAGAGGCCGGCGGCGAAGATGGACTTTAGTTTTCGATTTCAGCACCCGTGGATGTGGCTGTTCACGATCGTCGCCGCCGGCGTGACTTGGTGGTCGCTGCGATCCGCACAGCGGGGGGCGTTGACATTCAGCGACGTTCGACTGGTTGCTGATGCGCCGATCAGCTGGGCCCTGCGCTGCAAGCGGTTGTTGCCGTGGTTGCGGCTGCTCGGTTGGGTGCTGCTGATCGCCGCGACCGCCCGTCCTCAACAAGGACTGCACGATTTCCGAATCCGCTCAGAGGGGATTTCGATCGCCATGTGCTTGGACCGGTCGGGATCGATGCGCGCGCTTGACTTCACCCTGGATGGTGAGGAGGTCACCAGATTGGCGGCGGTCAAGGACGTGTTCGAAACTTTCGTGACGGGCGACGGCGGCGAGCTGACCGGTCGCCCCAACGATTTGATTGGTCTTGTCGTATTCGGCGGGTTCGCCGAATCTCGCGCACCGTTAACGCTCGATCACACGGCATTGCTGGACGCCGTTGAATCGGTCGAGGTCGCCAGGCCGGTTCACGGACCAGACGGCGAATTGCTCAATCGATCGATCTGGGAGGAAGAGCTGGCGACTGCGATCGGCGATGCGATCGCACTGGGAGTCGATCGACTCAAGAACACCAAAGCGAAGAGCAAGATTCTGATTTTGCTGTCCGACGGCGAGAACACGGCAGGCGTGGTTGAACCTCTTGCCGCGGCGGCTGCGGCGAAGGCGTTCGGGGTCAAGATCTACGCCATTGGCGTCGGGCGAACCGGTCGAGCGCCCATCCTGGAAATCGACGCGGCCGGCCGCGAGCAGAGAGTCACTCGGCGAGTTCGACTGGACGACGCCACGCTGCGTGAGATCGCGGACCGGACGGGAGGGAAGTACTTCCACGCCGACAATACCGATTCGCTCCGCGACGTCTACCAAGAGATCGATCAGCTGGAAAGGACCGAACAAACCGGTCGGCTGTACACTGAATATCGCGAGCTCTATCATTGGCTCTTGCTGCCCGCCGCGCTGATCATCCTGTTGGAGGTCGTGCTTCGCAGCACGCGGTTTCGCTCGCTGCCCTAGTCGATTCCGCGGGCGAGACAGAGCGAGACGATTGAGTTCCCGTGGAGAAGGCAAGTGAGTGCGCCGCGTAACGTCGCCGAGCTCGAGGACCAGCTGAGCGCTCCACCCGTGTCGCTGTTGGAGCGTTTCGCATCGATCGACGGCGACATCATGTTCCTCGGCGTCGGCGGCAAGATGGGCCCGACGATGGCGCGGATGGCGCGCCGCGCCGCCGACGAGGTCGGTGCGCCGCGTCGAATCATCGGCGTGTCGCGATTCTCGTCGCCCGAAACGCGGCGACAATTGGAGGCCGATGGCGTCGAGACGATCGCCTGCGATCTGCTCGATGAAGCAGCAGTCGCCCAGCTGCCGGCAGCCGCCAATGTCGTCTTCATGTCGGGGTTCAAATTCGGCTCGGCGGACAATCCGGCGCTCACTTGGGCGATGAATTGTTACGCCCCAGCGACCGTCAGCCGACGATTCCGCGACAGTCGCATTGCCGCCTTCTCCACCGGTAACGTCTATCCGCTCTGCCCGCCGTCGAGCGGCGGATCGCGCGAAGACTGCCCACTGGATCCGATCGGTGAGTACGCAATGACGGCGCTCGGCCGCGAGCGGATGTTCCAATACTTCGCCGGGGAGTTCGGGTTTCCACTCACTCTGCTGCGGCTCAATTACGCCACCGAGTTGCGCTATGGCGTACTGGTCGACATCGCCGTCGCCGTCAACGCCGAGACGCCGCTGCCGTTGGCGACGGGTTACGTCAACGTGGTCTGGTTGGGCGACGCCAACGCGATGACGCTCCGCGCTCTGGCGCTCGACCCCGACGCGCCTCAGGTGATCAACCTGGCGGGCGAGCCGATCGTGAGTGTCCGCGACGTCGCGTTGCGGTTCGGCGAGATGCTCGGCAAGCAAGTCCACTTCGTCGGCGCGGAAGGCGAGACGGCCCTATTGAATGACGGCCGCGGGGGGTATTCGCATCTGGGTCACCCCGAGACGGACATCGATACGATGATCGAGTGGACAGCCGATTGGGTCGGGCGCGGCGGCGAACGCCTCGGCAAACCGACTCACTTTGAGGTTCGCGACGGCAAGTTCTGAGCCGGCCGATTCTCAAGCCGCCGCTGGGCCAATTGAACTGAGCGCTGAGCGCTCCATTCAGGCGATCAGGTCGTGAATCACCGTGCCCGCGACGTTAGTCAGTCGGAAGTCTCGCCCCGCGTAGCGATAGGTCAGCTGCAAGTGGTCGAATCCCAACAAGTGCAACATCGTGGCGTGAAGGTCGTGGACATGGACGGGTTTTTCGACGGTGCGAAAACCAAACTCGTCTGTCGCGCCGTAGGTCGTCCCCCCGCGCACGCCGCCGCCGGCTAGCCAGCAGGTGAAGCCGTAATGATTGTGGTCGCGGCCGTTCAGCGCCGGGAGCTCCGCGACTGGCGTGCGGCCGAACTCACCTCCCCATAGCACCAACGTCGAGTCGAGCAGCCCGCGCTGCTTGAGGTCGGTGAGGAAGGCGGCGATCGGTTGGTCCCAATCGCCCGCCAACTTTTTATGCGTCTTCTCCAGCCCGTTGTGATTGTCCCAAGGTTGGCCGGCTCCACTCCAGATTTGAACGAACCGTACGCCGCGCTCCAACAACCGCCGCGTGAGCAACAGCTGCCGGCCGTGCGTCGACTCACCGTACATCTCGAGCGTGTGTGACGACTCGCGTCGCAAATCAAACGACTCCTCCGCTTCACTCTGCATCCGGAAAGCCAGTTCGAGCGATTGGATTCGCGCTTCCAGCGCGGCTCCGCCTCCCTGCCGCTCTTTGTGCAACTTGTTCAACTGACTGACGAGATCGAGTTGGCGTCGCTGTTCATCGCCCTTGAACTGATGGTTGCGGATGTTGGCGATCAGTTTGTCGAGTTCTTTGTGCTGAGTGTTGAGATACGTTCCCTGGTACGCGCCGGGGAGAAACGCCGATCGCCAGTTGCGCGTGGCGACGATTGGATAGCCGCCCGGGCACATCACGATGAAGCCGGGCAGATTCTGGTTTTCGCTTCCCAAACCGTACGTGACCCACGAGCCAAAACTCGGACGCGGGAGGCGGCCGTCCCCGCAATTCATCAGCATCAGCGACGGCTCGTGATTGGGCGTGTTGGCTTGCATCGATCGAATCACAACCATCTCGTCGACGTGCTCGGCCGTCTTACTGAAGATATCGCTGACTTCGATTCCCGACTGGCCGTAGCGGCGGAAGTTGTACGGCGACTTCATCGCGGCTCCCGTTCGCCGCTCGGTGCGCAGGTTGCCGGCCGGCAGAGGCTGACCGTGGCGCTTGGTCAATTCCGGTTTTGGATCGAACGTGTCGACCTGCGAAGGTCCGCCGTTCATAAACAAGTGCACGACACGTTGCGCGGATCCGGGAAAGTGCGGCTCCCGCGGAGCCAACGGGTGGTTTGCCAAAGGAGCGCCAAGACACTCGGACTGGCGGAGCACTCCGGCGAGACCGAGCAAACCCATCCCCATCCCGCACTGGGTGAGCATGTCCCGGCGACTCACCGCCGCGGCCGCGAGCGGCGGGCGATCTGCTCTTTCAAAAGCCATGTGCGGTCTCCGGTTCAAGCTAGTTTACGAAGACGAACTCATTCGCCAGCAGCAAGCCGTGTGTCACCAGGCGCCAGCGATCTTCCTGAGGCGAATCCCCCAATACGCGGGCGATGACAGCCCGTTCGCTTTCAGTGGCCGGCCGGCAATAGAGGATTTCGAAAAGCCGGTCGATTCGCTCCGCTGTCGGCAACGAGCGCAGATCGTCCCGAGCGCCGATGCGTTTGGAGATCTCCACGACAAACTGACCGTTCATCATGTACAGCGCCTGGGGAGCCGTCGTCGTGTCGACTCGCGCCGCACTGCTGGCAATGGGGTTCGGGAAATCGAACGTCGTCAGCAACGGGCTCACATCCATCCGGTCGATGAATCCGTAGACTGATCGCCGCGGCACGACCTTGGCTCCGAAAAGTTGCTCCGCCGGTCCGCCGCGTCGCGAGTCGAGGCTGTCGGCCGCCGCCAAGAGATGATCGCGGAGCGATTCGAAGTCGAGGCGTCGCGAGTTCATTCTCCACAACAGGCGGTTGTCGGCGTCGACCTCAACACCATCCGCTCGCAATCGCGATTGTTGACGGTACACGGCCGACAACGCGATGCGGCGATGCAGCCACTTGCGCGACCAGCCGTTATCGATGAATTCGCTGGCGAGCCAATCCAACAATTCGGGATGAGACGGCGGGTCGCTGCGCACGCCAAAGTCGCCGGGAGTCGTGACGAGACTACTTCCGACAAAGTGCATCCAGGCGCGATTCACTTCGACGCGCGCCGTCAGCGGGTTGTCGCGACTGGCGATGCGGTTGGCGAGTTCGAGTCGTCCACTGCCGCGCTCAAAAGGCTGTCGGCCGGGATCGAACATGCTGAGAAAACCGCGCTTGATGCGATCGCCAAGTCGGTTGGGGTTGCCGCGCAAGAAGACGCGGGGTTCGTACAGGTCCGGAGAGTCTTCGAGCACCATGGCTCGCGGCGGCGCGCCGGCCGTTTCCGTGCTCCACTTCTCGACCGCCTTGAGTAGCTCCTTGAATTCGTTTTGGGTTGGTCGGTCCGGCAGCAGCGAGAGAAAACCCCAGCCCAGCACCTTGGGCACGTCGGGCGGCGCTTGGGGTCCGTAAAAAACTTCCCGCAATTGATCCCAAGCGTCGTCGGGCAATCGCTCAGCTCCGGGATTCTCAGCCACGTGCTTCGTCCAACGATCGCCAGCCTGTTGCAGCAACTTCGCGTACAACTTCGCCAACTCGACCCGCGAACCGGGCGGCGACTCGCCCCACGCCGCCGCCAACAAAGGATGGATGGCCGCGGGTTGCCGGGCCAGCGACTCGAAAACTTGTCCCGCTTCATCGGCGAATTGCTCATCCGCGATGTCGGCGACCGCGTGCCAGGGAAGCCAGATCGGATCCTCGGCTTGTTCGGTCTCTTGCAGATAGATCCGCCACCGCAGAATCATTGTCGGATTCAGAGCTCCCTTATCGGTCAGCAACATGAAGTCGTCGGTGGGCGGATGATTGCGGACACGGTGCGCCGCCAAGAGGTACTCGTCCGCTCGCTGTCGAGCACCGCCAACCAACTCGGAGTGCCGCGCTTCGATGAAGTCATGCAGCTTTCCCAGCCGCTCTTCCAGCCCGGCGGCGTACTTTTGGTACTCTTCGGTTTCCGGCGGACGTTCGAACAACGGCGGGACGAGCGGCTCCGCCGAACTGCGAAACACGCCGTACAACGCGTAGTAATCGGACTGCGGAATCGGATCGTACTTGTGTTCGTGGCACCGGGCGCACGTGACGGTGAGCCCCATGAGACCGCGCATCACCACATCGATCCGGTCGTCGATCATGTCGTGCGTGTTGTTCATGAAATGGGCTCCGATGGTCAGGAATCCCATGGCTCGCAACGCGCGACGACTCTCCTCCGCCGAATCCTCCGCCGAATTCGCGGACATGGCGTAGTCGGCGGCCAACTGCTCGCGAATGAATTGGTCGTAGGGCGTGTCGGCGTTCAACGCCTCGATAACGTAGTCGCGATACGCGTACGCCCACGGGTACTTCTTGTCCTCGAAGAAGACGTACCCCTTGTTGTCCGCGTACCGAGCGACGTCGAGCCAATGCCGGCCCCATCGTTCGCCGTATCGGGGTGAGGCGAGCAGTCGATCGACCAGGCGCTCGTACGCGTCCGGCGCGGAGCCGTCGACGAATGACTCGACCTCGGCCGGCGTGGGAGGGACGCCGAGCAAGTCGAAATGCAGACGCCGAATGAGCGTGCGGCGGTCAGCTGGCGGCGAGAGACTCAGGTTGCTCGCCCGCAGCCTGCGGAGAATGAAAGTGTCGATTGAGTTGGCGGCCAGCTCGCCGGTGGCTTGATCCGTCGGAACGGCCGGTCGGCGGATCGGCCTAAACGCCCAGTGCGATTCGGCGGCGGAGACCAATTTCGCATCGGCCGGCCACGGGGCTCCTCGCTCGAGCCAACGTCGGACTGCCGCGATCGCCTCGCCTGGCAACCCCGCGTCGGGAGGCATTTCCAAGTCGCCCTGGCGACCGATGGCGAGCAACAGCGGGCTCTTCTCCGGGTCTTCCAGATCGATCGCCGGTCCCCGCTCGCCCCCTTTCAGCAGCGCTTCGCGAGAATCGACCCTCAGCTCTGACTCATGTTTCGTCGGCCCGTGGCAACGAAGACACTTCTTCACCAGCACTGGACGAACGTGACGCTCGAAGAATTCAACTCCCGCATCGTCAGCGGCGGTCAGAAGTGACGCCGAGAAACACGCAGTCAGCCCCCAAACAACAGGGGCAATTAGGCGGGATATCCAGGTCATGGATCTTTGCGGTGTGGGTGGGACAAGCACCACTTTAGCTGTCTGCTTTCGCGCTGTCGAGAATCACGCTTCCTTTCGATCCGGTAATAGGGATCGTGCCGGCCGCGGCAACCGTCTCGAAGAACGCGAGCTACACTTGCCAGGACGTTTTCAACGTGTGTACCAAAAGTTGGAATCGGCAGGGTATCAGTGCAGGGCTTACAGAATTACAGGGGCGCGTTTACGCTCGTCGAGTTGGTCGTGGTGGTCTTGATCATCGGGATTCTGGCGGCGAGCGCCGTCGGGCATGTCGCCGATCTCGCGAGTGACACCGATCGCGTCGCCATCGAGCATTCGCTCGACGCGATCTATCGAGCGATCGAGATCAATAGTCCCAGCTCATTCCCGGCGTCTGTTGATCCCGCTTGGTTTCGTTCCAGAAGACTGCCTGACCACCCGCACAACAGTCTTGGCATCGCATCGATTCAGATCGACGCGACGGTGGGGAAAAGGCACCCTTACTACAAAGTTCTCAACGGGAGCGTCAGCGGCTGCTATTGGTACAACCCGACCAATGGGATCGTGCGGGCCCGCGTAGGTCAGATCGGCACATACGCTCAGACGTTGGCGCTTTACAACCTGATCAACGACAGCAATTCCGGTTTGCTGGGGAACTACGTCCACGGCGCAGGTGGATCGTGAATTGGCTCACAGGATTTCGGTGGGACGACGGGCGACGGCGCGTTGTCGGCTCGCTTCTGCTGGCTCAATTCTGTTTCGTCGCCTTCGTCAAATGGCGGACCGGCGCGGTGGAACAGTTGCTGTGGGTCTCGCACGCCGGGCTGTTGTTGTCAGCTTTTGGATTGTTGAGCGGACGGCTTCGCTGGGCCGCCACTGCGCTGATCATGGTTCTCTTGCCACACGCGGTCTGGGTGGGGGATTGGATGTTCACTCTCTTTCTCCCCGGGCGCCTCTTTGGCGTCACTGAATACCTTCAACAAGCGGGAATCTGAGACGAGCTAGCCACACTGCACCACTTTTTTCTCGCGCCCGCTCTGCTCTGTTGCGTGCCGATTGAGACTCGCCGTTCCGGGTTCAGCCTGTTAGGCGCAACCGCCGCGTTCTTCGTCCTGACTTGCATGGCGCACGCAGTCTCCGGTCCCAGCTCAAACATCAACTACGCCTTCTACATTCCCGACACCCTGTCCGGCACAAGCGCGACGGTGCTGAACAACATCGATCGACGCTGGTACTTGTTAGCGTTAAACGCCTGCGCCTGCGCCTGCTGCTTCCTTCCCGCTTGGGGCCTGCTGCGAGTTGTCGATCGGATGATCGCGTCGAATTTAGGATCGGATCGAGCCGAGGGTCAAACCCTCGGTCGCGCGTAGATCAAAGCGGCGTCGGTCCGCGCCCGCCACGACTCGGTGTCCACTGCGGACAGCGCATCGATTTCCACTTCCGTTGTGGGGCCGTCGAGGCTGAGCCGCAATTGATCGCTTCCGGAAATGATGTCGATTGGCGACAGTTCGTCTTCGTACTCATAGGGCGGCTCCGCCCAGGTCAGCTCATCGGGATACATCTCCCGCACAGCAGCCAAGATCGCGATGGTTGTTCGGTATGGACGAAACAGCTGGCTGTCGTCTACGTGCAAGCGAACTCCGCCACAGCTCTCCCGCACCCATTTGTCGAATAGCGGCACGAACCGTGTGGGCGAGAAGGTAACGCCCGCGAGCGGCCGCGATTGCAGCCGATCGCAAAGCGCGATGGCGTCGATGAACGGCGCGCCGACAACCTCAAACGGCGTCGTCGTGCCGCGGCCCTCCGAAAGGTTGACGCCCTCCAGCATCACTTGTCCCGGATAGACGGTGATGGAGCCGGTCGTGGGTAGGTTGGGTGAGGGAGGTATCCAATGCCGCGAGAGGCGCTCGAAGCGATCGCCGCTCCATCCAGTCATCGCCGTCACAGTCAACTCATTTTGCAAAGACAGCTCCATGTGGAAAAGCCGCGCTAGCTCGCCCATCGTCAGTCCGTGCCGCATGGGGATCGTCGCGCGGCCGACAAAACTTTGGAAAGCCGGCTGCAGACATGGGCCCTCGACAATGTCGCCGCCAATCGGATTCGGTCGATCCAACACAACAACCGGCTTGCCGCGCTCGGCGAACGCTTCGAGGCAGGCGAGCATGGTCCACGCGAACGTGTAAACGCGAACTCCGACGTCCTGCAGATCGATGACCAAACCATCGACTTCGTCAATCATCTCCGCGGTCGGTCGACGCGTCTCGCTGTACAGACTGTGGATTGGCAAGTCGAGATGGTCGCACCAGCCGTGCGGCGACTCGATCATGTTCGCTTGTTGCTCGCCCCAAAACCCATGCTGTGGCGAGAAGATCGAGACGAGCCGCTGGCCGCACTGTTCGCGAAGGAGTTGACTCGCGCTCCGCAACTGGCGATCGACCGAAGCGTGGTTGGCCAGCAAGGCGAACCGACCGCGAGCTATCAACTCGGCCGGTTCACGCGAGCATCGCTCCAAGCCCAGTTCCATCTCCACCAACTCCCAAAGTAAGACTCAAGTCGAGGAACCGAAGGGGCTCCGTGCGAAGCGGATTCTGAGTTGGTTATTCGTAGAGCAGGAATGACTGGCGGCGGGTGAGGAACTCCTCTTGCTCGACGCGCCACCGGGCGACGATTGATTCGCGGCCGGCTCCGTTCAGGATCGCCTCGAACGTCCATTTGTCGGATAGCAAGCGATTGAGCGACTTCGTTTCCCAATCGTCACGATGGAGTTTCCTGAGGACCAAGGCCAACTCAATCCCGATGCGCAGCGGGTCGACGACGTCTCGATCGACAACCGCGATATGGACGCCGCCGCACTCGACCTCCTTGTGCTTGCTGGCGTCGGGTGTGAAGCGAATCGGTGTGAATCGCACGCCCGCGAGATTGGCGCGATTGAGCGCCGCGGCCATCTCACGCTCCTGAATCCAAGGGGCGCCGACAACTTCGAACGGCGTGTCCGTGCCGCGGCCGACGCAGACGTTGGTCGTTTCGATTAGACCCACGCCCGGATAGAGCAGAGCCTGCGTCGGGCTGCGCATGTTCGGAGAAGGATTGATCCAGCGGAGCCCGGTCGCGTCGAAGAACAATTCGCGACGCCAATCGGCGAGCTCAATGATCTGCAGATCGAGTTTGAGTTTCCGTTCGGCCTGGATCATCCGCGCCAACTCACCGACCGTCATGCCGTGCCTCACGGGCAGCGAGTGAAACCCGACAAACGATTCACTCCCCTCGTCGAGCAGCGGACCTTGCACGGCGAGTCCACCGATTGGATTCGGCCGATCGAGCACGACGAACCGAACCTGGTGTTCCGCCGCCGCCTCCATCGCCAGGCCCATCGTCGAGATGTAAGTGTAGAACCGAGTACCGATGTCCTGTATGTCGAACACCAGCGTGTCGATGTCCGCCAGCATCTCGACCGTCGGCTTGCGAGTCTTGCCGTAGAGACTGTGCACTTTCAAACCGGTCTTGTTGTCCTGCGTGTCGGCGACATTGGCGACGTCCAGCTTCCCGGCGAATCCGTGCTCCGGACTAAAGAGCGCTTGCAATTGAACGTTCGGTGATCGATGGAGGAGCAGCACCGTGCTGACGCCCGCTCGATTGACTCCGGTATGGTTCGTAATCAGTCCGACGCGGCGGCCGCGCAACTCGGCGAACTCATTCTTCTCCAACACATCGACGCCCGTCTGCGTTTGAACGGACGCGGGCGGCTGCGATCGGCGCCCAGGTCGAATCGCCGACGCGGCGATTGTCGCGATCCGCCCAGCCAACGCGTTGACCGATCCCTTGCCGTCCGGATGGACTCGATTGCTCAGAAAAATGAAAAACAGCTGTTGTTCGGGATCCATCCACAGCACGGTGCCGGTGAATCCGCCGTGTCCGAATGCTCGCTTCGAAAGCAGATCGCCGCGGTTGGACGAATAGCCCGTGCGGATGTCCCAGCCGAGCCCTCGCAGTCCGCTGGAGACGGTGACGGGGCGGGTCATCAGATCGACAGTCGTCGGTTTCAGCACACGAGCGCCTCCCCAACTCCCGCCGTTGACCATCATGCGCGCGTAGCGAGCCAAGTCGGTGGAGGTCGAGAACAAGCCGGCGTGTCCAGCCACGCCGCCCAGCCGGAACGCCCGCGGATCGTGAACCTCGCCTCGCATCCATTTCTCGTCGCGCTGCTGAGTGACAGCGGCTCGCTCGCGCAGTGCGGCGGCGGGCAGATAGCCGGTCTCTGTCATGCCCAGCGGCTGAAAGATCTTCTTTTGCGAATAGGCGTGGACGTCTTCGCCCGTCAGGCGCTTGACCATCTCCGCCAACACGATGAAACCAACGTCCGTGTAGATGAACCGCGAACCGGGCTCGGCAACCGTCTTCAGCGCGAAGATCTTCTTCATCGCCGTCTCCGGCCCGTCGTCGTAATCGCGAATGGAGTTGTCGGGAATCAAGCCTCCCTGGTGCGTCAGCAGTTGGCGGACGGTGATCTTCTCCTTGCCGTTGGCGGCGAACTCGGGCAAGTACCGAGCCACGGGAGCGGATAGTTCGACCCGTCCCTGCTCGACAAGCGTCATCACGCTCGTCGCCGTGGCGATTGGTTTGGTGAGCGAGGCCAGGTCGAAGACCGTGTCGAGCGTCATCGGCTGGCGGTCGGGTTTGGTCTGCCTATCGCCGTACGCTTTGTGAAAGACGATTCGTCCCCGCCGCCCGATCAACACGACACAGCCGGGCATGCGGCCGCGACGCAGGCCTTCGCCGACGATGGGATCGATCGCGGCGAGGCGAGCTGAGTTCATCCCCACCGATTCGGGATCTACTTGGACGAGCGGCGGCGACTCGCAACGGCCAGGCGCGACGAGGGTCGAAAAGAACAGCGCCAGAACAACCAACGGTGTGCGGAACACGGGAACGAGGGAGTCTAGCCACAGCGATCTAGTCTTTTGCATGTTCGATATCATCCCATCTGTTTGTAGCGGGCGGCGTCACGAGCGAGGCGAGCCACCCGACAGTAAAGGTGACGCTCGCGCCAATGATCGCGTACCAGGGCCAGGCGACATCCGTGAAAACGTGCACGCTCAGCAGAGCGACGAGTCCGGCGACCATTCCGATCACGGACGCCACTTGACCGGCTCGCCTCGTCAGGACTCCGAGCAGGAAGACGCCGAGCAACATGCCCGCGGAGAATCCCGCAATGGCCAGCGCTTCGCCGACGACGCTCCGCGAAACGTAACTCGCCGCGATCCCAACGATCATTTGAACGACTCCGAAAAAGGCCGTCATCCACTTGCTCGCTCGAATCAGCTGATCGGCTTCGACATCCTTCTTGCACAGCGGCTTGTAGAGATCATTGACGGCGGACGCGGCCGACGAGTTGAGCGAACTGGAGAGAGTCGACATGGCGGCGGCGAACGCAGCGGCCAGCGTCAGCCCCACCAATCCTGTCGGCATGGCGTCGACGATGAACGTCGCGAACACTTCATCGTTTCGATCAAAGGTAACGCCCGGTTCGACACGGGCGTAGAAACAGGCCAGCGCGACGCCGACAAACAAGAACAGCGCGAACTGCAAAAACACGACCACGCCACTGGCGACCAACGCCAGGCTCGCCTCGCGAGGGCCCCGCGTACACAAGTACCGCTGGACCATCATCTGGTCCGTGCCGTGCGTGCCGAGCGTCAGAGTCGCGCCGCCGATCAGTCCCGCCCAGAACGTGAACGTGATGGTCGCGTCGAATGAGAAGTCGAAAAGCCTGAGTTTGCCCTCGGCGGAGGCGAAGTCGCTCAGCTCGCCCCAGCCTCCGTCCAGCGCGCCGGCGATCAGGAAAATAGCGGCGACTCCGCCGGCGATGTACACGACAAACTGGATGCAGTCGTTCCAAACTACGGCTCGCATGCCGCCGATCAACGTGTAGACAATTGTCACGACGCCGATGGCCACGATGCAGATCGGCAAATTCACACCGGCGACTTTTTCCAAGACGATCGCGGTCAGGAACAGCCGCAGCCCATCGCCTAGATTCCGCGTCACGAGAAACAACAGGGACGCCGCTTGCTTGGTCGCGCCGCCGAATCGCTTGTCGAGCACTTCGTACGCCGTGAACAACTCGCCGCGAAAATAGAGCGGCAGGAGCACGATGGAAACGAGGATGCGGCCGACGATGAAACCGATCGCCAATTGCAGAAAGCGCAGATCTCCACCGGCGGCGAACGCAATGCCGGGAACGCTGAGAAACGTAGCCGTGCTCGTCTCCGTCGCGACAATCGATCCCAGCACGGCCCACCAAGGCAGATCGCGTCCGCCGAGCAAATACCCGGCCAGATTCTTCTCGCCCGCACCCAACCGCACGCCCAAGTAAACGACGGCGGAAACGTAGACGACTATAATCAGCGTGTCGAGGAAGCTAATTGCCAGCAAGATTGGTTCTCTGCGACCGGTTCGTGCATTGCGCGATCAACTCAGCCAACTCCATGCCGCCGGAATGCGAGTTCGGATTGTACCACTTCCAGCGCTGACCGATTCTCGCCTCTCGTTCAACTTTGTCGCACTCGACCAACGATCGTCATGACGGACCTATCGCGCCTGACAACCGAATCCGCTAACGATTCGTCGACTGAGATCGATCGCCTGTCGGCAATTGAGATCGCTCGACTCATGAACGCTGAGGATGCTCAAGTCCCGGCGGCGGTCGGAGAGCAAGTGGAGCCGATTGCCGAGGCCATCGACAAGATCGCCGCGCAATTGAGAATTGGCGGGCGGCTCGTCTATATCGGGGCCGGCACGTCGGGTCGGCTCGGAGTCCTCGACGCCAGCGAGTGCCCGCCGACGTTCAGCACGCCGCCCGAGTTGGTCGTCGGGTTGATCGCCGGCGGCGGCGAGGCGCTGACCCGCGCTATCGAGGGCGCCGAGGATCGGCCCGCGGACGGTGAAGCCGACTTGCGAGAGATCCAGCTTCGCGCCGCCGACGTGGTAGTCGGGATCGCCACGAGCGGCCGAACACCCTATGTCCTCGGCGGGCTTCGATACGCCGGCTCGATCGGAGCCTACACGGTCGGCGTCACGTGCAACGATGATTCGGAACTGCGGGCTGTCGTCGACCTGTTGATCGCGCCGATCGTCGGCCCGGAGGTCATTACCGGATCGACTCGACTCAAAGCGGGCACGGCGACCAAACTCGTGCTGAATACGCTTACCACCGGAGCGATGGTGCGAATCGGCAAGACGTTCGGCAACGTGATGGTCGATCTGAAGGCCAGCAACTCGAAGCTGGTCGATCGCTCGCGGCGCATCGTGGCGAAGTTGGCGGAGGTCGATGAAGCGACAGCGTGGCGGACGATCGTCGACTGCGGCGGCGAGGTGAAGACTGCGATCGTTGCCGCGCGAGGCGACGTGTCGCCCGAGCGAGCGAGGGAATTGCTGGCGACGGCCGACGGCCATCTGAGACAAGTCCTGGATTCGCTCGCCACGGACCAATCATGAACGACAACGGCAAGGATCTGGTGATCGGCGTCGACGGCGGCGGTTCGTCAACCGAATGCTGGCTCGCCGAGCTCGCGGCGGACGCCTTGAGCGAACCGCTCGGCCGCGGGATCGCCGGGCCCTCGAACGTCCGCGTCGTGGGTCAATCGGCCGCCTTGCAAAACCTGGCGGACGCCGTCGAGCGCGCCTTTCAGTCGGCCGGCGCAACTCAACAGACCGTCCGCTGCGCCTGCCTGGCGTTGGCCGGATCGGATCGAGCCAGCGATCAAACTGTCGTCGAACAATGGGCGCAAGACTTCAGCTTGGCCGAGCGAGTCGCCGTTGTTCACGACGCGTTGCCGATCCTTTACGCGGGTTGTCCCGATGGACAAGGCGTCGCCCTGATCGCCGGGACGGGGTCGCTCGCGTTCGGGCGCAACGCGGCCGGCGTTTCGTATCGATGCGGCGGTTGGGGGCCGCTATTCGGGGATGAAGGCAGCGCGTATGCCATCGCTCTGGCCGGACTTCGAGCAGCCGCCCGCTGCGCCGATGGTCGCGGTCCTCACACGCAACTCGAGGAGGACTTCTTGAAGCGGCTCGGAGTCGAGCAACCCAGTGAGTTGATCGAGGCGATCTATCGGACCGAGATGGATCGACCGGCGATCGCGAACTGCGCCGCGACCGTTTTCTCGGCGCTGAGCGGCGGCGATGAAGTGGCGCGGGAAATCATTGCGGCCGCCGCCGCCGAACTGGCCGAGATGGCGAGCGTTCTGGTCGAGCGGCTCGGACTACCAACGGTGCATCTGGCGTTCGGCGGCGGGCTCTTCACGGCTCACGACCAATACGCGTCAGCGGTCGTTCAGTCGTTGGACGACAGTATTCCCATCGCAAGCGCCACGACGGTCAGTGACCCGGCCCGCGGCGCAGTGCAAATCGCGCGCAGTTTTGCAGAGTGATGAGCACGTATGTAGGTGCTTGACGAAGACCCGTACGATGGCCTTCCGAGGCCGTCGAATGCGGGTTAGTCCCAGGAACATTGGCGGATTCGTGCTCAGCGTTGCATCAAATCGCCGCGCTGTGGTAAGTGGAACGTCCATTGTCGACGGCCTTGGAAGGCCATCGTACGGCGTCTTCTGAGGCCCGCCGTCAACGCGCGCATCTTTCATGCGTCATCGTTGGCGCGACAAGGTAATCCAGCGCCATACTCATTTGCGCTGCGCGAGTCGTGTTTGCCAGGGCGTTCACGGCCAGGAGTGAGGAGTGGCCGTGCCACTTCTAAGAGTAAGAGGCCATCCCACTCTTACTACTCGACTTTGCAGCGTGGCAGTTGAACTCGTAGCTTGGCGAGGCCTTTGGCCGAGATCTTCGTGTCCGAGATATGCAGCTCGCGGAGCGATTTCAGCTTCACTAACTCGGGAATGGCTTTGTCGTCGACCGACGTCTTGTTCAACCACAATTGACGCAGATTCTTCATTTCCATGAGATGCCGCAGGCAACCATTGGTCACCTCGGTCTCCCCAAGGTGGAGGCCTGTCAAGTTCGTCAGCTTCTTTAGCCGACCTACTCCCTCGTCTGTGATTCGATCGCCGCGGAGACCGAGGTACGTCAACTGTTTCATTCCGGCCAGGTGCTTCAGACCGGCGTCGGTCACTTTCGTCTCGCCGATCGGCAGCAGTTTCAGGCCCTTGAGTTTGCTCAGCTGTTCCAAGCCGCGATCGCCGACCGAAGTGCGATAGAGGTTGAGCCACTCGAGCTTTTGCAGGTCTTTCAAATGAGCGACGCCCTTGTCGCTGATCGGCGTCTCTTCGAGCGAGAGGTCGGTCATCGAAGCGAAGCCACTGACGTGAGCGAGCATGTCGTCAGTGATCTTCTTGCGATTCGCATTCACTTCCACCACGCGGCCACTCTTCAGAAAGACGACCGCGCCGGTTGCGCGCAGCGCCTCGATATTCTTCTTCCGCTTGTCATCCTGCTCGCCGCGAACTGGAGACCGAATCAGCGACAACGCGACGAGCGCAGCGACGAGTGCAAGTCGAGTGTTCACGAGACTCCTCCCCAGATATCGCCAACGGTAAAGCCCTCGGGAAACGGATCGTCCGGGTCGAGGACGTAGTTGGCCGTTCCGGTGATCCAGGCCTGTCCGGTGATCGTCGGCACGACGGCCGGGTAAGGCGCTCCGATGTCGACCTCCCTCAGCAATTCGCCTGCGAAGACCGTGTCGAGGACGCCTTCATGGCGAAATGGTTGATTCAGTTTTAGTTTTCCGCGAGCGTAAAGTGCAGCCATCCGCGCGCATGTGCCCGTGCCGCAGGGCGATCGGTCACAGGCCCCCGTCCACGTTTCCGGCCTGTCCCAATCGAGTTGCCCGGTCGAGACGACGACGACGTTCCGCATGTCCGCGCTCGGACTGCGAGGAGGTCCACTGAGCTGTGAAATGGTGACGCCGTCGAACTTCGGTTCGAGCGGGTGCACAACGCGCAACTGTTCTTGCGCGGCCGCCTTGATCATCTCGCCGATCCGAGTAATCCGGCCCGCGTTGGACGGAGTGAGTTCCAGGTCGAATTGATCTGCTTCCGCGATCACGTAGAACATCCCGCCGTAGGCGACGTCGACGCGAACACCGCCGAGTTCCGGGACGTCGATCGTCTCGTCCAAAAGCGCTGCGAAGGCGGGGACATTTTCAAACGTCACGGACTTGACCTTGCCGTGTTCAACTTCGGCTCGCACATGAATCAACCCGGCGGCCGACTCGAGCGTCAGTTCGGTTATCGGTTCAACGGCCGGCGCCATTCCCGTCTCCAGCAGCACGGTTGCGACGGCGATGGTGTTGGTGCCGGACATCTCCGGGTATTCGACCTGTTCCATGATCACATAGCCGGCGACGGCGTCCGGGTGACAGGCGGGCAGGATCAGATTGCAATTGGCGGCCGGGTAACCGCGCGGCTCGCGGAGCATCAGCTTGCGAAGGTGGTCGGCGTGTTCGGCCAAATGGCACTGCTTCTCGAGTATCGTCTTGCCGGGAACGTCGAGTACACCGCCCACGATCACCCGCGCGGGCTCGCCGCATGTGTGCGCGTCGACAGCCGCTATCGATCGACAGATTCTCATCGTGTTCAATCGTCCTCGAGCAGTCGATTGAATACCTCGCGAGCCGCGGCGATCTGCGATTCGACGTGCTCTTGGTGTCGGCTAGGGATGCGATTCCTGCGCCGGACATCCGTGCGGAGCCGGTCGATCCAACGAACGAAGTAGGCGGCGTCCTCACGCGCGTCGACTGGCCGGTCCGCGACGTGCAGGTAGACCGGACTCGTGTGTCCGAACACCGAGCCGCTCGGCTGATCGGGGTGCGATGGCCCTTGCGCGCGGACGGCGATCCAACCGGAACGATCGACGGCGATCGCGCGTTCGACGACGACTTGCTGCTGCGGGCTGTCCAGCTTCTCGGAGTGGATGACTTTACCATTGACAATCACTTCGACGCGGTCGAGCGGATGATGAGACCGGACGGTCGCGCTTAACTTGACGTCGCCCGGTTTCCCCAACTCAATCGTCTCGCCAGACATCTTGCCGTTGACCTTGAAGTCGAACATCGGCGCGTTCGTGACAAACGTCCGCCCCGCGCGCAGTCCCGCGGTCCACCGCTCGTAGTTAAACTCGCCGTCAACGTGAACGTAGACTCGAGCTTGACCGGGCAAGCGGCTGCGAACGCGGTTGAGAAAACAGTCAGTCCCAGCCGAGGCGGGAACATGGAAGCCGCAGTTGAGCAGCCGGTACCAAAGCGGCATGGTGGCCACATGATTTGAACCCATGACGTCGATCGAATCGATCTTCCCCAACGCGACGTCGAGTGGCAGCGCTTTGGCGGAGTAGGCGCTGAGGTATGGATCTTGCACGTTGTGCGCGGGGTGCGTGTAGTTGACGTGCGCGCCTTGATCGTGTGTGAAATCAGCCACGTCGGAATTCGTCGGATGATCGTGCGGATGCGTCGTGCGCGCGAAACCGGTGAAAATCGGCTCGACCAAATACTTGAGATTCAGCAGCGTCAGGTGGCCCCAGATCGTGCTGCGAAACTCCTCATTCCAATACAGAATCGTGTTCCCTCGCGACAATGGATCCGGAGCGCCGCGAAAGTACTCGCGATCGAACACGCCATCTGCTTCCGAGTTGGCGACCATGAAGTTGCTGACGTTCAGGTCCTCACCGCTCGACTGCAAGTACATCGTGCGAGGCGAGTTGTACCATTGGCCGTAGCCGTAGTTGGCGTGGATATGGCTCTCGCCCGAATACCATTGAGCGGCGCTCTGGTTGGTCCAACGGCCCAACTGAATCGCGATCGATTCCGCATTGTCCGCGCCGACTGTTACCTCGCGGCGGACGACCGGATACTCGGGGCCGCGGGCGACGGTCACCGTGTAATCACCGGCCGGTAGGTGCAACGAGGCGGCTCCGGCGTAGAAGTGAACCTGCCCGCGGAGCATCCGGTAGATCGCATCGCGCGGGGCGAAGTACTTGCCATTCTTGAGCTGAACGGAGATGCGGGCGGCGGTCGGACGCTTCTCGTCGCGATCGTTCACCGCGATGCGCAACTCGCCGGTTGGACGACCGTAGTCAAAATGCGACACGCGGACGATCGACTGGCTGTCGTTTTGCGAGTCGCGCACGACCAGCGCAGTCGGTCCGCGGCGATTGTCGGTGTAGAGCAGCCACCGCGGCGTGGCGGCGAAACTCGGGTTGTCCTCGTCGGCCTGCCCGAACGTCAGTTTCTCAGCCGAACCGTCCGCTGCGGAAACTCGCCACAGATCGTTGTGAGCGCCGCCCACGTTGCTGACGACGACCAACGACTTGCCGTCGTGCGCCCAGCTGACGTCGTACAAGCGGCCGGGGAATTCTCCGACATGTCGAGTTTCTCCGCCGCTCGACGGCAGCGTCCAAAGATCGCACTGCGGTCCGTTGTTGCCTCCCTGCTCGCCCCGCACATCGTGAGTCGTGATCAGTGCGATCGACTTGTCGTCGTGGGAGAGAGCGTACTTGAGCCCCCATTGATCGGGACGTAGTTCGTCGCCCAATTCACCAGTTTTCATATCGAACCAGCACAATCCAAACCGCCCGCCGCCGCGACGAAAGTTGCTCAACAGGCGATTCCCGGTGGCGTCAAAGAACAGCTTGTCCTTGGCGACCGGTCGCTTGGGAATGGCGATCGGCTCCAGCGTTTCGGCGTTGATGATGTGAACTGGTCCGCTGAACGCCCCCGTTCCGCGAGTGAAGGCTAAGCGCCGGCCATCGGGTGACAGAGCCGGTAGAGCGTCGAACCCCGAGCCGCTCGACAGTCGAGTCGCTGCGCCGCCCGCTCGCGCGGTCCGCCAAATTGCCCCTTGGTGGGAAAACACGATCGTCTCGCCGTCGCGCGACAATTGCGGGAAGATGGCTCCCAACAACGGCGCCGCGTCGTGGTCCTCGTGAGCGCGCGCTGGAGTGATGGGAAATAGTACGAGGCCGGCTAAAAACGCGATCGACAGAATACGCATGACGACGCTCCCTGGGACAACTGCAAATCAAGCGCCCAGATTATCGTCGAGGGCCGGGCGGATTGCGAGTTGGGCGTCGTCTGGAAAGTGACGAACTATTGCTTCGGTGCGACCTCTTGCGATTCCAGTTCGCGCACCGCCCGCGAGATCTTGCTCACCGCCGCCGCCAATGCTTGGTCATCGGGAGTTCCCCGCGGATCAAATCGCCCGCTGCGGCTTGAAGTCTTGCGCAGAGCGTCGATTCGCTCTTGCCGGAGTTCTTGCAACCTCGGCAAGGCGCTGCGAGCGAGCGCATCCATGGAGGAGAGTATCTGGCAAGCCGCGCCGCGCGCCGAGAGAGTGCTGTGGTCGAGCGTTTTGCCAATCTCGTCGCTCGGATGTTCGATGATGCGCATGAGCGGTTCGACAAATTGGTCGTCGAATGGCACTCGACGATTGGCCGACGCGCAAATCTGCATCAGAGCCACCAGCTCATCTCTCGAGTCGCGTTCCGGATCGTACCTCCGCAGCCGTTTGCGCAACGCGTCGTACCGCGCCGGGTCGTCAGGTAATACACTCTCGATCAGACTATATGCCATCTTCCAAACGCCCAGATCGTCGGCCAGGAGCGAGTCGAACAGCTGCTTTCGAATCAACTCAAAGTCAATCTTCGCCAGCGCGGACAGCGCCATGGCGCGGACATCGCTGTGACCCGCTTCCGTCAGTTCCATCAGTTTCGGGGCGAGCGCTTTGAACTCGGCCGGAGCGGGATGAGTTTCGACTGAGTCTTGGAGTACGTAGATCGCGATGTAGACGACCTGTGGCGTCTTCGAGTTGAGCATCTGTTCGACATGCGGCGCGATCGCTGGGACGGGCAGCGCGATCAATCCGGTGGCCGCGGATTTTCGCAGTGCTCCACTGCGACTTCTGGCGGAGAAACGAACCGACCCCGCCTGTGAATCGGAGACCCGATGCGCGAGCGCCGCGAACTCGGCCGCCACTTCCGCTTCTCGATCGCGGCTCAACGCCACCATCGCCGAGACGGCTTCGTCCAATCGCTGCGGGTGCAGTTCGGTGCGGAGCTGCCGTTTCCAATCGGCCAGTGTGCGGCCGTCAAAAGTCGCTTCGCCCGTTTTCGTCGCGCCGATATTCGTCGCGCCGCTATTCGCTTGGCCGCTACTTCCTTGGCCCGCGGCGGGCAGTTTCACTCGGTCCGGGCGATGTTCGATTCGCGCGATGGCCTTGCCGTCGCGAACAATCTCGAACGTGGATCCTTCAATTACCAATTCGTCGTTGCGTTGAGATTCCACGTCGACTCGGTAGTCGCCGGCTTGCAACTGGATGGAATTGACGCCTTTCTGAATGCTCAAATCCGCTTCGTGGGGGCCGTCGAGCTGTTTGACGACGACCCGGACGTCGGCCTCTGAATCGATGACCAGCTCGCCGCGATTGTCGGCCAGCCGGATGACGATGACGCCGGCGGCTCCCACGCCCATCAACAGCAACGCGACCAACGCGGCAACGAAGGGGTTGAGCTTTCGCGGGGAGCGCCGTTCCGCTCTGGACACGATGTCATCGGGGAATCCCTTCGCCTTGTTCTCGGGACAAGCCCGCGCCGCGCGCAACAGTCGCGGCAGGTCGCTTGCTTGGGCGAGCGGCTCCAAACGTTCGGCGATCTCGGCTGGATCGTTCAACCGGTCGTGCGGCTCGCGACTCAACATGCCGTCGACAAGTCGGACCAAGTCGTTGGGGAGATCTGTCCGCATCGCGCCCAAACTCGGCGCGGATTGAGTCGCCAGCGCGGTCATTTTCTTCAGTGGAGAATCGAGCGAGCCGGTTTCCAACGGCGACTGACCGGTGAGCAGTTTGTAGAGCGTGGCCCCGAGGCTGTAGATGTCGGCGCGAATGTCCACCTCGTGACTGTCGCGACCCTGCTCGGGCGACATGTAGTCGAGCGTTCCCATCAATTGCCCGACCGTCGTCAGCTCGCGGTTGCTCTCGAAACGAATATCGTCGAGCAGGGCGAGTCCGAGGTCGAGAACCTTGACTCGACCTTGTCGATCGAGCATCAGGTTGGAGGGCTTGATGTCGCGGTGGACCAGTCCGTGCTGTTGGATGGCGACCAGGGCGAGCGCCGTTTGCCGGGCCAGCTCACACGCGTCCGCCGGGCTCAACGGTCCGCACGTCCGCGCGATGGCGGCCAGATCCAAGCCATCGACGTACTCCATCGCGATGTAGTGTTGTCCCTGGTCGTCTCCGGCGTCGGTGGCGGCGACGATATTGGGATGGTCGAAGGTCCCCACCGCTTCCATCTCCAGCTCAAATCGGCCGACTTGTTGAGGATCGTCGAGCCGATTTCCGTTGAGCACTTTGAGGGCGACAGTGCGCTTCAACTTGACGTGGCGCGCCTTGTAGACGACGCCCATGCCTCCACGGCCGAGAAAGGAGACGAGTTCGTAGGGGCCGATCGACGAGCCCTTACCCACTTCCAAAGCAGGTCTCGCTGCTCCGCCCAGCGACGAAGGGCGGGCGGCCAAATCGAGGGCTCGCCGGCACGCGCTGTCGGCGATCTGAATCGGCTCGACCGGCAGATCTCGCAGACTCGCCAACAGTGGGTCCGGCGAGCGAGTGGACGTAACCGACTCTTGGCACGACGAGCAGAGGTCGATGTGTTCGATGATGTGCTCAGCGCGTCCCGGGGCGATATCGCCCGTCAGGAAACGACTTAGCTCGTCGCGGTCAATGCAGGCTGGCGAGATCATGCGGTCGCTCCTCAAAACAATGGAGTTATTATCTACATGAACAACGGAACGATTGGACAGGCGCCGAAATATTTTCAATTCGCGGCGTTGTTTCGACCGCACACTACCTCGCTTTCTCCGGCCTTGGAGGCGGCCCTGGAAAAGCGTTCAAGGGTGGTGACCGAGCCGCCAGGGGGTAGAATCTCGGTTGCTGCGAAACTCAGCTCGCCATCTGGAGAACAAGAGTTATGTCGAAAGCTGATATGTACGGGCCCGGGCCCCCACAGAAGAGCTCAAGCTCTGCTGTCGTCGTCATCATCGTCGT
>JASMLW010000564.1 GCA_030748485.1 Pirellulaceae bacterium
CGCGGACGTCGGCCCGCGTGACTTGTCGAACCACCGCGCCCCGGTTGGGAATCGAGTCGACGATGCCTATTCCCTCCAGCGCCACCAGCGCCTCGCGAACCGGCGTCGAACTCACTCCCAGACGTTTGGACAAATCGCTGATCACCAGATGTTGACCGGCGCTCAAGCGACCTTGGAAGATCTCCGTCAGCAGTGCTTCGGTCACCATCTGTCGACGCTGACCGTGGTCAAAGGCGGTAGGTGCTTGTTGGATGGATGCCATCTTGTGTGGAGCGGCGACAGCTGGCGGGGGGTGTTCAGGCGGGAAAATCGCGAGGAGCCCAAATTATGCACAATCATGGACGGATTGTCCATTCTGAGGGTAGGGTCCTCCAGTAGGTCCTGAGGTAGGTCCTGCCTGCCGGGCAGGACTTCGCGACGAAGTCGCGACAATGGACGCGCCTTTTACTTGATTTCAGCAGGGTAGGACGGGTCTCCAGGCCCGTCGAATGGAAGACCCGGCGATTGAGTTTCCTTTGGAGATAGTTCCGGAAACTCCCGGGGTGGCTGTCGAATCGGGTTGGAGCCCCCGACGGAAGCGAAGACGAGGCGGCGCGGGGCGACGCGAGCATGGAGCGCGGTGGCGCGGGGCGACGCGAGGGTGGAACGCGGTGGCGCGGGGCGACGCGAGAATGGAGCGCGGTGGCGCGGGGCGACGCGAGTGTGGAACGCGGTGGCGCGGGGCGACGCGAGGGTGGAACGCGGTGGCGCGGGGCTGCGCGAGGGTGGAACGCGGTGGCGCGGGGCGACGCGAGTGTGGAACGCGGTGGCGCGGGGCGACGCGAGGGTGGAGCGCGGTGGCGCGGGGCGACGCGAGGGTGGAACGCGGTGGCGCGGGGTAACGCGAGAATGGAGCGCGGTGGCGCGGGGCGACGCGAGTGTGGAACGCGGTGGCGCGGGGCAGCGCGAGAATGGAGCGCGATGGCGCGGGGCGACGCGAGTGTGGAACGCGGTGGCGCGGGGCGACGCGGGAATGGAGCGTTGGATGCAGCAGCAGCGCCTGGTTCACCCGCCCTCAAGGGCCCTCAAGGGCGGGCCTATGCCGCCTGCGGCGGAATGGGGCGTAAACGCCCCTCTGACTCTTGACTCGCCGGCGTCCTGCCTCCTTAGTCATTAGTCCTTCGTCATTAGTCATTCCAAACTTGGCGGGCCTATGCCGCCTGCGGCGGATGGGGGCGTAAACGCCCCTCTGACTCTTGACTCGCCGGCGTCCAGCTCCTTCACGAAGGAGAACAGCACTTCGCGGCCTCAGCCGTAGCAACTCCAACAGAGGTGCCGCGTTCCAGGAGTGGGTTGACTCTTGAATTCGACAATTCCGGCTCCCGTTTCCGGTCCGGCGTCGAGCTCTGAACCAAGGTCTTGAGCGCGGCCCGCGTGAGACACCGCCGATGCGACGACCGCGGCCAGCAACGCGACTGGCAGTTTCATGTGAATCTCCGGCTGCAAGGGACAACGGCGCCAATTGTCGCAGAGACCGCGGAAGAACTCTGTAAGATACATCGCAGAACTCGCCGCGCACCGAACCGACAACCGTCGCTGATCAGGATGCGACCGATCGACTCCTTACTTCAGCCCGGCGATTTGAAACGCGCCCAGCCCGAATCTCTCAGCGCGGCGTCGGACAAGGGTAGGACCTTCAATCTCTCCTTGTCGACGGGCCGGGAGACCCGTCCTACTTTTTCAATCGCTCATTGTCGACGGGCCGGGAGACCCGTCCTACTTTTTCAAACTGGCAAACGCTGGCGTCGAGCATGCCGCCGCCATGTACAGCCTACAACTCGAGAAATCGTCGCCAGTCGAAGTTCGATCGCAATGCTGAACGAGCGCGATGGCTTCCATTCCGCCGCCAAGTTTCCAAGCATTGAGCCTCACTCGGCGCTCGCCATCAGTTATCATCGAACCTGCATTGGATCGTTTCGATTCCCGCCCCACAGATCACGCCTGGACGATGACCACCGCGACAAAAGTGGCTGTGCCACACACAAAGCGAGCTACCGCTCGGTCATTGTTCGGCCGCTCCCGTTGGTCGCTGGAGTCGATCGAGCGAAGCCCCGTATCGTCAACTCCACAGGTGGCTGTGCCACACACAAAGCGAGCTACCGCTCGGTCATTGTTCGGCCGCTCCCGTTGGTCGCTGGAGTCGATCGAGCGAAGCCCCGTTACCTCAAGGCGACAAGTGGCCGTCTGTCTTGTCTCAGCCATTCTCTCGGTCATCACTCTTGCTCACCCTGCACGCGCGATTGCCGCTCCAATCGACTTCGACCAGCAAGTCAAACCGGTGCTGGAGAAACACTGCCTCGAGTGCCACGGTCCGGCCAAGCAAGAGAGCAGTTTCCGGATCGACGTGCGGCGAATGTTCCTGGAAGGCGGCGACTTGGGCGAGCCGTTGGTGGTTCCCGGAAACAGCTCGAAGAGCCCATTGCTGGCCATCGTCTCGGGCCGCGGCGACCTGAAGATGCCGCCCGAGGGCGATCCGCTTGGCGCCGCCGATGTTGAGATTCTCAAGCGCTGGATCGATGACGGGCTGAAGATGCCGGCCGGTTCAGAGGAAGTTCGCGAGGCGTTGAAGACCGATCACTGGTCGTTCCAGCCGTTGGCGTCCGTCGCGGCCCCCGTCGATCCGGATGCTCAGACGCGCACTTGGACGGCGAACCCCATCGACGCGTTCGTTCGGCGGCGGCAAAGAGAAATGGGATTGATCGCTTCGCCGGTCGCGGAGCCCGAGGTGCTGATTCGCCGCCTGTTCCTCGTCATGCACGGCCTGGCCCCGACGAGGAGCCAGGTCGCCGAGTTCGCGCGGGATCCATCGGCGGCCGCCTACGACCGCCTCGTCGACCACGTGCTGGCCAGTCCCCGATACGGTGAGCGCTGGGCGCGGCATTGGCTCGACGTCGTGCGGTTCGGCGAGACGCACGGGTTTGAGACAAACCGCGAACGGCCCAACGCCTATCACTATCGCGATTACGTAATCGCCGCCTTCAACGACGACAGGCCCTACGACGAGTTCGTCAGAGAGCAGATTGCCGGCGATGCGTTCGGTCGGGACGTGGCGACCGGATTTCTGGTGGCTGGGCCGTACGACTTGGTGAAGAGCCCTGACATTAATCTGACACTCATGCAACGTCAGGACGAACTGGCCGACATGGTCAACACGACGGGTGTCACGTTCTTGGGACTGACGCTCGGGTGCGCCCGTTGCCACCATCACAAGTTCGACCCGATCACACAAAGCGACTACTACGCGTTGCAGGCCGTCTACGCGGGAGTTGAGCACGGTGACCGGGCGATGTCGCTGGGATCTCAACGCGCCGCGTCGGTGGCGCGGACGCGACGGCGAATCGATGATCTGAGGCGGCGACTGCAAGCCTTTATTCCGGCGGCGCAGCAACACGAGTTCGTTATCGTCGACGACAAACAACTGGTGGTCGGCGGCAGGCGCGGAGTGCGGCACTTGCTTCCCAAGGCGGGTGAAGGAGTCAATCCGCCGGGCTCCGAGCGAGGCTTTCGCGACGATCGGGGCGGTTCCGATCGCATCGCCAACTTGAGCGGCGGTGGGTACTCGTGGTGGAAAGTCAAACCGGGCGAGTTCGCGATTAGCTACCATCCGCGCGTGCGCGGCGAACATCGCGTTTGGTTGTCGTGGGGAGCCGGAATTAAAACCCATACGCAGGCCGCCGAATACGTGCTCGACATGGATGGCGACTTGGCGACGCCCGCTGATCAGCGAGTGATCGCCACTGTCGATCAGCAGAAATTCGCCCGCAATGAAGGCCAACTCACGGGGCAGCCGTTGTGGAGCGGCTTGCAAAACGCAGGTCTCCATCGACTGCTGCCGTCCAGCATCGTAGCCCTGCGAACGACCAGCGGCGAAGCGTTGACGGCCGACGCCGTCGTCTTCGAACCGGCGACCGCAACCGCGGAGCCCGAACCCGCTCGGATCGGATTCCGCGAACCTGTCAATCCTCGCCGCAATATCGAAGTCATCAGCGGGCCGAAAGTGCGGCGAGTGCGGTTCACCGTTTTCGCCTCCAACAGCTCGCAACCGTGCGTGGATGAACTGGAATTGTGGAGCGGCGACAGAAATGTGGCGTTGGCAACCAACGGCGGAAAGCCCACTTCCTCGAGCAACTTGCCCGGTCACGAAATCCACAAGCTGGAACACATTAACGACGGTCGGTATGGAAATGGCCGCAGCTGGATCTCCAACGAGACAGGCAAGGGATGGGTCGAGATCGAGTTGCCTCAATTCGTGTCGATTGACAGAATCGAATGGGGACGCGATCGCGAAGGACGTTATTCGGATCGCTTGGCGACCAACTACCGAATCGAGGGTGAAAACGAAGCTGGTCAGCTCGTCGTCTTGGCCGCTTCCGGCGACCGCATGCCGCTGACGGCGGGTGAATCGCCGCCGCCCACGTATCGTTTTGACGGCCTGTCCGCGCAGCGCGCCGCCGAGGGCCGCCGCTGGATGGAGTCGTTGCGAGCGGCGGAATCGGAGCTTGTGGGCCTGCTGCAGTCGACGAATGTCTACGCCGGAAAATTCACCACACCGCCGGTCGTGCATCGGTTGTACCGCGGCGAACCTCTAGCGAAACGCGAAGTCGTCGAGCCCGACGCGCTGGGCGTGATCAGCTCGCTAAACTTGCCCCCCGACGCCTCCGAGCAACTGCGGCGGCGGCGCTTGGCCGAATGGCTGGTCACCGACGCGAGACACTTGACGGCCCGCGTCATCGTCAACCGCGTCTGGTACTACCAATTCGGGAGAGGGATTGTCGACACGCCGAGCGACTTCGGCGCCAACGGCGTGAGACCAACTCATCCCGAACTACTCGATTGGTTGGCCGCCGAGTTGATTCGTCGAGATTGGTCGGTGAAAGAAATCCATCGACTCATTCTGACGTCGAGCACCTTTCGCCAGACGAGCCGACCGCGGGAGGAAGCGTTGGCCAAAGACGCCGACTGCCGCCTGTTGTGGCGTTTCCCGCCGCGGCGATTGGAAGCCGAGGCCATTCGCGATTGCACCGTGCAAGCGGCCGGCGTTCTCGACTTGCGAATGGGCGGACCGGGTTTCAGCGCCTTCGAAGTCGATCGCGAGAACGTCAGGCACTATTTTCCGAAGACGATGTATGGGCCGGGCGACTGGCGACGGATGGTGTACATGACCAAGGTGCGGCAAGAACAGGATTCCGTCTTCGGAGCCTTTGACTGTCCCGACGCCAGTCAGGTGATGCCGAAACGAAGTCGCTCGACGACGCCGCTCCAAGCATTCAATCTGTTCAACAGCCGGTTCATGCTACAGCAAGCCGAAATATTGGCGGATCGCCTTGAACGCGACGTCGGCGGAGACGTGAAAGAACAAATTCAGTTGGCCTTCGAACTCTGTTTTTCGCGACGCGCCGACCAGGAAGAGTTGGCCGGCGCGATGGAATTGCGGCAAGATCATGGGCTCATTGCCATAACTCGCGCGCTGCTTAATTCCAACGAGTTCTTGTTCATCCAGTAGAGGTCCGTTGACAAACTGACTCTTGGTGACGAGGTGATGTGGAAAATGTCCAGCGAACTCTTGTATGGTGGTCATCTGTTGAATCGCCGCCGCTTCCTCGGCGACATGGGAACCGGCCTGAGCAGTGTCGCCCTGGCGCACCTGCTGACCCAGCAAGGTCTGCTCGCCGCCGACAAGTCGCGCGGCGTGAGTGACAAGGCTCCAATTCGACCGTCGATCGACGCCCGCAATCCGCACGCTCCTCGCCCCACTCATTTCGCCGCCGCGGCGAAGCGGGTGCTGGTCATCTTTTGCTCGGGAGCGTGCAGCCACGTCGACACATTCGACTACAAGCCCGAACTGCTGAAGCGTCACGGCCAACCGCTGCCGGGAGCCGACAAGCTGATCACCTTCCAGGGCCAGCAAGGCAATCTGACGAAGAGCCCCTGGCGTTTTCGACCGCGCGGTGAGTCGGGAAAGATGATCTCCGACCTGGTGCCGCGGATCGGCGACCTGGCCGACGACATCTGTTTCTTTCACTCGCTGACCAGCAACACCAACACGCACGGTCCGGGCGAGAACTTTATGTCGACCGGTTTTACGTTGGACGGATTCCCCAGCATCGGAGCCTGGGCGACGTACGCGTTGGGCAGCGAAAACGAAAACCTGCCCGCCTATGTGGCGATCCCCGATCCGCGCGGCACGCCGCAATCGAGTGTGAACAACTGGGGGCCTGGTTTCTTGCCAGCCGCTTTCCAAGGCGCCGACTTCAACGCGGCCAAACCGATCCGCAATCTCGATCGCCCCCGCCAAGTCTCGGCCGCGTCGGATCGAGCAACCCGCGACTTCTTGCAGCGACTCAACCGCAAACACCTCAAACGATTTCCCGGCGACACCGAATTGGCCGCGCGGATCTCCAGCTACGAGTTGGCGGCCCGCATGCAACTCAGCGTTCCCGAAGTCAGCGATATCTCCACCGAGTCAGCGCGTGTCCTGTCCGCTTACGGAGCTGACGATGCGGAGAACAAACTCAAAGCCGACTTCGCCAAGAACTGCATTCTCGCCAGGCGACTGCTGGAGAAGGGCGTGCGATTCGTGCAACTCTTCAACGGCGCCTACCAGACCGGTGGCGAAGGTGTCAGTAACTGGGACGGACACAAAGTGCTGCACCAACAGTACGACAAACACGGCCCGGTGCTCGACCAACCGGTCGCCGCACTGCTCAAAGACCTCAAACAACGCGGGCTGCTGGAAGAGACACTGGTCGTGTGGTGCACCGAGTTCGGCCGCATGCCGACGTTTCAAAAGGGAGCCAGCGGCCGCGATCACAATCCGTCCGGATTCACCGCCTGGTTGGCGGGAGCCGGAGTTAAGGCTCCGTTCAGCTACGGCGCGACGGACGAATTCGGCTACCAGGCGGTCGATAACAAACTCACGACGCACGACTTTCACGCTACGATTCTGCACCTCCTCGGACTCGACCACGAGCGGCTGACGTTCTACCACAACGGCATCGAGCGGCGGCTGACCAACGTTCACGGAGTGGTTGTCAAAGAGGCGCTTGCCGGGTAGAGCTTTGATGGCGAGCCGGTGTATCGCTCAGCGTTTTTTGGAGAGACGTTCGATGACGAACTCCAACTGCCACTGCTCTTCTTCCGCGCTGTCGTAGGCGGCCGCTTCCAGCGCGTGCCAGGGGCTCATGTTGGCGACGGCCCAAGCGGCCCAGGCGATCTTTGACGCCGCCAATTCGGTCTCGCGAAGATTATTCCAGGCGGACCAGGCGCCTTTCGATTCGCGCTCGATCTCCCGTTGTGTGAGGCCGCGGCCAACGACTGTTGCTCGCGCAGTCAGCAGCGATTGCCGCACCGCCTCGACGTCGGCGTGCTCAGCCAACTCCGGTAGCCGCCGCTCGATCATGTCGCATGTCAGTTCGATCACTTCGTCGATCGGCAGCACGATCAGCGTCTCGCGCAACCGCAAACGCCGCGAGTCCGACTGTCGAGGAGGCTGTTCGCCTTGTTCCATCAGATAGTCCGACAGCGCAGCGAAGCCGTCATTGTCGTTCCGCAACCAAGCGGCCAGGCACGCGCGGAGTGTATTCATTGCAAGTGAGAAAGCTCGGTCCTTGTTAGTCGTTGCCGAATTCGTGGTGATCGCCAAGCGCATCGTACCAATCGACGGCCCACGCGTAGCAATCGACAAACTCGGCCGGCTGCAAAACCCCATCGATCGAGAAATCCGCGCCTCGCAGTCTGACGAGTTTTTTCCGAATGTCGTTGGGCAGTCGAGATTCGAGCAGCGGTTCCGGCGGCGTGTGGAGCCGAACGTATGGATAGGACTCCGGGTACCGCGGAAAAACGTCGTATATAAAAAGCCCGCACAGCCGTTTCTCGTCAATATTGATCCAGGCTTGTTCCAGAACTCCCTCGCGCCGCCAGTCGATCAAGTTTCTGGTGGTGAAATCGCGCGACAAGAAGAAAACGCCGGCGGTGTTGATGCGATGAGCTGGAGCGGATCCAATCGCGGCGGCGTCGGCGAGTTGGACAATGCTGTAGTCGCAATAGGAACCGCGCAGCTCGGTCAAGCCGCGCTTGGCAAGTCGCCGCCAGTGCCACTGGAGATCTTGTTGCCAAACCGTGGCTCGCGGGCCTCGCGGCAAGTCATCGACCGGGATGCCCACGTCCCCTTGCCGCCAACTGCCGAGCAGCGAATCGGTCGATAGATACTCCTCTTGAGTCCCGACGGGAGCCGCGCCCGTTTCACCCGTATCAAAGATCGCCACGCGACCTCGATCGTCGACTCCGAACCAGTCGGTGTCCATGCTATGCGCTGCGGGAAAGTCCACTGTCATCGATTCCTCCGCAAAAATTCAAGCCGAGTCCGTCGAGCGATTCGCGCAGACCCTCGTAGTCCAGACTCGGCAATCGCCGACGGGTTCGCGTGTAGGAGCACCAAGCGGCCGTCTTGTCGGCCGCGATTGCGCAGAACCGCTCACTCGGCGCGCATTTGGTGAGGCACGTCATCGACTGAAAAGGGCGGCCCCCGGCCACTTCGGCAAGCTCTGCGGGCGTCGGCGTGTCCCACCGCCGGAGCGGTAAGAAGACGACTCGATCATTGGCGACGCCCGCTTCGCGGAGTTGCCGAGCCGCGCGTGACGCCGCGTCCAGTTCGGTTTTCCGCACCAACAGGTTGATTCCCGCCGCGACGCCGGCCGATTCGAGCCGCTCGACCTGCTCGATCGCGCGGCGGCATTCAGCTGAACGCTGAGGAAAATGGATCGACACGTGGACCTTGTCCGGTTGGCAGGCCAACAGCCGCGGCCACATTCGGTCGAGTCGGATTCCGTTGGTGGTGATGGAACGAAACAGCTGGCCGCGCAGTTCGCCGACGATCGCGTCCCACTCGGGGTGTTCCAGCGGCTCGCCCCCACCAAAAGAAACGGCTCGGACGCCGTTCTTGGCGCAGTCTTTCACCAAACTGACGACCTCTTCAGTCGCCCAGCTCTGGCTGCCGTTCGGTTGGCTCTCGCTGTAGCAGAACCAGCACGCTTTGTCGCAGCGATCGGTGAGTTCCAGCGAGATTCGTTCAATCTGCATATTTGAGTCGTCCACTCGGCAAAACTACAATCGAGCCACCGCTGATTGCTGAACAGAAACCACCTATGTGAGTTACACCCTATGACGATTCGGTTCGCGGTTTTGTGCGTTGTCGTCTGCACTATTCTGATGGTGTGGGCGGATTTCTCCAAGGCGGACGATTCGGTATTCGCCGACGCCAAGCCGACAATGGTGCTGGAAGAGGGAGCCGGTGAAGGACCGGCTTGGGACCCCAAGTTGGGGCTGCTGTTCAGCGGCCACCTCGGAATCACGCGGCTGGACCTGGAGGGAAAGGTCACCGTATTTCGCGAGATGGCCGGGACAAACGGGCTGTTGTTCGACGCTCGCGGGCGGCTCCTGTCGTGCGTTCCCGTACAACGGCACGTGTCGCGAACCGAACCGGACGGATCGCTCGTGGTGTTGGCGGAGAAGTTCGACGGCATGCGTTTCAATCAGCCCAACGACATCACGGTCGATTCGAAGGGACGAATCTACTTCTCTGATCCGAAATACGGCCCCCGCACCAACATGGAGATGCTCGACGAGGACGGCAAGCAGGTCGAGGGCGTTTACCGCATCGATCTCGACGGTAAGGTCTCGCGAGTCATCACGCACGAGGCGGATCGCCCCAACGGCGTGTTCGTCACTCCGGATGACAAGTGGTTGTATGTCGCGGACAACAACAACAACGACCGCGGCGGGGCTCGCAAATTGTGGCGATTCCGCTTGAAGAAGAACGGCGACCTCAAACTCAAGTCACGAAAGCTGATCTTCGATTGGGGGGATGGCCGCGGCCCCGACGGCATGGTGCTCGACGCCGCGGGACGACTCTACGTGGCCGGCGGACTCAACAAATCTCGCGCTCCCATCGAGACCAACAAACTGCTGGGAGGCGTCTACGTCTTTTCGGCCGACGGCAAAAAGATCGACTTCGTGCACATTCCCCGCGACGAAGTCACCAACTGCACATTCGGCGGCCCCGATCTGAAGACCCTCTACGTCACCGCCGGCGGCACGCTGTGGAGCATCCGTACGAAAACGGCGGGCGCGACGCCCTGGCCGAAGTAGCCTATTGCGACCCGACGGCTACCGCGCGTCGGGCGGTTGGCTGGAGAGTTGAACAAGCGCCTCTCCCACGCGAGCAATCTGTGTGGGCGACACGCGGAGAAAACGGTGGCGCCCCCCGGCCGCGGCGTCGAAACGCGTGAACCCGTCTGACTCGACCGTCACTTTCCCCGGCGGCGAGACGTCGAAATAGCCGCGGTCCGGAAAGACGGCGTACAGTACGCTCGTCAAGTCCCAAGTGGGACGGTTGTGCGGCGGCGGATTGTAGAGTCGATACGATTCGGCCAGCGGGTGGTGCTCGACGTAGTCGTAGTCGCGCTCGATGCTGGTCGCTGGATAGCGGATCGAATAGCCGATCTCGAAGCCGCTATAGACGACCGGCGTCGGCCACTGCGTGGCCAGTTTTTTCGCCGAGGCGACGTCGATCTTGACGTTGTACTCCTGGAATCGCTTGTTGCCGTCGATCGCGGTGAAGGCGCCGGCCATGATGGATAGCAGTTTCACTTTCTTGGCGATCAATTGCTTGCCGTTCAAGGGCGAATGATCATCGCCGTCCGTGTCGAGCAGCCGTGACAGATTGGTCGAGAACCCGACTTGGCAGATCGCTACCGAATTGTCCGGTTGCTTGGCTAGAATCCGGCGGATCAAGGCGACCGCGTCCGGGGCGTCCGCGCCGCTCTTCAGGTCATGGGGGTAACGAATCCGATCGCCGTCGCGGATCTTGGCCAACGGTAGAAACTTGCCCGGCTTCGGAGTCATGCCGCCTTTCACGACGCCGATGGGAATGTCCCCGCGCCCGTAGAACGTGTTGACCGCGTCGACGTAGGCCGCGGCTAGCGGGTTGTCTTTGGAAAGCGTCACGGCTAACAACTGGCAACGTCCGCGCGACTGCAGAGCGTGAATCACGCCCAGGGCGAGCGCGTCGTCGACATCGTTGCCCATGTCCGTGTCGAAGATCAACCGCAACGGCTCACCGCCCCGCGCGGGAATCGCGGCATGACACAACAGAATCGACAAGCAGATGGGAAGGAAGTATCGGTACATGGCGAAGGTCGTCTCAGCTATTTGGTGGAGAGAAGTCTCGAGGAAAATCGTGGCACACACGTTCCCCACTTGAACGCCGGCGCGTCGCCCACTTCAATGGTGCACCGGACAGGCCATCTGACGCGGCGCCACATGATCGGGAGACACACGATGACAATTCGCTCGGCGGGAACATTTGCGTTGGCGACTATCGCACCGCACGTGGTGCTCCTTCTCACCCTGCTCGCACCGGGCGCCGACGCCGCCGACGATTATACGCTCCCACCCGACGCGCTGGTGCGGGAAGGCGTTCCGCAGGGAGAAATCACCAAGTCCAGTTGGACCAGCGAAAAAGTCTATCCGGGAACGGTCCGCGACTACTGGGTTTACGTTCCCCAGCAGTACGATGCGAAACGGCCTGCCTGCCTGATGGTTTTTCAGGATGGCGGCGGGTACGTGAACAAGAAGGGCCAGTCGCCGGTCCCCGTCGTGTTCGACAATCTGATCCACCAGGGCGACATGCCGATCACGATCGGACTGTTCATTAACCCGGGGGTCATTCCAGCCACCGAACCGGGCCAACGACCTCGTCGCAATCGCAGCTTTGAGTACGACACGTTGAGCGATCAATACGCGAACTTCCTGCTCGCCGAGATGCTGCCGCACTTGCGGAAGAGTTACAACATCACGGACGATCCGGATGGCCGCGCGATCTGTGGAATCAGCTCCGGCGGCATCTGCGCGTGGACGGTGGCCTGGGAGCGCCCGGACCAGTTTCGCAAAGTGCTCAGTCATGTCGGCAGCTTCACGAACATCCGCGGCGGGCACGTGTACCACGCGTTGATTCGCAAGACGGAGCCGAAGCCGATTCGCGTCTACTTGCAGGAAGGCGAGAACGATTTGGACAATCTTCACGGCAGCTGGCCGCTGGCCAACATGCAGATGGCCGCTTCGCTGAAGTTCGCCAAGTACGATTACAAATTCGTGATGGGTGACGGCGGACACAACCGTCGCCACGGCGGCGCGCTTTTGCCCGAGTCGTTGCGTTGGCTCTGGCGCGACTATCCACCTCAGACCGGCAAGGCGAAAGACGAGAAGTAACATTCGCGGCGGCCGCGGACTCGCAATCACCTTCATCCGTCCACGTGAGATCCTCTCCATGATTACTTCGACGCCGTCCACTAAGAGGCGCATCTCGCAGCCCTGTTCGACGATTGGCACGTCGTCCGCGTGGGCTCTGCTGTTCGTCAGCGCGATCGCCATTCGCGGATCAGCCCAAGACATGCCGCTAACGCAAGTTCTCTTGGATGACGAGCCGTGGCAGTTGGTTTCGAAAGGGCATTCGTTCACAGAAGGCCCGGCCGTCGACAAGAACGGGGACGTCTTCTTCACCGACGTACAGCAGAGCAAGATTTTTCAGATCGACGCCGAGACGGGCGACGTTCAACTATTCGCCGAGAACACGGCCAAGACGAACGGCCTGATGTTTGGAGCCGACGGTCGGTTGTACGGCTGCCGCAACGGCGACAAGCAGATCGTCGCGTACAAGCCGGACGGCTCGCACGATGTGGTCGTCGCAGACGTTCAGTCCAACGATCTCGTCGTCACTTCGCGCGGCGCGATCTACTTCACCGACCCCAGCAACAATCGAGTTTGGCACGTTTCTCCGCGGGGAAAAAAGCGGGTTGTCGCCGAGGGTTTCCGCCCGAACGGCGTCATTCTGTGGGCGAACGAGGGGACGCTGGTCGTCACGGACAGCAACGAGCCGCACTTGTGGACGTTTCGCGTCGAACCGAACGGATCGCTCAAGTTTCGCGAACGCTACTACCAGCCGCTGATGTTGCCGTCCGGCAAGGAGCGACCGGGGTCGGATGGTATGACTGTCGACAAGCACGGGCGGCTCTACGTCGCCACTCACGCCGGGCTGCAGATGTTTGATCCGACCGGACGGATGGGCGGTGTCATCGCCAAACCGCAGCAAGCGTTTCTCTCCAACGCGGTGTTCGGCGGACCGAAGTTCGATACGCTTTACGCAACGTGCCAGGACAAGGTCTTTCGCCGCAAGACGAAATCGGCCGGGGCGCCGTACATCCCGCGGATGTCGGCGAAGTGACGTCAGGCGAGAATCGCTCTTAGTATCTGCGACTCTTCAATGACTCCGGTCAGGCGATGGTTGAGCCCTTGGTGCTTGAACGTCATCCGCTGGTGATCGATTCCCAACAGATGCAACATCGTGGCGTGGAAGTCCCGCACGTGAACGCGGTTCTCGACTGAGTGATAGCCGAGTTCGTCGGTGGTTCCGTAGGTGACGCCGCCTTTGACGCCGCCGCCCGCCATCCACATTGAAAAGGCCCGCATGTGGTGGTCGCGACCGGCCGTCTTGCCTTTGCCTTGGAACATCGGCGTGCGACCGAACTCCCCGCCCCAGACGACGAGCGTATCGTCCAGCATGCCGCGTTGTTTCAAGTCTTGCACCAATGCCGCGCTCGGCTGATCGCACAATCCGCAGCAGGTGTTCATGTAACGCACCATGTCGCCGTGGTGGTCCCAGCCGCGATGGTAGAGATGGATGAATCTCACGCCGCGCTCCGCCAAACGTCTGGCCAACAGGCAGTTCGCCCCGAACGAACCGTCGTTCTCCTTCACTCCGTACATGTCCAAAGCGCTCTGAGGTTCGTCCGCCAAGTCCATCAATTCGGGGACGCTGGTCTGCATGCGGAAGGCGAGTTCCAGTTGAGTGATCCGCGTGTCGATCTCTGGATTGGCGACTGCGGCGTTGCGCAGTCGGTTCAGCTCTTTGACCGCGTCGACCAATTTGCGCTGCTGAGTAGAGGGCACTCCCTCCGGATTTCGCACGTAGTAGACCGGATCACCCTGCGAATAGAATTGCACGCCTTGGTGACGGCTCGGGAGAAAACCGCTCCCCCATTGCCGCTGGGAAATCGGTTGCGGGTTGCGTCCGCCTTCGCTCGACAGGACCACGAAGCCAGGCAGATTGGCGGATTCACTGCCCAGCCCATAGGTCACCCAAGCTCCCATGCTGGGATAACCCGAGATCGAAATCCCCGTATTCATCACTGTGTGCGCGGGATCGTGGTTGATTTGATCGGTGTGCATGGATCGGACGATGCAGATCTCGTCGGCGATCTTCGCCGTGTGGGGCAAGGCGTCGGAGATCTCCTGCCCCGACTTTCCGTGTTTTGCGAACTTGAATAGCGGCCGCAGCGCCTTCAGTTTTTGCCCCTGCAATTGAGCAATCGGTTGTCCGTCGGTGAACGACGTGGGCATCGGTTTGCCGTCGAGTTCCTCGAGGCGGGGCTTGTAGTCGAACGTTTCCAATTGCGACGGACCGCCGGCCATGCAGAGAAAGATGACGCGCTTCGCCTTGGCCGCGTGATGCGGCAACCCGGGCAACCCGGACAGGACGGGAGCATCGTCGCGGGGCGCGGCGAGTGAGCCGTCCGCCAACATGCTCGACAGCGCGGCGGCGCCAAGCCCAATGGATGAGCGGCCGAGAAAGGAGCGGCGGTTGACAAGCGTCAGCGAATCGGCGGGCAGGCGAGACATCGGGTCCTCGTCCTCGTGTTGTGTTGTGGTTGTTCTAGTTGCGGGTGATCGTTTCATTCAGATTGAGCAGCCCGCGAGCCACGGTGGTCCAGGCCGCCAAGACGTGCGGCTCGGCTTCGCTCTGGCTCCGCCACATCCCCACGCTCAGCAATCGCTTGGCGTCATCCGGGTGGGCCACGTAATAGCTTTCCGCATCGCGTTGCACGGCGACCAGCACGGCGATCTCCGCCTCATTCGGAGTTCGTCCGAGAACCTGCCGCCACGACCAACGAACGCGCTCTTCGATCGACCCCGACCGCTTGACGATCCGATCGCCGAGCGCTCGAGCCGCTTCGACAAACGTGGGATCGTTCAGCATCGTCAGCGCCGCCAACGGCGTGTTGCTCGTGGGACGCCGAGCTGTGCACTCCTCTCTCGAAGGCGCGTCGAAAGCTCGCAACATCGGGTGCAAGAATTGGCGCTGCCAATGCATGTAGACGCCGCGGCGATACTGGTTGTCGTTTTGATCGGACTTGTAGGACCGCTTGGGGAAGTTGAGGTACCGGTAGTACCCGGCGGGCTGGTACGGCCGCGAACTCGCTCCGCCACGCCTGTCGATCAACAAGCCGCTGACGGCCAGCGCGTTGTCCCGAATCATCTCGGCCGGCAATCGAAACCGCGATTGGCGAGCGAGCAACCGATTGGCTGGATCCAACTCGCGCAGCGCGGCCGGCTCGAGAGAACTCTGCCGATACGTTCGCGACATGACAATCTGACGAACGAGATGCTTCACGTTCCACCCGTTGGCGATCAGTTCATCCGCCAGGTAGTCGAGCAGATCTGGATGCGTCGGCCAGGCGCCCTGCGAACCCGTGTCGTCGAGAGAGCTGCAAATACCGCCGCCAAAGTAAAGACTCCAGAGCCGGTTGACGAAGACGCGCGCCGTCTGCGGGTGGTCGGGCGAGGTGATCCATCTGGCCAGGTCGAGCCGGTTGGCTCGCCGCCCAACAACACCGAGCGGGGGCAACGATTCCGGAGTTCCCGGAGTGACAATCTCACCCGTCTCGTCCATCCAGTCGCCGCGTTTCAAAACGCGTACGAGCCGGGGTTCGACCGCTTCGGTCACCATCACCTGATACGTGCGTTTCTCAACCGTCGCGATCCGGCCGATCAACTCAGCAACGTCCTCTTGCAACTTGTCGACGTCAGCTTGTTTGTCGGTTTTCGCCTCTTGCAGCAGTTTGCGAACTCGCTCGAGTTCGCGTTGCAGGGCGATCAACGTACGGCGATCATCGCTCAATCGAACAGCCATTTCGGGCGCTCGCGACGCCGATCCAAAGTTCCCGCGTTCCTTGATATCCGCGAAGAAGGCGGCGAGCTGATAGAAGTTCTTTTGACTGTACGGATCGTACTTGTGCTCGTGGCACTCGGTGCAACCCATCGTGGTTCCCATCCAAACCATGGAAAAGTTGCGCACGCGATCGGCCGCGTACTTTGTGCGGTACTCCTTGTCCTGGGCTCCGCCCTCGTGCGTGGTTTGCAGCAGGCGGTTGTAGCACGTGGCGATCAGCTGTTCGGGTGTGGGTTTTTCGAGCAAGTCGCCAGCCAGCTGTTCAATCGTAAACTGGTCAAAGGGCTTGTTCTGGTTGAACGAATCGATCACGTAGTCGCGGTAAGGTCCGGCCGCGTGTTCCTGATCGCCGTGGTAGCCCACCGTATCCGCGTAACGAACGAGGTCGAGCCAGAACATGGCCATCCGCTCGCCAAAAGCGGGCGAATCCAGATAGCGATCGACGAACTCGGCGTACGCCTCTTCAGACTCGCGAGCGCGTTGGAAGTGTTGGGCGTCGTCCCAGCTGGGGGGCAGGCCGCGGATGTCAAAACTGAGTCGTCGGAGCAGCGTGGCGCGATCGGCTTCGCCGGCGGGACTCAACTTGCGATCCTGCAACTGTCGCAAGACAAACTGATCGATCGCGTTCCGCGCCCAATCGCCGGCCACTTTTGGCGGCGGCGGTCGCCGCCTCGGTTGCAACGTCCAGTGCAATTCGAAACGAGCGCCGTCGGCGATCCAACGTTTCAACAAATCGACTTCGGCCGCCGTCAGAGGCTCGTCGTTTTCGGCGGGCGGCATCCGCGTGTCGTCCGTGGCGACGATGCGACGGATCAACTCGCTCTCGTCGGGCTTGCCGGGAACGACCGCCGCATGACCGCCCAGATCGGCCAGCGCCCCGGATGCGACGTCCAGTCGCAAGTCGGCTTCGCGGTGATTGCCGTCGGGACCATGGCAGCTGAAACAACGGCTCGCCAGAATCGGCCTGATGTCTCGATTGAAGCGAATCGACTCGGCCGCCAGAACTGTCTGACCAACTATACAAACGAGCGCCGCTAGGAGGATTCTCGTGAACATCATTGGTTGTGGCCGAGGGTAAAGGGGCGATGGACGGTTTACTCTTCGTTAGCGTTGGAGGCAGCGTAGGCAACCACCGTCTGTTCGTCTCGGGGATGCCGGGTCGGAGGGCGAAACTCGTCGCGATAGCGGACAGTCTTCGAAAACCTGAACTCGGCGACGTCTCCCGAATAAATCCTCTTCAGGCCCCAGGGGTCGCCGAACAATTGAAATCGCTCGAACTTCGTGGGGAATGGGTTGAGCACCAAGTCCTGGTCGACTCGTTTGCCGTCGATCCACAGGCGAACGCGTTTGTTGATCGTCTTGGAATTGAACGTAACGACGATGTGTGTCCAGCGGTTGGCGTTGAGCTTCTCGGCCGCATCGAGCCGCGAACCGAACGCGTTCACGTGAGGAACACCCTGGTTGAGTGACACTGAGAGCCCGGCCACGTCCGCGCCGCCGCGATTCGAAAACAGCCAGACAATGGACCGCTCACGATCGATCGACGCCTGATCCGGCTTCACCCAAATCTCGACGGTCACATCCATCGGCTTGGTCGCTCCAGCGGCGGGCCACCGCGGCAACAGATCAAGCGATTCGCCGTTGACCTGCCACGTCCGTTCGGGCTCGGGCTCGTGCGCTGTGAGCTGCGGACACGCCGCCGCGCCGCACAGCATGAGCGCGGCGAGGATTCGCAGGCATGGAGTGAGGAGGTTCATACCACGAGTATATTGAGCCGATCAATTGAAGTCGAACACTCGCCACAAGCAGGCGCCGCCCCACAATCAGATGTCGCCACGTGTATATTGAGACGCCGACTGCACTAGCCTTGGCTGGAAGCGAACGGCATTCGCGGGCGCGCCGTGAAGAAAAACTGAAACCCACCTATACAAACCGCCCGTTTTCGACGTTGCCTAAGTGAGATGACTGACTCTTCACAAATTGAGACGTTTTCCCGGCTGCTGATCGCCAATCACCGCCGGCTCTACGGTTTTGTCTACACGCTTGTGCAGAACCACACGGCGGCGGACGACATCGTGCAGGAAGCGACGACCGTGCTCTGGCGCAAGTTTGACCAGTTCGAGCCGTGTTCGGACTTCGGCGCATGGGCGATGAAAGTGGCTCGGCTGACCGTCTTTGAGTGGCGCCGCAACCAGGCTCGTCTGCCCTTGCCGATCGGCGACGAGTTGTTCGAGACGATTTCAGAGCAGGCGATCAAAGCCAGTTCAAATAGCGAAGCGCGGCTCGACGCGTTGGACGGATGCGTCACTGGACTGAACGAACGAGATCGCGACTTGCTTTCGGAAAGATACAACCACAACGTCGCTGTTAGCGATATCGCCAAGCGTAGTTCGCGGACGCGCGACGCCGTTTACAAAGTTCTGGCGCGAATTCACCGCGATCTACTCGAGTGCATCGAACACAAGCTGGCCGCGGAAGGCGTCGTATGAGCAACGACTTCGCTGAATTAGATCGCTTGATCGAGCAACTTCGCAGCGACGATCTGCAGGACACCGAGCGAGCTCGACTGACGGAACTGCTGGCGCAGAATCCCGCAGCGCAGCAGCGGTACGTCCAGCAGATGGCGCTGGCGGCGGCGCTTCGAGAGCGCGCCGTCAGGGAAGGTGAGAACACAGATTCAATCAGCGCGGCGATCGCCGAGGCATTGGATCACTCACCCGCGGATGCGGCGTCGTCGGAAGTAGTGCAGCCTGATAGCGGTTCCCTCCAGAAACGCTCTCCACGTCCCAACTCAATCGTCGCCGTCGCCGCTGTTGCTGCGTGCCTGCTCATGGCGTTCGGCCTGTGGCGGCTCTGGCCAACCGGCGCGGTGACTCCACCGACCGGACAGCTCGCCGCTGGTTGGCGAGTCACGCCGACGGGCGCGGCCGAGTACCAGGTGGTCGAGCCGACGTTGGTCAGTCTGATCAGCGGAGAGCTGTTGGTTGAGTCCGTGAAGGATAGCTCGGCAACCAACAACACCAACAACAATGCGAGCGCAACGTTACGAATCAAGACGCCACATGGCGAAGCGGTGGCCGCCGGCACGCGATTCTTCATCGGCAGTCACAGTCAAGAGGAACAGGGAACTCAGTTGCAAGGTGGAGAGACAATCATGTTGAAGTCGTTGACTCGAGTCTTGGTGCTCAGTGGCGTGGTGTCGCTGACGACATCGATGGGCAGCCTGGATGGAACATCGGGCGAGTTGCTGTCCGCTGAGTTGGACAAAGCGCCCACAAAGGTGGCTGTCAAATCGAACAGCGACTTCGCGCTCGATTTGTACAAACAGCTGGCCAAAGAGAATGCGGGAGAGAACTTGTTCTTCTCTCCATATTCCATCTCGAGCGCTTTGGCGATGACGGTGGAAGGGGCTCGTGGCGCCACCGCCAAAGAGATGGGCAAGGTATTGCGTTTCCCCAACGCCTGCCGGCGGGTCGGCGACGACTCGCAGTTGATACCTTGGGAGACCGCGCTGATTCACACCGGGATGGCTCAGCTAAACCGCAAACTAGAAGGCGGAAACGATCCAGCCAAGGTCAAGAAGATTAGCGCCGAGGTTGCAAAACTGAAAGTGCAACGCGACGCGATCGCCAAGAAAATCGACGCGGCTCCAGGATTTGGGGTGCCCGCGCAGTGGGTTCTCGATGTGGAAAGACTGAACGACGAGATCCATCGGCTTGACAGTCAGATCAATCAGTACGAGTTGACAGTCGCCAACTCGATGTGGGGTGAGCAAACCTATCCTTTCCGGAAAGAGTTTATTGCCACGGTTGACGAGCACTACGACACGGGCGACGTGTTCCCGGTCGACTTTAAGAAGAATTACGAAGCCGAGCGGAGGAAGATCAACACATGGGTGGCTGAGCAAACCAAGAACCGCATCAAAGATCTGCTGCCGCAGGGTTCGCTCAATGACCTGACACGCCTCGTGCTGACAAACGCAATTTACTTCAAGGGAGATTGGTCGTCGCCGTTTGACGTCGAGAGAACGATGGCTCAACCGTTCACGCTAGCGAGCGGCGACGTGGTCGACACGCCGATGATGTTCGCTCCCGGGTTGGGCGTCGCCCGTTACGGCGCATTCAACGCCGATGGATCGCTGTTCAACACTCCCGTCAAGGTTCGACCCAAGCAGCGGAAGGGACTCTATCCCGACGCCGACGGGTTCGCCATTGTCGAACTGCCTTACAAGGGCGAAGACATCTCAATGGTCGTCATCGCGCCGAACAAGGCGACCGGGCTCGTTGAGATCGAAGCGCGACTCACGTCCGCCAATCTCAATCGATGGGTTGGTCAACTTAGCGAGCGCGACACGCACGTCCATCTGCCCAAATTCAAGATGGAGACAAAGTACACGCTGGGCGACGCGGACAATCCTGCCACGCTGCAGCACATGGGCATGGTCCGGGCGTTCGAACCACCTCGAGAAAACGGCGACGGAGCCGACTTCAGCGGCCTGAATGAATCGACGGATCCGGCCGATTGGCTCTACATTTCCAAGGTCTTTCACAAGGCGTTTCTCGACGTCAACGAAGCCGGCACGGAGGCGGCCGCGGCCACCGCCGTATCCAGTCCCTTGGGTGGCGTTCCCGAGAAAGTGCCGTTCACGCCCTCGTTCCGAGCGGATCGTTCGTTCGTGTTCGCCATCCGTGAGAAGTCGACCGGCAGCGTCCTCTTCCTCGGTCGGATGGTCAAGCCGACCGAGACGGTAAAGACAGCCGGCGCTCCGGACGAAGCGATCGACGCGATTGTGCAACTCAACGGCCGTGTCGAGTTCGATGGCGATCAGGCAACCGTCGTCGTGCCACTCGAGGATCACACCGCGTTCGACGGTCGCCCCTCCGCGCGCGACTCCGAGTTGCGACACCTCAAAGCACTCGATATCGTCAAGCTGCAACTCATCGGCGACAACGTCACCGACTCGGGGCTGCGCTACTTGCGCGAGTTGCCAAACCTCGCCGAGCTACAGCTGCATCGAACGAGCGTCACCGACGCGGGATTGGAGCAGCTCAAGGGACTTCGCCTGCAGAGTCTGGAGTTGGTCTGGAACGACCATATTACGGACGCCGGAGTCGAGCATTTGGCGGAGCAAACCGGCCTGCGGTCTCTTGCGCTCGAATCCGAAAAGATCACCGATGTTGGATTGAGGCATTTGACGGGGCTCACTGAACTGCGATCCTTGGCTCTCCGTTCGGAGGAGTTCACCGATGCCAGCTTAGAGATATTCAGCGGGCTAGAAGGACTTGAGCGGCTGTCGTTGTTGGGCCAGGGAGTTTCTGACGCGGGACTGCAGCTGATGCGACAAAATGCCGGTTTACAGGAACTCCGCCTGGAATACACGAGAGTCACCGACGATGGATTGAAGAAGTTGAACGACTCGTTCGCCGATCTCCGCTCACTGCACTTGTACAACAATAGAGACGTCACGGCGGCCGGTTTCCAGCAGTTGAAGAATCTCGAACATCTCGAGCGACTCGCGCTTTCCGCCGACCCGATCACCGACACCGTTCTCGCGCAAGTTGGTGAAGTCAGTGGTCTGGTCGAGCTCAGCTTGGAAGGCGCGGCCGTTACCGATGCCGGCTTGGCGCACCTGCAACGATTGCCGGGCCTCAAGAGCCTACGGTTGTCATATGCGGAGGACACTATCACCGACGCCGGGCTGAAAGGACTCAAATCGCTCACCGGCCTCGTCGAACTCGACCTCAGTCATGCACACATCAACGGTTCGGGGCTGCAGCACTTTGCCGAGGCCGACGACCTAGTCGACCTCAACCTCACCGGAGCGCACGTCACCAGTGCGGGACTCAAGCAGTTGCGAGTGTTGAAGAGCTTGCAAAAACTGAACATGTCGAGCACGGAAGTGGGCGATGCGGGGCTCGCACATCTGGTCGAGCTCTCTGATCTCGTTGAACTG
>JASMLW010000565.1 GCA_030748485.1 Pirellulaceae bacterium
CCGGGTCGTCGCTTGGCTGCGGAGTAACCACGGTGGAGGCGCCATTCCGCTGCGCCACTTTCTTTCATCGTCGCGAGTCGTCAACGACACGTATGGGATTTTCTTCTACGACCCAGACGGCGGATACGTCGCCGCGTTCGAGCGATCGCGAGGTTACAAGCACACCTACGAGTTTCACGGCTGGCGCAACGGCGTCATGGTCGTCAAAGCGAACGACGGCTCACTTGTCTCGGCGCTCACCGGAGAGGTTTTCGCTGGACCGCGAAAGGGAACGCGGTTGAAACGGATTCCAAACCTGGTCACCGACTGGCGACAGTGGCTCAAGCTGCACCCCAAGTCAGTGGCGTACCGAATGTATGACGGAAAGAAATTTTTGCCAACGCCGTTACCGACGTCGCTCAGCAAGAATGCCAAACAATCGATGAGCAAAGTCGATTCTCGACTGGCTCCGACCGCAGCCGTGCTCGGCGTCGGCCACGGTGAGAAGGGTAAAGCCTACGCTTTGGGCGGCGCGGGGGATCGCCGCGTCATTGCCGACAAAGTGGATGATCAACCGATCGTGATCTTCTGGTCCGCCGCAACGAAGACGGCCGTCGCATATAGCAGCGCGTTGGGGAAGCAGCGGCTTACGTTCGCGCCCGACAAAGACTCCAATCCAGTGACGTTTACCGACCGAGAGACAGGTTCGCAGTGGACACTTGCGGGCCGCGCGGTCTCGGGCCAGTTGAGCGGCAAAGAACTCAAGTGGGTCGACAGCATCCAGTGCAATTGGTACGCCTGGAGCGCCGAGCATCCGGAGACCGAACTGGCTGCGGCCAAATGACGCGAAGGCAGTGGTCTGCACGGCACGGCTGCTACGGCTGTCGCAAAGCCGGCACGATTTCAGTCCGCGCCGCGTGAATTGCGGGGAGGACGCCCGCCAGGGAGCCGGCGACGATCGACACGACCAACCCGGTCGACGCTAGTCGGAGGGAGGGTGTAAACGCGATCGTGACGGCTTCGGCGCTGACCGACAGACTGCTCAGCTTGAGCGCCAACATCGCCGCCGCCACACCGAGTGCTCCGCCCACCACGCTCAGCAGCAGACTCTCGGTCATCACGAGCCCAAAGACGCGCGGCCCGGAGAATCCAATCGTCTGCAGCACGGCGTGCTCTTTGCAGCGGTCTTGAACCGACATCACCGTGGTGGTTGCGACGAGAGAGAGGACCAGACCGACGCAGGCGTAGCCGAGGAAGTGGGCCATGCCGACCAGTTGCGTTAGATCGCCGAGGCTCTTGGCCTGAAACACGCCTTTCGGACGCGTGTCGGTTTCGACCGGCCCGCCGCGAAACTTGGCGTCGATCTCTTCGCAGACAGCGACGGGATCGACGCCGTCGTGCAGCAGGACTTCGAGTTGGGTGACCGTGCCGACCAGGTTCATTCCCTTGCTTCGTTGCAGGAAGTCGAGATGTGAGTAGATGTAGTTCTCTTCGGCCGGATCATCGGAAGTAAATATTGCCGCCACGTTGACGCTCAGCTCTCCGATCGAGAAGTTGTCGCCGACGTGAATGCCGCGCCGCGAGGCGACCGCCCGTCCGACGACCGCCGCGTCCTGGTGCGTTTCGAATTCGTCCCAGCTGCCCGCCTGAAGTTGAAAGTCGCGAGCCTTGCTGAGCTTCTTGGGCGGCACGCCGTAGAAGACGACCACATCCAAGCTGGCCCGGCAGTTGTTGGTGAAAACCTGAATCGGGACGACCTCGCGAACACCTCGCAGCGCCGCGATTTGTTCGTCGTAGTCTTGCGGCAGGTGGCTGGTGGCGGGGCAGAACTTGTTCGCCTGGAACGCGATCAACGACCCCTTGGCCGCCTGGCGTCGCTGCAAGTCGTTCATGCCCTCTTGGACGGCTCCGATAAAGCAGAAGACGAACAGCGCGACCGCCGATCCACTCACCGTGACGATTGTCCGTGGACGGTGACGCCAGAGAGTTCTCAGTGTGTAGGGCAGGAATTTCAACATGGCTCAAGGCTCGGAGTCTAACCGGCCGCTTCGTGTTCTCTGGATGCTTCGACGAATGGTGCGTTCGCTCCACCCGTCTGCACCAATCGACCGTGGTCGAGCTGAAACTGCTTGTCGGCGATTTGCGCGGCGTCGACGTCGTGCGTCACCATCAGCAGCGTGACGTTCAACTGTTTGTTGAGCCGTTTCAGCAGGTCGAGTATCTGGTGCGACGTTGTCGGATCGAGGTCGCCGGTCGGTTCGTCGGCGACGACGACTTTGGGGTGAGCGACGATCGCGCGGGCGATGCCGACCCGCTGCTCTTGTCCGCCCGAGAGTTGCCGGGGGTAATGTTCGGCGCGGTCGAGCAGGTCGACGGCTCGCAGCGCAATGTCGACGCGTTTGCGGCGTTCGCTCCGCGACATCGGCAACAACAACAAGGGAAGTTCGATGTTTTCAAACGCTGTCAGGACAGGAACGAGGTTATGGGTTTGAAAAATGTAGCCGATGTTGGCGGCTCGCCAGCGCGCCAACTTGGTCCGCGATAGACGCGTGATCTCCGTGCCGTCGACGCAGATGCTGCCGCTGTCCGGCCTATCGATGCTGGCGATCAGATTCAGCAGCGTCGATTTGCCCGTGCCGCTGGCTCCCATCAGCGACAGGAACTCTCCCTGCTCGACGTTCAAAGACACAGCGTCCAACGGCGTAATCGTTTCATCGCCCTTGTGATACCGCTTCGTAACGTCTTTGACCTCGATGAGTGGCACTGTGATTCTCCTCAGGGCAGGCGATTCTGGGGCGTCGCTTTGGGAACCGGTCCGGCGTCGTCGGCGCCGAGAGTTGCGTCTTCACCGGTGACAATAAGGCGATCGCCGTGGCGCAGCCCCTCCCCTCCACTGACGATGATCCGGCTGGAAACGGTGAGGCCGCTGGTAATCTCGAGTAGCCCGTTGGGCGCCGTCATTCCGGTCTTGACCGCCGCCTTGCGCGCGACGCGAGCCGCTTGGTCCGCCAACCACACAAACGAACCGTCGTCGTCGCGCTGCACCAGGCGTTCAGGCACATAGATCCTCAGCTCGTCGGACGGCTGGTTGAGGGCGGACGTCTTCGAAGCCAGGAAGGTGACATCGACCAGCATCTCCGGTTTGAAGACCGGGGGCGGATCGGGAATCGCGACTTTGACCTGGAGTGTGTTCTTCTGATTGTCAGCCTCAGAACTGAGGAAGAGCACCTTGCCGGCCAACGGCGTCGACAGCGCGGGGTTATTGATCACGACATCTGGGTTGGAGCGCAAATGGGGGACATCTTCGAAACGTACATCGACACGAACCTGCAGCCGATTGGGGCGATACAGCGTGACGATGGTGCTGCCGTCGTGGCCGACCATCTGAGTCATGCCGCTGCCGATGCGGGCTCCCTGGTGGCCGACGAGCCGAAAGACTCGACCGTCGATCGGCGACCTGACCGTCATCCTGTCGAGCCTCAACGCGGTCTCGGCGACGACGACGCGAGCCAGTTCGACTCGAGCCGCCGCGCCTTTCACCTTGGCCGCCGCCTCGTCTCTGTCTCGAATTTCGTCGGCCAACAGATCCAGCTGCTTCTTAAGAGCGTCGCGCCGTTGGGCCAACGCCATCCGTTCGGCGGCAAGCGATTTGGCCCGATCGCGCAGCTCGGCGACCAGCGCTTCCGCGGACTCAACCTTGCTCTTGGCGATCTCGATTTCCACCGCGGCGACAACACCTTCCGCGGCCACCTTGGCTTCGAGAACTTTCTGATCGGCGTTGCGATCCGCCTCGGCTCGACGAGTTTCGAAGGGTAGGTTCTGCAACTGGGTGGCGATCTTGGCGAGTGACGCTTCGGCTTCGCCCAACGCGGCTTCGAGGTGAACGGGAAACTTGAGGCGAGTCTTGGCTGCGATGAGAGACGCCGCAGCCTCCTCGAGTTCCGCCTCGCGCAGTTTGAGATCGGCCAGCGCACCGTCGTGAGCCAGCTTAGCGTCGTCGGTGACGAGCTTCGCGATCGGCTCGCCGGCCTTGACCGGCTGGTCCTCGACGACCAACAGCTGTTCGACGACACCGGGCGCGAGAGCGGCGACGCGGACCGGCGTCGGCCGCGGCTCGATCCAGCCCGCTGCGTTGAACAGAACTTCACCTTCCTGGCGAGCCGGCGATCTCGTCGAGTAAACAGGAGCCACGATGACCGCTCTGGGCGGAATCACGAAGTCGCGCGCCGCCCAAGCGACCAGCGACAAGAACCCCAATAGCAACGTCAGCGGCAACACGTAACGCGTCAGCAGATGTCGCCGCGGCTGATACGCCGGTTTTGCCTCAGGTCGATCGATCGCCAACTCTCGAAGATCAACTTCATTACTCATGGCTTCACTTCTTTTTCACATACACGCCGCTTGCGAGCACGGTGAGATTGCCCGCGTCGTCGCGTTGGGCTTTGCCGGAGACGACCACCGTGGAGAGCTCTTTGACATCCAGCAGGCTGCGCGCTTCGGCCTTCACGAGAGCGCCATTGTCGTCAACCACCTTGATCAACGCTGTCGAACTCGACAGCTTTTCGGATTCACTTCAGCAGTAGTCCCATGGTTTGGGGCATTCCATCGATCCACATTCCAGGCAGGACTTGAGCGATGAATCAACGATCGTAAACGCCGCTCGGCCATCGACCCACGGAGACTCACTTCCCCCGATGCGGCCGACGACGACGACGCTGTCCTGATCCTTCGCGTCTTGGCGGATTTTGATGACGCCGAGGGCTCCCGCCGGTTCGTTGTCAAGCCGATAGAGCGAACCGTCGACCGAGCCGGCAACGGGCGTGATCGGCTCTTCGTTTTGCGAACAGCCGACGGCCAACGTCAAACATGCTCCAGCAGTGAACAGCAGCAACTTTCTCATGGCAGTCTCCTTGGTTGTGCCGGTCGCCAGCGACCAGCGGGGAATCTAAATTGCTTTCAATCCATCGACGATGGGCATCCTCAACGCGCGGAAGGCGGGCGGAATCGCGCCGAAGAAGCCGAGCGCCAAGCCAACACCACAACCGATCAAGACGGCGATGCTGTCAACGCGCAGCGCGAAAGCGCCCATCGTGAATCGGACCGCCGCGCCGTTGACAAAGACCAGAGCGATGAACGCGGCGAGTAGGCTGGCTGCCGCCGCCAGCAGGACGCCTTCTTGAATCAAACTCAAGACAATCGAACGTCTCGCGAATCCGATCGTCTGTAGGGTCGACAGTTCTTGAACGCGGCCGACGACCGATCCATACATTGTGTTGAGTCCGGCGAACACGCCGGCTCCCGAAACGAGAAGCACGACCAGCCACGCCAGGCCGCGAACAGGTCCGTAGTCTTCTTGCAACGATGCGTAATACGCCGTCTCCTCGGTCGATTGCAACTCCAAATCGAGGCGTTCCTTGCAGAATAGGTCGAGGTCGCCGAGGTCGCCGCGGGGCGTCAACGTGACGGCCACGACACTCAAGTCCTGCCGTTTCATCGCCTGCTGCAGGTCGTCCAGCTGGCACCAAATCTCCGACTCGAACGCCGAACCGGCGGCCGAGAAGACCCCGCTGACTCGCCACTCGCGACCTTCAAAGCGAATCGTTCGTCCGAGGGCGAGTTCGATGTCGTCGGCTCCCAGTTTCGCCGCCGCCAAGCGGCCCACCATCACCTCGCCCGCTTTTGGCCAATCGCCGTTTTCGATTTGCACTTGGCGGCGGACAAGCAGGGCCGGCCTCTCGACTCCGCGGACCAATCCCATCGATTCATCGCGACCGTCTAACTTGATTTGCGTTCCCAAATAGAGTTCCGGTGAAACGTACTTCTGTCCGAAACGCGTGCGGATGCCCGGCACACTGGCCGCCACCAGATCGCTCGTCCGCATGGGGATCGACGAGTACTCAAGGTTCTGGCCCATGCCGAGTGAGAAGACGAGCGCCGTTCGCGCGTCGCCACTCAACGCCAGCGACCGCTCGAGCCCGCGGATGAAGCCGACGACGACGAACACCAAGACGACTACAGTCGTCAACCCGGCAAACGTCAACAGCGTCCGCAACGGTCGGCGGAACAGATTTCGAATTGCGTACTCCCAGGGGAGCAGGCGGAAAAACATGGCAGTTGAGGCCGATAGAGAAGTCGGATGTTAGCTGGCTCGACGCCCAACAGCTTCGAGCGCGACGACCTGAGTAGAGCAAGCCGAGTCACCGTGAAAGGCGCGCAATCGCGACGCCTGCAACTCGCTGCTCTCGACCCCTTAGCACAAGAACGACATGTGCAATGTGAGCAAACAACGACCGAAGTTTCCACCGCCGTAACAACCGTCCCCCGTCGTCGTCGCACTCTCTTCGATCAGCCGATGCGCGACCTGGGAATCGTCATCGATGGTCGGCAAAAAGTAGTCGGCCGTGTTGTCGTACAGTTCGACGGGCTTCTCCAGAACGGCACCGCCGCAAATGCCCTGACACGATGTTGGATAGGGGCAGGGACGCGGTTGTTCGCGCTGTTGCGAATCACCGTCCTCATGAAGGCGGCAACAAGCATCCGGTGCTTCGGTCGCACCGTGACAATCACTAGTGGGACAATCGCCAGTGTGACAGGAACCGTTGTCGCACCACAAGGGGCAGGCGATGAGGGCTGCGATCAAGATCGTGGTTATGGTTCGCTTCGGCATGGTTTGTCCTTGACGACTCGTTCCATGATACGTAGGCCGGCCGGAACAGGCAATTCCAATGCGAAATGCGTTTCCGCACGGCTCCTGTCGCCAAAGACGGGCGGTGCTCGGATCCAGTGGTGGGGACTGTCCGGCGGGAATCGAATGGCTAACCACTGGGGGGCTTGGCAATTGCGTCAGTTCGAGGGCGGTCGATTGCGGGACGCGGGAGTTGGCACTCCTGTCCGCGAGGAGAAAAGCCATGATTCCGATCGTCGACGTCCGCCGGCTGGGCCCACAGTCAGGTCTTTCGTCGGTCGCGCACAACCGCCCGCCGCTTCGACGAAGGCGATTTACGAATACCCTTTGAGCCGCGATTTCTTGGCCTACCGTTTGCACATAAATGATGGGGTCCGAGGGGACTTTGAAAGGAGGTGTGAGATGGCCACCTTGATGAGAAGTCGCGCGGCTCCGCACGCCCATTCGCCGACGACGGAGCCTAGAGACGAACAGCAGTTGCAGCGTGATCGCTGGACGGCGACCCTCGTTATCTTGATGGTGTTTGCGCTCATGGGGTTCGTGATTTGGCTGGCCAGTGTGGTCAGTCCGGGCGACCATCAGGGAATCGAGTACTGGCACATGATGCCGTGACATGATTGAAGTGACGGAGTACTCATCCGGCGATGCACAGAGCATTTAGGGCGCTGCGGTGCAGTGCCTGGCGCCCTTGGCGTTCATCGATGGCTAGTCGCTGCGAGGCAGGACCAGCACTGGCTTGGTGCTTCCGCGCAGGACTTTTTCGGCTGTGGAGCCAAACAGGATCTCCTCAACCTTGCCGCGGCGTCCAATCTTGCTCATCACGATCGCATCCACGGCGAAGTCGTTGGCTTTCTGCAGGATTTCCAGGAACGGTTTTCCTATCGAGATGATGGAGTCGATTTCGACTTCGTCGGGACAAGCCGCCACGTAGTCATCGAGCTGGTGCTGGGCGTGGTCTCTCATCCGTTGCACGATCTCATCTCGCGACCCCAGCGCAAGCGCCTCGGCGAAGTCGGGCAGCGCCACATCCAAAACGTGCAACAGAATGACGACCGGATCGTCTCCCCGGGCGAGTCCAATTGCCTGAGCAAAAGCAGCTCGCGAGTTGTCGGAGAAATCGACCGGAACGAGCAGCGTGTTGAATTCGATTCGTTGCATGGGTGCGTTCTCGAACAAAGCAGTCGCTCGCGCGTCGACGCCCAGTCAGATTTGCGACGGCGCGCGAGGCGTCTTGCCTGAAGGGGAGGCCGAAGAGCCTCTAGAGGGCCGTGTCGTCGAAAGCGTTTTGCAAGGCTTCCAGCGCCGCTTGTTCAGATTTCGATATCGCGTGCACTCCCAGCACGCCGCCTGCAGCCGCCGCGACTCGCCGCGCCCGACCCATCAGCCATTCTTGCAGCGTCAACTTCTCACCCGTGCTGGGCATTGTGTCGAGGATCGCCGCCACGTAGTTCCTCCAAGCGGCGAACAACTCTGGGCTCGGCGGTTCGTCCATCCAGTGCTCCAGCAGATGGTAGCTGGCGCTGTCGGGCCCATGGCCGAGGACCTCCACGACGTTCAAAATGGCGGCTCGTTCGCGGCGTTGCACGCGCTGATCCGCCCAGGCGACGTGCACTAACGGATAGAGCGAGAGCGCCACAATGCACTCTCCGCTGATTCCCATCTCATCCAGACTTCGCAACACGTCGTGGTCGCCGATGCCGGTTGCCCTTTCCAGAGCCTGCAACCGTTCCTCCGAGCGCACATCGTCTCGAAGTTTCTCCAGCAGCTTCTGGTCCACCTTGTGGCAGAACTCGTACTCCAGGGCGCGTTCTCGTTCTTTAAAGATCTCACGGCTCATCGAATTGTCCCCCAGGTAGGAGTCGATGCGTGTCAACTAGTTCGTACGAATTGAACCGCAAACTCTGTGCCGAATCGCGCGTGCTCGCAGGCGAATCTGAACACGCACGCCAGCATAGGTCGGTGTCGCGGGCAGTGGCGTTGGTCGCGACTTGCCCGTTCGCGCAGTTCGGAGCGTGCGGTGCGCGCTCCAAAGTCGCACAGAGGTTCTGTTTCGACTCGGCGGCGGCCGAAAGTTGCGCGGATTCACGTCGCCGGAAAACACCTTCGCACGATCTTCACCAATTCGACTACGGTGACGGGAGCCAGCGCGAGCACTCCGATCAGGACCCATGTGGAGCCGAGATTCGTGGCGTGGAATACCGGTTGCGCAAAGGGGAGTGTAACGGCGCTCAACTGCAATAGCCCCGAAATGGCGATGGCGGCGACCAAGTGTGGGTTCGTGAAGAGACCCAATTCCAGGAACGTCTGGCGAAAGCTGCGACAGCTTGCGGCGTAACAGAGTTGAGCGAAGGCGGTGACGCAGAACGCTGTGGAGCGGGCCGCCGGCAGATTCGCGGCGTCGCCTTGATAGACGGTCCAGAATCCGCATGCCGCGGCCGCCGCGACCAATCCACCGTGAGCCAGCATCGATGCGCCGCGACTCCAGGTAACGACCGATTCGCGAGGCGGTCGCGGTCGACGCTGCATGACGTTGCGCTCCGGGGGCTCCATTCCCAGCGCGAGCGCCGGCAAGCCATCGGTGACGAGATTGATCCACAACAACTGAATCGCCGCCAGCGGCGCCGGCCAACCGACTACCGCTGCGAAGAGCATTAACAAGACTTCTCCAGCATTGCACGAGAGCAGGAAGTGAATGAACTTCTGAATGTTGTCGAAGATGCCGCGGCCTTCTTCGACGGCGTTGACGATCGATGTGAAGTTGTCGTCCATGAGCACCATGTCGGACGCTTCTTTGGTCACGTCGGTGCCGGTGACGCCCATGGCAATCCCGATATCCGCCGCTTTGACAGCGGGCGCGTCGTTCACGCCATCACCCGTCATGGCCACGATCTGATCGTTCCGTTTCCATGCATTGACAACGCGCATTTTGTGTTCGGCCGAGACGCGAGCGTAGACCGAGATCGTCGCCACGCGATTGGACAATTCGTCCTCGCTCATGTCGTCAAGTTGCTGGCCAGTCGTCGCGCAATTTCCCAGTGCGGCTCCGCCGGCGGGAGGAGTTGCTGGTGGGCGGGAGTCCACAGCGGCGATTCCCAATTCGCGGGCGATGGCCAGCGCCGTGTCAGGATGGTCGCCGGTGATCATGACCGGCCGAATGCCGGCCTCGTTGCACCGCTGCACCGCGTCCCGCACTTCATCCCGCGGCGGATCGATCATCCCCACCAAACCGACAAACGTCAGGGCCTGCTCAAAAGACCCGTCGCCGCGTTCTCCCGACAACGGGCGATAGGCCAGCGCCAGGACGCGCAGCGCCCGCGAGGCCATCGCTCGATTGGACGTTTCGATTTCGCTGCGACGAGCGCCGCTCAGTGGGATCGACTCGTCGCCACTCAGTTCGCTTGTCGAGTTAGCCAGGACGGCTTCGGGGGCGCCCTTGGTGTACATGAATTGTCGACCATCCTGCTCGACGACGACGGACATCAAGCGGCGCTCGGAATCGAACGGGATCTCGTGAAGGATTCGCCCCTGGTCAAGCGAGATGCGGGCCTTTCGCGCCGCGACCAGCAATGCGCCTTCGGTTGGATCGCCGATGATTCGCCAATCGCCCTCGCCGTCATTCGCCGGCACGAGACGGGCGTTGTTGCAACGAGCGCCGATCGTGAGCGCACGGACGAGCTCGGCGGGCAATTGAACCAGCGGCGAAGACTCGTCGATCGCGAACTCGTCAATCTTTGCATCGGCTCCCGCGTCAGCGGTTGTGTCCGCCGCGCGCGTTGTTTGGACAAAGTCACCGGTCGGAAGATAGCCGACTCCTGTCACCAGGAAATGACCGCAGGCGACATCGAATTCACGGGCTGTCATTTCGTTTCGAGTCAGCGTGCCCGTCTTGTCGGAGCAGATGACGGTGACCGCGCCGAGCGTCTCGACACTCGGCAACTTCCGCACCAGTGCGTTGCGTTTCACCATCCGCTGCAGGCCGAGCGCCAAGGCGATCGTGACGACGGCGGGAAGTCCTTCCGGGACAGCGGCCACTGCCAGGCTGACTGACAATACCAAGACTTCGGCGATTTTCTCTGTGCCCGACCGCCACAACTGCAGCAGAAAGACCAGCGCCACCAGTGACAGGCAAACGACGATGAGCACACGGCCGAGCTCGGCTAGCCGCCGCTGTAAGGGAGTTGGTTCCGGCCGATAGTGGTCGAGCAGGCCCGCGATGTGTCCCAATTCGGTCTGCATTCCCGTCGCCACCACCAGCGCTAGCGCCTTGCCGGAGGCGACGATCGTGCCCATGTGGGCCATGTTCGTTCTGTCGGCCAGCGCTGTCTGAGCCGGCAGCGAATCACCTGCCCGCTTTTCAACTGGCAGCGACTCGCCGGTAAGTGCGGCTTCCTGGATGGTCAGGCCGAACGACTCCACCAACCGCGCGTCGGCCGGAGTGTTGTCGCCGGCCTCCAACTCGATCACATCACCCGGCGTCAGTTCGCGGGCGGGCGACGTCCGCCAGCTTCCGCCACGCAGCACGCGGACGGTGGGCGCCGAGAGGCTGTGCAGCGCAGCCAACGAGCGTTCCGCGCGCGCCTCTTGGTAGAAACCGAGACACCCATTGAGCAGCACGATGGCTAGTATCGCCAACGTGTCGGCCCATTCGCCGAGCGCACCTGAGATGAGCGCCGCAGCGATCAGAATCCAGATCACCAGGTCGCGAAACTGCGCCGCAAACCTCTTCCAGGCGGGGACAGGAGGCGCCTACGCCAGCTCGTTCATGCCAGCCCGCTGAAGCCGTTCCGCCGCGGATTCGTCAGTCAACCCTCTCTGTATGTCAGCGCCGAGGTCGGCGATGAGCTGATGAAGCGGCGCGCCGTATGTTGGCGGCTCTTTCCATTCCACCCTTTGCGGCGCCATGCTCCCTTACCTCCATACGTTCCCCAACACGATCCCAACTCGGGTGGGCGATACGTCGAGCGACAGCCGTGCAAACGACGTACCACGTCGATGGGGAGTGCGCGATGAGCGCGCGGTTTGGGAACATGGGGCGAGCGTCAATCGAATCCGCTTCGGCACGCACTTTGCACCCTACAGGAAATGCCGGTTGAAGGCGACCCTTCGCCTTCCGAGCAAGAAGGACGACACGATGAACGTACAAGAATTCCTCATCGATCAGCAGGTCGCATTTGACGCGATCCCACATCGCGACACCTATGACGCTCAGCGGCTCGCCCAGGTGCTGCATACGCCGGGGCAGGAAGTCGCCAAGACCGTCTTGTTGCGGGCCGACGGCGGCTACGCCTACATCGTCGCCGTCTTGCCGGCGACGAAGATGGTTGATTTGCGAAAAGTGTCGAACGTCTTTGGAGGCAGCAGAATCGAATTGGCGACGGAATTGGAGATCAAGCAACACTGTCCGGACTGTGAGATGGGGACGCTGCCCCCGTTTGGATCGCAGTACGCGATGAAAACGGTGGTTGATACGAGTCTCACGTTCGACGAAGAGATCGTCTTCGAAGGGAACAGTCATCGCGAAGCGATCCGCATGCAGTACGGCGACTACTACGAACTCGAACATCCGATGATCGCGCAGTTCGCCGTTTCCTAGTTTCGCCTATTTTCGCGCTGAGTTGTTGGCGAGTTGCGGCCGGCGTCGCCCCTAGCAAGGAGAATCTCCATGCCCTCCCATCAAGCGGAAACGACCTGCGCGAAGGATCTGTTTACGATTCGGCAATTCGCCGGTCTCTCGATGCAAGCGCTCATCGCGCATGACGGAATGGCTGAATCGGAATCAGCTAGAGAGGAATACGCCTTGTGGTCGTACCGCATGGCGCAGGCGATGCTCGCCACCGAGAAGCGGCTTCAGATTGGCGGCGGCGCGGAGCCGCGTTCGAGTCACGGGGTGTCGGAGTCATTCTGATGATTCAATTGGCAGCGGTCCGCATCGGCTCGACAGACGGCTCGTCCGCTGTGGCTGCGGACCTGCCTGAATCGCTGCTGGCCCCCCTCGTCTACCCAGAGGTGACAGCCGACGTCGAGATGATTGAGACGCACATCTCGTGGGTCTTTCTCACGGATCACTTCGCCTACAAGCTCAAGAAGCCGGTGCGGTTTGACTTCCTCGACTTCAGCACGGTCGAGCTGCGCCGCGAATCGTGTGAGCGCGAAGTTCAGCTGAACAGTCGGCTTGCTCCAGGCGTTTACCTCGGCGTCGCCCCGGTTGTCGAGACGTCGCCCGTCGACGGAGCCGCGGCTGGGGAGACCATCGACTGGGTGGTGAAGATGAGGAGATTGCCAGCCAACTCGGCGCTAGATGTGATGGCTCGCGACGGCCGCTTGGCGGCTCGACATATCGACCTGCTGGCTAGAACGCTGTCGACGTCCTACTCGAACTTGCCGCCCGTCGAGATGACGCCGACCGACTATCGGCGGGGTTTCGAACGGAATGTGTTGGCCAATCGCGCCGAGTTGTCGGCCCGCGGAGATGAGCTGGACTTGGCGCAGATTCGGCGAGTCCACGCGGCTCAACTGCGCGTGTTGCGACTGGCTCCCGAGTTGCTTGACGAACGTGTTTGCAACGGCCGCATTGTGGAAGGGCATGGAGATCTCCGACCCGAGCACATCTATTTCACGCCGGCAGTCGTCGTCATCGACTGCATCGAGTTCAATCAGGCGCTGCGGACACTCGACGTTGCCGACGAGCTGGGGTTTCTTTCGATGGAGTGTGACTTCCTCGGCGTCGAGGGCGTCGCCGCGCCGATCATTGAATGCTACTGCGAAGAAAGCGGCGATCGCGCGCCGCGGCGACTGATCGACTTCTATCGGTCGTACCGCGCATGTGTTCGCGCGAAGGTGGCGGTTCTGCGCGCCGAGCAGGTCGCCGGCCACGCCCGCGCGCGGTGTCTTGAATCGGCCCGCAGGTATTTGTGTCTGGCGGATCGATACAGGCGAGGCCTGGGCTCTCCGCTGCTGGTGGTCGTCCGCGGCCTGCCGGGCACCGGGAAGTCGACGGTCGCTGAGTCACTCGCTGAGGAGTTGGGCGCGGAACTGCTAAAGACGGATGTGGTGCGAAAGTCACTGTTCGGGCCGACCGCGAAACAGGGTGGATACAACGAAGGATGTTATTGCCCGCAAGACCGGCGACGCGTGTACGACGAGATGCATCGACGAGCGGAAGATCTGCTGAACGGGGGTGATTCCGTGGTCTTGGACGGAACGTATTTGGCCGCCGGGCGACGCGTTGACGCGGGCGAATTGGCCGCGCGAACCGGGGCTGCGTTCAGCGCGATCTGCTGCCGGTGTCCCGACGGTCTCGCCAAGCAACGCATCGCGAGCCGCCACCGGCCTCACGACTCTGATGCTCGCGCCGAATTCTTCGATCAACAGCGGCAAGTGGACGAGGCGGACTCGCCCGACTATCCGTTTGTCGTCGTGGACACTGCGGCCGATGAGGGGCAAGCTGTGCGCGATGCATGGGAGGCCGTACAACAGCTTGAGCCACGGGCGAGTGTCGAGCCGACGGTCGGCCACGGTCTCTTGTCGAATGGATCCGGATCACGAGACAGTCAGGCGATTGGTTCGAGCTCTGTCTCTTTCCCGCTGTGATCTCGTCCTTAAAGCGCGGGCGAATCGACGCGTTGACGCCGATCGCCTGGTCGTCGAAAACTCTGGATATAAGTCTGGAGAGAACTTATGCTGTCTTCGGACCATCGCCGTTCGAATTCAGGAGGGTGGCTGTTGTGTTGCTATCTGCGAGCCGCATCGGATCGTTTCTGTTCTGCATCATCGCCGCATCGTCGAGTCTGTTCGGCGCCAGTGACAAGCCGCCCCCGGGCCCCCCTTGGCGCACGGACTTCGACCAGGCGCAGCGCGAGGCGCTGCGCACCGGCAAGCCGATGTTCGTCTACTTCACCAAGACCTACTGACCGCACTGTGTCGTATTGGAGAAGCAGTTGCTTCCCAGCGCCCAGTTGAAGCCGGCCTACGAGCAGGTCGTCTGGATGTACGTCTATCGAGACTTCAGCAACAACGAATCCGATGTGAAGGCGGAGCGCGTCAGCTTGCGGCTCGGTGTCACCAGTTGGCCTCAACTCTTGCTCGTCGATCCGGTGACGGTGGATGTGATCGGCTCCACTGGACGGACGGCTCCGTCGTTTCTTCGCGCCGCCACCGCGGCGGCTGCCAAAGTCAAGCCGAAGTCACCGGCAGGCGCCGATCGGATTCGAGCCGCCGATCGCCGCGCCGCTCAATTGGAGAAAGATCCATCGACTGAGTTGGCGAGGCAGTTCCTAGAGGACGAGGACGTTGTGGTCCGCTACCGCGCGCTGCGCGTGCTCGCCCAGAAGAGCCCGGAACTGGTTGCTCGGCGAGCCGCCGCTCTGTTGCAAACGCCCAACGATTCGTTCCGGTACGAGGTGTGTGATGTACTCGCCAAGAGCGGCGGAGCCGACGCCCGCGAGTCGCTCGAGTCGTTGGTGAAGAACCCGCGAAACAGCAAGAACCCGAACGTGTTGCGGAGCCGCGCTGTGACGGCGCTGGCCACCTGTGGCGGGCCCGAGTCGATCGACGTGCTCGCTCCATTCACCCGAGGAAGTCCGCTCAATATGCTGACCCGGACGACCGTCGCGACAGTGGCCCAGATCGGAACCAGGCACCCGGAGAGCAAGCCCCGCGTTCACCGCGTGTTGCTCGACGCGTTCCCGCAGCCGGTCAAGTCGCCCGCCGTACAAGTTCGTTACACTACGGCGCTCGCGCAATCTGTTCACGACTCGCTCAAGCAGGTGACTAAAAAGACGGCTCCATTTCCGCGAGTTTATGACGCCGCCAGCCGCCGGCAATTGATCGAGCGGTGGCGGCAGACCGAGCCGTAGTGGTGGCGCCCCTTGGAGCATTGAGATGCCCGGTGTTCGATTCGCGATCGGCCTGTTTTGCTTCGCATTCTGGCAGGGTTGTGCGGTTGGCGAGGCGTCCGCGGATTCGCCGAAGGCTCAGGACACCGCCGCGAACCCGCAATTGACGCGCGCCGTTCAACTGATCCGCAAACAGGTTGGTTGGTTCGGAGCCAAGCCGAGCAAGTATTCGCGCGAGTTTCTGTTCACGGTGGCGACGATGAACTACGTGCAGTCTCGCGTCAGCCCGCTCGAGTACGCGCGATTGTCCAAGGAACAGAAGAAGCTGCCGGCGACGCCGGAAGAGTGCCTGGCGGCTCGCGCGGGTATCTGTGGCGGCCAAGTCCAGACCGCCCGCGAGATCTTGCGGCGGTTGGAGATTCGCAACCGGCCCGTCGAGTTCTACATGCGCGGAGCGACGCCGGCCCAGAACCACAGCCATATTGGCTTGGAAGTCTACTACCGCGACGGTTGGCGTTTCTTTGACATCACTTGGGGTACGTTTTTTCGCGGCCGGGGTGGCCGCGCCGACGAAGTGCTGTCGATAGAACAGGTTCTCGACACAGAGAATGTCGCCGCGCTGGCTGTCACCAACAACAGCGACCTCTGGTTCCAGCAATGGACGGCGGCTGGACTGGATCCATTCGAGTACTTGCGCGCCGACAACCAGGATGTCATCGTGGGGCGGGCCGGCCGGATTCACTTGCGGCCGGCGACGGACAGCAAGCCCGCGCGGATCTATACTCCCACGCATCAGCCCAACTTTGTTGGCCGAAATAGCTCGGCGGCGGATAGCGGCGCGCTGTCGTTTCGGCTGATCGCCGTTGGGCGAGATCACCGCGTCCTGACGATCTCTGTCAGCGGTGTCGCCGGTTCTGGTGTGCTCGTCGTCGAGGGGGAGACTGGGAAGGTGGAACGCTCGCTCCGGGAACTCAGGAAAGCGGGCGACCATCGACTTGACGTTTCCAAGCTCACAGGGGAGTCACTGACGATTTCTGTCAGGCCGGATTCGCCACAGGGAGTTGGATACGTGGTGTTTGAGCGAATCTCGCTTCAGTGAATCAATTGAGAGACCTTTTTCGGTGGGCTGGTCACGGACTTGCATCTAACCCAAAGGGGTCCGTCTTCTCACCGTCCGGCGTTTTGGGATCGACTCCAAACGGATCGTCCGGATCGGTCGTCTCTTTCGGTTCCATGGGGGGATCGCTCGGAAGAAAGAACTCTCCGTCGCCGCCGTTGTTGGATTCACGGCGCGACTCTTGTTCACGCAGTTCGATGTACGAGCCCGTCATCAAGCGGTCTTCTTTGCCTTCGCCGACTTCGATGACGATGGCCGATTCGGTGAGCAGTTTTTTCGCTTTGGCGTTGATGCCGTAGCAGCGAGTTTGGCAGAGGCCGCAGCCGACGCATTTATCGGCGAGCACGACGGGCGCCAGGAAGCCACTGCCTTCCACGGGTTGGCCCAAATCGTCGACTTGGGTGTGGACCTGCATATACTCGATGGCGTGGTAGCCGGCCGCGTCGCACTCTTGCACGCAAAGATCGCACTCTTCCTTGCCGATCAGCGGGAGGCAAGTTTTATCATTCACGATCGCCAAGCCCATGCGGGCGACTTTTTTCTCCTCGATGGGGAGGCTGCGGATCGCGCCGGTGGGACAGACTTGTCCGCAGGCGTTGCAACTGGATTCACAGCCGGCCCAGTTCGCTTCGACCAGCGGAGCCCAGAGCCCTTCCAGCCCCTGCTGGAATCCCTCGGCTTGCAGCACATTGTTGGGGCAAACCTTGAAGCACTCGCCGCAGCGAATGCACATTTCGAGAAACTCCTGTTCGGGCACGCTGCCGGGCGGTCGAATTGGTCGCGGAGCCGATGGATCGTCTAGATTGGCTCCCCACGCTTTGGCTCCGACCGCGAAAGTCGCGCCTCCCGTCACGGCGGCGGCCGCGCTGGCGGCCAGCGACAGAAAGCCGCGCCGTCCGATCGCCGTTTCGCCCGTGGGTGGATCATTCTCCACCTTCAGTTCGAAATAGTCCCAACGGTCGACAAACTTGATCGCATGCGTGGGGCAAACGCCGCCGCACGTCTGGCAGAGCGTACAGTCGGTCACGCGAGTTGTGAAATCCGGCTTGATCGCGTCGAACGGACAAACCTCAACGCACTTGTCGCACTGGATGCACGTCGATTCAACTTTGCGTTCGTTCGCCCGAAACAGGTTCGCCAGCGAGAACGTCGCGCCACTCGGGCAGACGTATTTGCACCAGAACCTCGGGCGCAGCAACCCGAGCCCCAAGACGGCGATGAACATCGCGATCGAGACAATGTGGCCAGCGTTGAATGCGGGCACGAGGTGCCAGCCTCGCATCGCGCCGCTTTGCAACGGCTCGCCAATGAAAAGCATGCCGCGCGTGATCACCGGTATCGCCGCGACGTAACCCGATATGAGTACGCCAAACAGGGCGGACACGAGCGTTCCCAGCAACAGGTAGTACTTGATGTGCACCCACCAGCCCGTTGCCGGCACTCTAAAGCGAGTGATACGTTTGCCGATCGCCCAGTCGAAGAGGTCGATGAGCGCGCCGAGCGGACAAAGGTATCCGCAAAAGCCTCGAGGAATCAGCACGCACACCGTCAGGATCGCGGCCGCCGAAACGAGCGACCAGATCCAGCTTCTCGATGCAATCGCGGTGGACAGGCTGACCAGCGGGTCGATCGCCAGGAAGATGTCCGCCGGGACAAACTCCTTTTGCTCGAGTCTGTCCGCGTAGTGAGACGGCCAAGCTCCGGGTTCGCGTTCGTGCAGTGTCCAGGCGTGGTTGCTGGTCAGCAAGAGGTCGAACTGCGCCACGGTCAGCTCGCTGACGAGTTGCAATTCAAGTCGTTCCCGATTGATGCTCGCGACCGTCAAGTGGGCGAGATACCCGCCGTCAGTCGCGGAGTTCGGAGCCGCTAGATAGACCGAGTCGTCCAGGTCGATCCACTCGGCGTTTGAATCCGCCGTGAACCAGAGATTGCCGTCGTGTCCGACCTCGTCGAGTCGCCAGTCCGCTGATACTTCGCCCGGCGGCGCGGGGCTCGCGTCATACGGCCAACAAACCCAAAAGAACAGCGACAGGAATAGCGTCAAGCAGACCGCCTGAACGGCGCGGCGAACGGGAGCCGACAACCACGAAGCGCCGATTCGCCTTAGGCCTCGACGAACCAATCCGCGTTTCTTGGTCGTTCGATCCGAGGCGATTCCGCGGGGAAGCCAGCGCCGGATCCAGGGCAACATAACTCCCAGCGCCGGTTCGCCCGCCCGTTGCTTGCGGAGCACCGGCAGAAACCAGTTGAGCGACATCAGCGGGGCGCTCGCCCGGCCCGAGGCGAAGAGAATCAGAACCGCTGCGGCGATGAGCGCGGATCCGATGGTGAGACCCAGCCAGCGGACATGATCGAGGCTCGCCAACGCGGGCGATTGTCCAATCGAAAGGCCGGCGACAACAGCTCCGCCGACGAGGGCGATTGCGATGGCAACGAGTTTCCGCTTCACAGGGCTCTCAAACTGCGGTGTCTAGTTCGCGGATTCCAAGGCCATCGCCGATGCTCGCACGATCGCTTCCGCCGTGATGGTCGCGCTGGACGTCGCGTCGATGCCGCGAACGCTCTGTCGTTCGACGATCTGCGTCGGAATGTCCGTGAGCGATGAATAGTACTGCTTCTCGGTGTGTCTTGTCACTTTGACGGACGTAATGCGCTGGTTCCTGACGGCGACCGCGACGTCGATCATGCCGCTATAGCCGAGACTTCTGCCGCGGTATGTTCCATTGCGGGCCTTTGTCAGATCGACCGCTTGTTCGGCCCGCATCGCCGCGATGCGTTCTTTGGCTTCGGGAATCGTCCGTTTGTATTTATCTGTCATCGGCAAGCGGGTGGCCCGCTGGTAGTAGTCGAGCGCTTTGTCGTACCAACCGGCGTGCCGGCAAACGTCGCCGCAGACGATCAGCGCCTGCTCTTTCATCCAACCCTTGCGCGCTTGTTCCGCCTGGCGGAGCGCGCGGTCGTGCTCGCCCATCTCACACCAGATCGCCGGCGTGCCCTTGCCGTTGAGCAGTTCCAACGCCATCGGTTTGTTGCCGAGTTTCCAATAGCAGCGGGCGAGGCCTACTTCGTAACCGACTCGAAAGCCGCCAATCCCCATGGCTCCCGAAGTGCCTTTGCCGGCCTGACGCCACCAATACGCCGCTCGCGGCCAATCCTCCAGCAGGCTCGCGTACAGCGTCCCCAACTGATTCATCGCCTTGACCTGAGCGACTCGGTTGTTCTCGTTGGCGGCCACCAAGTGGTGCATCAGCTTGACGCCTTCGCGCCAGCGGCTGGGGTTGGGGTTGATCACATCCCACACGTAGTGGCCGGGAAATCGCCGGTTGTCCCAGACCTTTTTGGGCGCGTTGGGCCACGACAGGTCGAGTGACTTGGGCGCATTCAACGGCGTATCGGCGAGCCACTCGGGCGGTGTCCGGCCGACGGAGTTGATCAACTCGACGACTTCGGCGCGAGTGCGCTCGACGCGCTTCACACCCTCCTGGCTCACCGGCGCAATTTCGTTGAGAACGTAGCGTTTTCCTCTCATCGTCACAGCGTGGACTTTGGCGAATGAGTAAGTGCGAACCACCGTTCGCGCGCCGATCTTCACCTCGACGTCGAATTCCCTCTCCGCTTTGCGAATCGCCTTGACCGCGCCGCGCGCTTTCGCACCGTTGAGAAACTCGACCAAATCGTCGCCGCGAGCGGCGTGGCACGACAGGCACAAGAAGAGGAAAGCGAAAGTGGGCGTGAGAATTCGCCGATGCGTGGGGAGGAAGATTGAGACGAGGGTGCGCATGTTGACAGCTCGTGCTTCGAAAACTGGGAGGGCCGGATTGCCCGCCGCGACCAATGCCGCCCTCGCTTGAAATAATCGCCAAATCGAGGCGACCTTGCAAGCATTGCGCCCGTTGAGGCCGTCGTCCCAATCCCAACGCTACGCCAGAACAACTCGTCCAGTTGAGTGAAGGCGGGCTCCGCTCGGCGGGGCGGAACTCCAACGGAGCATTGGGACGGCAGACTCTACTCGTAGCTGGTGGTGGCTTCAACCGGTTGTTTGACGGGTTGATCCGCGTACTGAAGGATGTCGCCAGGCAATTGAATCGCCCGTCTGCTTTGCACGAAGTAGTAGAGAACCCAAACGCTGACGACCAAGTGAAAGATCCCGCCGGCGACGCCGGGCGAAAAATCGGCGAGTGCCGCGGCGGCTACTAGCGGCCGAGCGACGACGAGCCACCTCAGGATGTCGGCGTGGCGCGCCGGCCGGAGATCGCGGCCCGAGAACAACTCCTGGCAAGCCAGCATCAGCCACCAGAGAACGCCGGCGAACAAGGCCTGCTGGGCCAACCCCAAGAACGTTTCCAAGTCGCCGGTGAGACCTTCAACCGCCAGTGGGATCGAAGCGAACAGCCCCACCAAGGCCATCCGTCGAGCGCGCGCCAGGCTGGGAACACCCCGCGCCAACTCGCCCGCCCCAAGCGCCAGGAGGCCGAAGCCGACGGCGTCGATCAATAGATCAAATTGGTTGATGCGAAAATGGAATTGAACCAGCACGGCCCCCCACAAGATGCGCGTGAAAGCAGCCGCGACGCGTTCGCGGAACCAGCTATCGCTCGTGTCGAAGAGTGGCTTGGCGGGCTTCTCGGGAATCCCCATCGTGGCCTCACTGTCTATCTCGGTGTCCGACTCGGCGCCGATCGGTTGGTTGAGCAAAACTCCACTAGAGAATAGCGCGGTTGGTATGATTCGCACCAGCAACACGGTTCTTGGCGGTCGGACCTGGTTTTCTCAGATCCTAACCTGGATTGACCGGCTCGCCTCATCGGAGCGACTGGAAGAGCTTCACTCCGTGTTGTGTACTCGATTCCGATGCGCGATCGAATCGCTGTTCCTTCACGAGGCGGAGCGAGTCTAAGATTGTCTCATGATCCGCCCTCGATTTTCGATCCGCACGTTGCTTGTCGTTGTGACGCTTTGGGCCGCCTACTTCGGTTGTTGGAGGATGACAAAACGCTGGGGCCGCGATCATCGGATCCTTGAGGACGTCTACTTCGGGAGATCGACTGATTTGGGCACGGCTTATCCTCGCGAGTTTGACTCCTCACCCGCCCCATTCGTCCTGCGACGCAGCGCGACCGTCTTAAGGCGAAGCACGATCGTTTGTTACATTCACGAGTATCACCTCTGGTTTTTTGGCTACACTCGCCTCTTGGTTGAACGACAGGTCCCACCGCCTGAAGAATAAAGTGCAAGTCGCTTGGCGTTCGCTAGCACCGATAGCTCCACGACGGTTAGAGGCTGTTTCAAAACCTTGTACGATGGCCTTCCAAGGCCGTCGAATTTGGAAATCCTCGGGAAACGACGGCCTTGGAAGGCCATCGTACGGCAAGACATCGGTTTTGAAATGCGCTCTAGAGAGAGTGACTCAGCATTCTAGATTCCCGCCGCGCCGCTCGTAAATAAAATCTCGGCGGGCTCGCGTGAAGTTCGCGATGTGCGTGCGAATGGGCGCGTCGCGCGCCCGAGTTGTCAATAAGCGACGTACGCCAGATTCACAACCCGTCGCACGCCGTCAACCGCCATCACGACGGTTTGGGCGATCTGTTTCAAGAAGTAAGAGTTCAGGACGCCGCGGATTGTCACTGTGCCGTCCACGCATTCAACCGACAGGTGACGAAGGGCGCGGTACTGGCTGCCGTGCAGCGCGTCGTAAACCTGATCCTCGAGTTGCAACATTTGATCAACTCGATCGTCAACACCAGAGGGTGGGGTCGCACTGGCCATTGTACTCTCGTTGCTGAAGTGAGTTGGAAGCAACAAGCAACACTCATAGACCACCGTCGCCGCGTACGCGAAGACATCGATGCACGTTGTGCAATCGGTGTGCCGGTTGGACCGAGTTTGATCAATAGTCGCTCACTCTGTTTTCGCTATGTTGCAAAGGCGCCGTCCGAGGCGCGCGGATGTGGCTGATGCAGCGCCTGATGGAGCGAGTGATTCTGTGTCGCGGCGCGCTGTAATTGACGCGAACGGCGCGCAACTTGCAATCAATACAAGCAGGTTGAGGGCGACACGCACTCCAAAATGTGAGGGCGAAACCATGGTTCGATTCAACAGAATCCTCGTTCACATCGACACTCGTCGAGACAACCACCCGTCACTCGAAAGGGCCGCCGAGTTGGCTCGGTTGCACGGTTCGCAGTTGACATTGTTGGACGTGGTCCCGGACTTCTCCTGGTTGGATCGGTTGATCCACGGTGATCGCGAGCCGTTGCGAGAGAAGCTGACGAATGAGAAGCGCGGCAAACTGAAGGAACTCCGCCAAGACCTCCAGCAGCGCGGCTTGGCGGCGTCGTCGGTCGTGCGAACCGCGCCCACCTCGGCGGCGCTGATCGAAGAAGCAACGCAAGGCGAATACGACTTGGTCATCAAGGAGACGAAGGGACGGGACAGCCGCCGCGGGGGGTTTCTCGGCACGACAGCCAACAGACTGCTTCGCGCTTGTCCGTGCGCGGTGCTGCTAGTTCGGCCGACGGGCGACGGAGATTGGCGACGCATCGTCGCCGCCGTTGACACGACCGCCGACGACGAGACGAATCGCACTTTGAATGAGCGGATCGTCGACTTGGCCTTGGCCTTCACGACCGGTCGCGAATCGCAGCTTGAGGTCGTGAACGCGTGGATCGTTTACGGTGAACACCTTTTGAGAGAGCACATGCGGGAGGCGGAGTTCGAGGAGGTTGGACTGCAGGCGAAAGTTCACGCCGAACGGAAGCTGAACGAGTTGGCGATGAAGTTCGGGATGTCGATTGAGGACGATTGTGTGAAGGCGCTCCACGGCGACGCCTGCGAAGTCATCCCCGCGACGGTGAACGATCCACCGGCGGACCTGCTCGTGATGGGCACGGTCGGGAGATCGGGAATCAGCGGCCTGCTCTTGGGAAATACAGCTGAACGAATTCTGGAGAAAGTCGATTGTTCCGTGCTGGCGGTGAAGCCGGCGCTCAGCGGCGTCACCCAGCTGACGCTGGCTGGTGCGAGCGGCGTCGCTGCGGCGAGCGCCGGCGCGGAGTGAATCGAAGAACGCTTCTCGTCCCGCCGATTGGCGCGGACCATCGGGTCTCTATTGAGGAGGGCACGACCATGAAAGCGTCAAAGATCCTGTTCGCCACCGACTTTTCCGAAAGCAGTGCCGCCGCCTGTCCGTTGGCGTCTTCGCTGGCGCGAGATTCCGGAGCCAAACTGCTCATCGCGCATGTGAAGGAGCCGCCCGCGTCGTTTGCAGATACGGGATTCGGCGGTTACACACTGCACGACGACGAAGAGGCGAGGGAGATGTTGCACGATGTGAGGCCGACGGACCCATCGGTTGAATACAGTCACCAAATGCTTCGCGGCAGCCCGGCCGATGAGATCGTGAGTTTCGCCGCGGAGGAGGGCGTGGACATGATCGTGATCGGCTCGCACGGCAGGACCGGCATCATGAGGGCCCTGCTGGGCAGTGTGGCCGAAGCGGTCGTGCGCCGCGCGCCGTGCCCCGTTCTGACGGCGAAGCCGTCGCGCGAACCCAGCGAGGACAACCACTGAATCGCTGCGGCGCTGAATCGCCCGGTCACTTGAGGCGGCTGGCTCAGATTCCCAGATTGGCCAGCCCCTCGGTGACTTGCTCGACCAGCGCGGCCAGTCTCGGGTGAGCGTCCTCGAATTTCAACAACAGCTCCTGCAATCGTCCGGCGATGGTCCCCGAGTCGCCGTCCTCCGCCGACTGGTCGAGCAATCGTTGAATGTCGTCGGTGACGGTCTTCAACAGGTCCTCGGTCGACTGGTCGACGCGTTCCGTCTGTGAGAGCTCCTCGTGCAACGCGCCCAGTGTGTCGAGCAGTTGTTTCTTTTCCATCCTCAAACCTCCTCAGTTCTCGCAAGCCGGCTCGATTCTAGCGGTACTCGATTGTAGCGGCTCGCCGCGCCGTGACGATCTCTAGTGACGATCTCGATCTAGGATCGCGGCAAGGTGACGATGAATTCGGCTCCGGTAGTGACGTCACCGATCTCGATGGAACCGCCGTGGGCCTCGAGAATCCTCTTTACAATCGCCATACCGAGGCCCGTGCCCTTGGTTCTGGTCGTGAAGAACGCGTCGAACACGTGTTCCCGCACGCCCGGCTCAATTCCCTCGCCATTGTCTCGCAACGAAATTCGAAACGCTGCGCCCTCGTCCGAACAGCGCAGTTCAATCACGCCGTCCCTGGAACAAGCGTCGATGGCGTTCTCCAGGATGTTGCGGAACACTTGTCCGATCGCGAACCAGTCGACATTGCAGGAGAGATTGTCACAGGAGATCGTCTCTCGCAACTCGATGGAAGTACCGCGGCGTTTCAGTTCGAGATGCGACCAGGCGTCGCGCCAGACGTGAGAAATGTCGCATGGCTGGCGATCGAGTTTGATCTGCCCAGCGTAGTCGCGAACTTCTTCGTAGAGGCGGTGCAAGTGGTTCAACGCGCGCTGAGTTCGTTCGACAAGCTGAAGTTCGTCGGGGCGGTCCTCCAACTCCAAGGTGAGCATTTCGAGGCAAGCTTGGCTCCGTTGGAAAGCGTTGCGGCTTTCGTGAGCCAACCCGGTGACCGTTTCGCCGATGGCGGCGAGTCGTTCGGCCTGGAGGCTGCGGATCTCAGCCCGCTTTTGCTCGGTAATGTCGCGGACGATGCCGGTGAACAACGGTCCGTGGGACAATTTGACTTCGCTGACGGCGACGCTGCACGGGAAACTCTCGCCGCTCTTACGGCGCCCTTCAACTTCGCGGCCGATTCCAATGATCTTGGCTCGGCCCGTTTCCAAGTATTGTTGGATGTAGACGTTGTGCTCGTTGGAGAATGGCTCGGGCATCAGCAGCGAGACATTCTGGCCAATCATTTCGGCCGCCGAGTATCGAAAGATCTTTTCCGCCGCGGCGTTGACCGACCGAATTACGCCGCGATCGTCAATCATCACGACACCATCCGCGGCCGTGTCGAGCACAGCGCGGAGGCGCGCTTCCTGGTCGCGGAGCGCGGCGATCGCCGCGCGCCGCTCCGTTACATCGTGGGCCACGAGGAATGCGGCCGGAGCTCCTTCATACGAACTGAGCAGTTTGGCCGTCCAATCAACCCAGCGGTGCGAACCGTCGCCGCAATTGATGAGTTGCTCGCATCCCCCGATCTTCGTCTCGCGCCCATCGAATAACGGACCGAGCGATTCGCAGACGCCAGGTTGAGATTCGTTGGGAGGAAAAATACCGTCGAGATGTCCTCGACTGAGGACGTCCGCCGCGGTGTACGCCGTAATCGCTTCGGCGCATTCGTTGAAGAAGACGATAGTACGATCTTCGCGGAAAACGACAATCATGCAGCTCGCCGTCTCGACCAGTTGCCGAAACGAATCAGTGGATTGGTTGGAGTGCTTGGTCATGCCGTCAAAATATCACAACGGCGCGATCGACGTGAGCGGTGTTCGGCGGCGACTAGTTCGCCTAATCGGCGCAGGGTTGCGCAAATCGGCCTTGGGCGACGACTCCCATGATGTCCATCGTGGAAATAATGCCACGCAGTCGAAGGCTTTCGTCGAGTACCGGTAAACGATGGACGCGATTGCGGAGCATCGTGGCCGCCGCTTCACTCAAGCGGGCGTCCGGGCCGACAACAGCTACGTCCGTCGACATCTGCTCGGAGACGAGTTCCGAGCCGAGGCAGTCGGCGAGCCGCTGGATGAGCCAAGGTGGATTCGTCGAATCGGTCCGTCCAAGGTTATGAACTTCGTCGTCCAACTCCTGGGTGACTTCGATCAGGTCGCTCGTCGAAAGCATGCCCACACATTGATCGCGAGAATTGACGACCGGCAACGCCGCCACCCGGTTCTCAACGAGCAGTTGCATCGCATCGTGAAGTGTGTCCGAAGGCCCCACCGTGACGACGTCCCTGCTCATGAGTTCCTTCACACGGATCTCACCGTTCTGTTCAGTCATGATCAAGTACCTCTGGGGTGAAAAACGCAGCCGGACGACGAATCGTCCGGCTGCTGGCGGTGAATCGAGGGGGTAGACAACGATTCGCCGCGAACGCACCAAACCCCACAGCTTCTCCCAAATCCTGCGGGGACTTTCGCCGGAGTACTCGGGCGGCCCGCGCAAGCGCGCGAGCCACCATCGCTTTACGCAAACCGCGCGCCATCCGACTCGCCGGTGTGGGGATCGCTGAGATACGCAGAGAAGGCCTCGTATAGCGCAAATCCCGGCATCCAAACCGCGCGCGACTCGCACGCCCGCGCGCACATCGCCGGGCGCACCGCGCCAAGAGCCGAATTGGAGATCCCAACTGCGCGGGATTGTCAGGCGCCGGTCGAATCCGCACACTCTCGATCTCTTCCAAGGAGCGACAAACCAATGTGCCGGAAACGCCGATCAACTTGTTTGCGGACCCCGAACGCCTGCCGTCGACGCTGCCGTCGATGCGGAAGCCGCCGTCAAGTGAGCGCGATCGATCGCCTTTCCACGTGAAATCAGCAACCCGTTTTGACTCGGTGGCGGTTGTGGAACGGTGGGCGTCACGCGTTGACGCGACTGGCTGGATCGGTGTCGGCCGCGATCCCTGTGTCGGCTGCCGGCGCTGAGAGGTTTCTCTTCTGATGCGACGCGCCACGGCACGTGCTTTGCGATACGATCGGCGTTCGAATGTCTCGCTCCCGTTTCGCTGTCAGAGAAAGCAAGGAGATTTACAAATGAAGTTTCGACACGGAGGACTATTACTCGCACTCTTCCTCGTCGCCGCCATCGGCTGCGGCGGAGGCTCCGAACCGGCGTCGGGCGGGTCGTCCTCGGGATCGTCAGGAGGATCATCCGGCGGAAGTGACGCTGGCCGAGCTGCTTTGACTCCGGCGCCAGCTCCGGTCGGCGGTTCCGCGGCTGCTCCGATCGCCGCGCCGCCCAAAGATACGGCTACCGCTGCGCCCGAGAAAGGCGGTTGGGGACACTTGAAAGGCAAGTTCGTCTACGACGGCTCCGCGCCGACGCCGGCTCCGTTGACGATTACCAAAGATCAGGAGTTCTGCGGCAAGTCACCCGTCCTCGATGAGTCGGTCGTGGTCAACAAAGACAACGGCGGACTGGCGAACGTCGTCGTGTTCCTCTACGTGCGCAGCGGAAAGTTCCCCGACCCTCACGAGTCCTTCGCAGAATCGGCGGAAGCGAGTGTGGAGATCGACAACGCGGCGTGCCGTTTTGAACCTCATGTCTGTGTGATGAGGACTTCACAGAAACTGATCCTCAAGAACAGCGATCCCGTCGGACACAATACGAACATCGCGACGACAGCGAACCCCGCTTTCAACCAGACGATCCCCGCCTCGAGTGAACTCGAACACTCGTTGTCCGAGGCGGAGCGCCGACCGGCCGCGGTCGGCTGCAACATCCATCCGTGGATGAAAGGGTGGGTGCTGCCTCAAAAGTCGCCATACTTCGCGGTGTCCGGTAAAGACGGTGAGTTCGAGATCAAGAATCTGCCGTCGGGCAAATGGACTTTTCAAGTTTGGCAAGAACGCGCCGGCAGCGTTGATGACGTCACGGTCGGTGGCAAGAAGACCAAATGGAGCAAGGGTCGAGTCGAAGTGACGATCAACGGCGATCAGACGACCGATTTGGGGGAAATCAAACTCAGCGCGGCGCTCTTCGAAGGATAGCGCTTCGAAGAATAGCGCTTATCGAAGAATGGCGAGTCGCTCGCTGGAACGTCGGAAATAAAAAAAGCAGGAGCGCCCCGAGGCGTTCCTGCTTTTTTTGTTTTGATCCACGCCGGCAAAAAATGCGCCGGCGTTGTCTTACTTCTTGTGCTTCTTATGGCAAGCGCCACACGCGCCAGTGAGCGCCTTGAACGCCGTGTTGGCTCCTTCGAGATCCTTGGCTTCGATCTTCGCCATGACGGCTTTACTGCAACCGCGGAGCGTGTCGCAGGCGGCTTTCCAATCGCCATCCGGACAACGTCCGTCCGCCATCAAGATGTAACTGGCTTCATTCAACAGAGCCGCCTGGGTCGCTAGCGCCGCCCAAGCTTTGTCGTCCGCCGGTTCCTTCTTCAAAGCGGCGCCGAGGCCAGCGCAATTGGGACGTACGAGACCGCCCATCAATTGCTTTGTCAACGCGCCCCGCGTCTTGCCCTTCTTAACTTGAGCCGAGAGGCCCACTGCGAGCACCAACGCGAACGCGAGGACGGGAATAAGTACCAAAGCCTTCTTCATGGTTGTCAACCTTGTGTGAATAGAGGACGGATCGATCCGTTGCTTGGCGGCAAGTATAAATTGCCTCCGTCCGAGTTCAAGGAAGAACTCACCGCGCTCGACCCTAATGCCTTAAAAACATTTTCCACATACCAAAATGTGCAAATAAGCCGGCGCGAAGAGCCAGATGCCGCTTTGTGTGTGGCACTGCCACTTGTGGCGTTGAGGATGCGGGGCTCCCTGGTTGGATTTCAGCGACCAACGGGAGCGGGCGAACGACGACCGAGCGGCAGCTCGCTTTGTGTGTGGCACTGCCACTTCCGCAGTCTGCTACTTGGTCGATTTGGCGCCGTCGGGGGTGGGGAGTTCGTGCGACTTGAACATCTCGGCGTACGTCTTGCCGCCGGGCGACTTCTTCTCCGCCACTTTGCCGAAGGCGGCGAGCAGTTCTTTGACCAACTTTTCGTTTTCGGCGGCTCGTTCCTCGGTGCCCTTCTTCTTAGCGTCGGCGAGGCGCTGTTTGGCGTTGCCGGGAATCAGCTCAGCCAATTCCAGCCCATAGGCGTTGACCCAATCTTTCTTCTTTCCCTTGACGTGGCAGACGTTGCAGCTGGCTTTCTTATAGGCCGCCTTGAAATCGTCGTTTCCGCTGTTCTTAACGTATTTCTCGTCAAATGT
>JASMLW010000566.1 GCA_030748485.1 Pirellulaceae bacterium
CGGGAGTGGCAGTCGCTGTCTTGGTCGCCGCCTTCATGGGACTGGCGGCCGGCAACTCACCCGCTCAAGACAAAGACGCGGACGAGAAAGAACCGCGGATGGGCGACTTCGATGTCGCCCGTCTAACTGAGGCGACCAAGCCTTCGCTCGCCGTGATTACGACCGAATCGCGCGGCGGACGCCAGGGGATCGGCACTGGATTCGTCATCGACAAAGCCGGCCTCATCGCCACCAACCTGCACGTGATTGGCGAGGGGCAGGGCTTTCAAGTGGAGATGGCGGATGGCCGGAAGCTGAGCGTTACCGACGTCTTCGCCTCCGATCGCTTTCTCGACCTCGCCATCTTGCGAGTCGATACCGGCGAGCAGCCGCTGCCACCGCTCGCATTGGCGGACGACATGCTGCCCGACGGATCGGACGTGGTCGTGATGGGCAACCCGCACGGCCTGAAACACAGCGTCGTCCGCGGGATCATCTCAGGGCGGCGGGAAATCGAAGGCCGCAAGATGGTTCAACTCGCCATCCCTATCGAACCGGGCAACAGCGGCGGCCCCGTGCTCGATCGCGAAGGTCGGGTGCACGGCGTCGTGACAATGAAATCCGCCGTGACGAACAATCTCGGCTTCGCGATTGAGATCGACAGCCTCCGCGAACTAGTGAAGAAGCCCAATCCGGTTTCGTACGCGAACTGGCGGTCGATTGGACGGCTGGACGAGCGGGAATGGAAGTCGTTGTTTGGCGCCACCTGGCGGCAGTTCGGCGGAAAGATTCACGTCGAGTCGGCGGGGGCCGGGTTCGGTGGGCGGTCGATCTGCCTCTCCCAGCTCAAGACGCCGGCTGTTCCGTTCGAAGTCGGTGTCCGCGTGAAGTTGGATGATGAAGCCGGCGCGGCGGGGCTCGTTTTTCACTCTGACGGCAACGCCCGCCACTACGGTTTCTATCCCAGCAACGGCAATCTCCGGCTCACCTCGTTCGAAGGCCCAACCGTCTACAGCTGGCGAGTCCTCCACAATGCGCCCTCGCCGCATTACCGCAAAGGAAAATGGAACTACCTCAAAGTCCGCGTCGCCAAGGATTCGATCTCCTGCTTCGTCAATGACGAGCTAGTGATCCGCGTCAGCGACCAGACCTTCGCCAAGGGCCAAGTGGGACTCGCTAAGTTCCGCGACACAATGGCCGACTTCACATCGTTTGAACTAGCCAAAGAGATTCCCTCGAAAAAGGCGTCGCCCGAGCAATTGGCGAAAATCCAATCGTTGCTCGACGGGCTGCCCGACTTTCCTGAAGTGGAACAAGCCGCGGTGGCCCAACTGGCTGACTCAACCCATACGAGCATCGAACTGCTGAACGCCGAGGCCGAACAGCTGGAAGAGCGAGCCAAAAGAATGCGGCTGCTGGCGACCGACGTGCACGTCAAATCGGTCGTCAACGACATGACCTCGCTATTGGATGGTGAGGCCGAGTTCAGCTTGCTCAGAGCCTCGCTGCTGATTGCCAGAATCGACGACCGCGAAGTCGACATCGAGTCATACATGCGAGTGGTCGAACGCATGGCGCGCGATCTCAAGCAGCGGATCGCCGCTGACGCGACGGACGAGCAAAAGATTGACGCCCTCAACAAGTTCCTCTTTTCAGAGACCGGTTTTCATGGGTCGCGCACCGAGTACTACCACCGCGCCAAGCGGTACATGAACCGCGTGATCGACGACCGCAACGGACTGCCCATCATGCTCTCCATCCTCTACATGGAGATCGCCGCCCGACTAGATCTGAAGATGGAAGGAGTCGGCCTCCCCGGCCACTTCGTCGTCAGGCTCGTCCACAATGAAGGCGACGGACAGTTGATCGATGTGTTCGAGAACGGACAGCGGATCGATCGCGACCGCGCCGCCGAACTCGTCCGCAACACGCAGGGGATCGCGCTGCGCGACGAGCACTTGGTGGCGGCGTCCGATCGCGACATGGTCGTGCGGATGTTGATGAACCTCGGCGTCCTTGCCAACGAGCGGCGCGACGTGGAGGCCTTGCTGCGCTATCTCGAACTGACGATCGCCGTGCAGCCCAAGTTGCACGACGCGCGGCTCGACCGAGCGAAGATCCGCTTCCTCACCGGCCGACGATCGGCCGCCATCGCCGACCTCGTCTGGTTGCTCGAAAATGAACCCGCGGGAGTCGACCTCGAGCAAGTGCGGCAGATGAAACAGTACATCGAACGCCAGCCCGCTGGCTGACATCTGGCGTCACGGCGATGACATGAAGTGCAGCTGAGGATCGCCGCTGGTGATCGGGTAGCCGCGCAGTTGTGACTCGAACCAGACGGCCGGCTGATAGAACCGAGCCAGCTGTGGATTCGGAAAAACTCGCATGCGGATGGGATGCGGACCGGGACCGGGCCCCGGCCGCCATTCGGCTCCCAGCCACAAGTAGCTTCCCCCATAGCACACGACCAATAGCTGGGCGAGCAAGAATCTCCGCACGTGACGCCACGGCGAGTTAACTTTCGCCGCCGCCTCGCCGTTCGTGTGGACGCGTCGCGCCGTCAAAGTGCTCCACCCCTCATCATTCGCCGAGAATGTAGGTGACGATCACTTTCACTCGATATCGTCGGCGTTCTCAATCGCTTCGAGTAGCAAGTCGGTGTAGGCGATCGCCGCTTCGAGCAACTGGGCGATGCGTTCCAGCACATTCCGATCGGCCGAGTTGACATAGGCGTTGTCTGCTTCGGCGCCAACCTCGATCGCTGTTTTGACATCGCCCAGACGCATCTCGACGAGTGCGTGAACGATGCCCTCCCAAGTGTAGCCGCCTCCCTGCAGCTCCTGCTCTTCGAAGAGATCCCAGTACGCTTCCTCGGGCGAGCCCGGCTCTTGAATAGTCAGGCCGAAGCGTCCGTCTTCGTATTGAATGATGTTGAGGCCAGCGAGCATCGAAAGGCGTTTCCTTTTTTGACTATTCCTCGACGCGTTTGCGCAAGTCGGCGACGGCCGCCAACCAATCGCCTGGCTCGGCCTCACTCCACAACTCAAGCAACTCGGACGGCTCGCGAGTGACGCGGTCTATGACTCGCAGCGCGGCGGCAACCAGTTCGGCTGACGGCGTTTGCGGGTGAGCTTCAACCCACTTGTCCACATTCTCCGTGTACGCGTCGCGCTTGCCCCAATTTCCTTTCAGGCGAGCGATGACCTCGCACGCGGCCAGCCCCATACACGCTTCGTCGGAGTCGAGATACTCGTCGCCAATGTCGAGCACCATGTTAAACGTCTCTTGCAAAGCGGCGGCGTCGGTCACTCCCTGCAGTTCGCAGGCCCAATCGCCCGCCGTGTCGTTGTCAAACGTGTCGACGTCCCAAGCGCCCATGATGCACTCCCTCGTTCTTGTGCTCTCCCCGCACAAAGTCACCGACGGGAATTGTAGATTTGTCGACCGGTGGACGACAAGCGCCCGACGAGTGTCAGCCGGACGTTTTCTTGCGGCGCGGCTTGGCGACCACCTGCCAGCCGTCTTCGTAGATGACGATACCAGGGTCGTCTGTTCTGTGCACTTCGATGAAGACGTTGTGGTCCTGGATTATCCGCACCATTCGCCAAACGTACTGCATGGGCCGCACAGCGCGGGGATGGAACCACGAGAGGGCTCTTTCGTTGCCGGGTTCGCGGAGGCAGCCCGGCGACTTCAGATGCATCTTCAGCCAAGCCAGGGCCTCGTTCAGCTCCGCTTCCTCGTAGTCGGCCAGATCACCCGAATCGCGCAATTCGAAGGCGGCTTGAAACACGCCCGTCAACGAATGGGAATCTTCGCTTTGCCTGTTGGTCGTGAAACGGACGAACACGACGACTAGCTCCCACCCGGGTCAACCGAAAATCTCGTGGATCTGCGCGCCGCGATCGGTAATCGGCACAGGCCGTTCACCGTCGTACAGCAACTCGGCCGGGTTGACGCCCAGCGTTGCGTAGAGGGTCGCGTGCAGATCGGGGACCGAAACCGGACGCTGCAGTATTTCCTTCCCCAATTCGTCGGTAACGCCAATGGCCTGCCCCGTCGCGAGTCCGCCGCCGGCGAGCAGCACGCTAAAGGCTTTGCTGTAATGTCCGCGACCGCCGCCGCCGTCGAACTCGGGGGGGCGGCCAAACTCGGTGGCGACGACGACCAGCGTCCGATCCAATCGATTGCGTTTCTCCAAGTCCGTCAGCAGCGCGGTCAGCGCCTGATCCAGTTGCTCGATCAACACATGCTGTTTCAATTGACCATCGTTGTGCGTATCCCACCCCGTGCCGTTGATGAAATTCAAATTGAACGAGACTTCAACGAATCGCACGCCGGCTTCGACAAGTCGACGAGCCAGCAAGCAACGTTGCCCAAACTCCTCGCCGTATTGGTTTCTTAGGGAAGCGGACTCTGTCGCGAGTTGAAAGACCTTCATGAACTCGGGGCCGGCCAACTTGGCGGCCTGCTCACTGGTCGCGATGTAGTCCCGCACGGCGTCGCTTTGCGCTCGCTTCCCGAACCGCTTTCGCAATGCGGAGAGCAGCTGTTGACGCCGCGCCTGCCGGTCGGCCGTGATGAACGGCGGACGCCGCAATCCAGCGGGCCCGGCCTCCGTGTCCGTCAAATAGACATAGCCGTGTTCGGCTCCCAGGAACCCCGGCCCGCGACTTGCGCTGGGGTATCCCATCACGACGTACGGCGGCACTCCCTCGCCGATCGCGCCCAACTGGCTGGAGAATACCGATCCGATCGACGGATAGAGCGTCGTACCCGTCGGCGGACGTCCCGTGTGCAGCCTGTTGGTCGCCGCCGCGTGCTCATCGATCACATCGTGATTCACGGACCGCACCGGTATGCAACGGTCCATCAGCGGAGCCAATCGTTTCAGATGCTCGCAGAGTTGCACGCCGTCGATGGCGGTATCGATCGGGCGATAGTATGAGCCCGGGTCCTTGCGTCCCGTGCTCTGCCGCTTGGGATCCCAGGTGTCGATGTGGCAAGCGCCGCCGCCGAGCCAGATGAAAATGCAATTCTCGGCTTTGCCGAGTTTCGCCTGCTCCTCGCCCTCCGCCTCGGCCAAGCACTTGCCCAGGCCACCGGCATTTACGCCAACGGCCGCCGCCAAGCCGGCGGAAGAAACCTTGAGAAATTCACGGCGTTGCATCAATCTGCCTCTCAACTATGCCTCGATGCCGCTGGCAAAGGGCGAGTGTGTCTACGTCACGGTACAAAAACGAACTCGGGCGAGTTGACCAGCGCCCAGACAACATCCTCGGCGCGCTCGCGCCAATCGCGCTGCAGTCTCGCGGTCGGAGGATCGCCCATTCGCACCTTGCGTTCCAGCTCGAGTTTGATGCGGGTCGCCTCGGCGTTGAGGTGGTTCGACCACGAAACGGCGTTGCGGCTGCGAACAATCGGCAGACGCGGCTTCCCCGTTCTCCGCTCATCGAAACCATCGCCGAGCAGGGCGGCCAACGGTTCTCGCTCCAGAGAGGTGGGAGGTCGGCCGAGCACTTGAAGAAACAGCTGCTCGACAAACTGATCGACCGTCAGATCGCCCAAAGCCAGCTCGGTGAACGAACTGTCGTCGGACAGCTGCGTAGCTCGATTCCCCACGACGCCGTTGGCGATCGAAAGCGGTTGCAGGATGGTGGAAATCTCTTCGCGGTTGGTGATCGGATGCGGCCGCGCGTCGCGCCAACCAAACGCCAACAACACGTCGACGACCGTCTGTGCGCGGGGCAGGGCGAGAGCCGGTCGATCTCGTTCATTGGACAACGACGTGAATTGCCAAGCCCGTGTCGGCGATCCCAGGTTGAGGAACGTCGCGGACGATCGCCGCCCCTCCGGGTCGAGCGTCAATTGCTCAGCGGAGATCGGCTTCCCCGACAGCGCGAACAACGAGTCGACGACCTGTTCGGCGCTCAATCGCCGGCGTCGCCCAGCGGCGAACAGACGCGACTCCGCATCCGAGTCCCGCGATCCAGCCGCCGTCGCCAGACGCTGATACGCTGCCGATTTGAGAATCAGGCGAGCGACGTGCTTCATGTCGTAGCCGCTGACAACGAACTCGCGAGCGAGATAGTCGAGCAAGTGAGGGTGCGACGGCTGGACCTCGTGCCAATCATCGACCGGTTCGACGATTCCCCAGCCGATATACCTTCGCCAGATTCGATTGACGATCACCTGCGCAAAGCGGCGATTGCGCCCACTGGTGATCAGCGCCGCCAATTGCTCGCGAGAATCCGCCGCGTCTCGCAATTCAGCGGCCAGCTGCTTGGGAGCCATGAAGGCGAACGGCCAGTGTGGCGAAATCGAATCGCCTGGCTTGAGCGAAATCGTGATCAGCGCGCGACGCTGCTGCTCCCCCTGAGGCACGGTGCTCGACCCGGGCAACTTCAACGGCTGTCGATTCAGCATCGCCGCCAGACTGAACAGCTCACCCTGCTTGAATTCGCGATAGGGCGAATCGTGGCAACGGGCGCATTTCATTTCCAGTCCGAGGAAGGCCTGCGCTAGAACGTGAGCCTTCGCGGCCAACGGGACGTCGTTCTGCGTCGCCATCCCAAATCCGGCGGGACCTCCCTCGTACGGCGACCCCTCCATCAGAATCAACTCGGTGACGAATCGATCCATCGGCTTGTTGTCGAGCAGCGATTCGTAGATCCACCAGCGAAAGGGCCCGGTGTTGTTGAGTTTCGGTTTGAGAATGCCGGGGTTTTCGGCGAGCACATCCTGCCAGTATCCCATCCACTGGTCAGCCCAACCCGGGTCCGCCAGCAGACGTTCAATCACTCGCTCGCGCCGCCCCGGCTCGTCGTCTCTCAACAATTCGGATATCTCAGCGCGCGTCGGTCCGCGGCCGACGACGTCCAAGGTCACGCGGCGCAGGAACTCGTAGTCGTCGACAAGTTGTTCCGGCTCGACGCCGGCTCGCTGCAGCTTGGCGTCGATATACGCATCGACGGACGCCCTTCGACGAGGTGCGGGGGCCGACAGAGGTTTCACCAATTGGATAAACCGTCGAGCCACTTGATGTCGCTCGCGCCAGTACTCAGCCTCTGCACTGGACACCTGGCGACGACGTTCGGCATCCAGACGCCGCATGCGCAAATGGGCGGCTCGCATCTCGCCAAACCAGCCCTCGTCCGTCAACGGCCACTCGCTGCTGGCCAGGGGAGCAAAAACTCGGAAGGCTCCTTGCGGCTCGGCGATCGCCAGGCAAAACTCACCCAGCTCGGCCCGCAATCCGCTGCCGCCCACAACTGTTTCAAAACGGAACAAGTGTTCGCCGGCCGCGATCTCGTGCCGCACAATCTTCTCCTGATGCCCGGCCGCGTTGAACCGCAATCCGCCGCGAGCCGTGTCCACCAACTCGGGCACCGCTTCGTGTCCGCTGGCGTTGCGTTTCATAAACGGCAACTCGCCAACCAACTTGTCGTCGACGAACAGCCGCGACGCGTTGCGGGAACGCAGTAGAAACTCGTACTCGCCCGCCTGCAACGTTCGCTTGGTGACCATCCTCACCAGAAACGGCGCCCGGCGAGCCGTGCGGATTCCTCGTGGCGTGTAACTGTGGGGCAGCGAATCGAGACCCGCGAAGGGAGTCGTAAAGCGATCGTCGGCTTCGTCCGCGTCCGGCTCCAGAGTGTCGCCGGGCAACCCCTCAAAGATCTCAACTTCAATGTGTTCGCGGGGGGCGGTCGCCAACGCCTTTTGAAAATCGTAGGGAGCCTTGGGCAGACCGATGTATCGTTGTTTCAACCGTTCGATCGCCACAGCTCGCCGGTACAACGCCACATCGTCGAGCCGGCCGAAGAGCGTGCAATTGCGGGTTCCACCGAGCGCCGACCCGATCCACAATTCGTCATCGTCGACGACGGGAGCCTTCTCGGTCGGCCCGCCGATGTCCCACGATCCCTTCACCTCGCGGCCGTCCACGACCCCGCGGATCGATTCGGGTTTGCCGAACTCGTAAATCACAGCAACGTGATGCCAACTTGCGCCTGGCGAGAATCCGGCGTTCGAATTCCAGCGATGAAAGTCATCGCGATCTGCGTTGTCGGCATTGCGAAACAAAAAACTCAGTCGGGCCGTCCCGCCGATTCCCCGCACTCGCAGCGAGTAGTTTTGGTTCTCGCTCGCGAAGCCCGCATTCCCCGTACGGCCCTTGCCGATGATGTAGACCTGCTGGTCGTTGGCCAGCGCGTCCAACTGGATCCAGGCTTCCAGCGTGATCGTGTCGCCCAGGTCGAAGTCAAGCGAGCTGCCCGGACCGGAGTCGGTGAACGCCAAATAGCCGCCGCGAAACTCGGCCGCTCGATTCTCCGCGGCAAAGCGAGGATAGCGCTGTGGAGGCGGACCCTTGCGGCCGAGATTTACGGCGCCTCGACGAAAGCCCGCCAACGATGCGTGGGAGGTCGTTGTGGTGACCTGCTTCGCGCCCGCCCCCTCATCGAAGGACCAGTAGTAGTCGGGCTTGTCCGCAGCGACGAGCTTCCCGTTCGATTCCGTGCGAGCGTCTTGGGCCACGGCGACCTGAACGATGGCGGACATCCAGACCAGCGAGCAGAACGACAAGACAAGAGTGGGGCGGAAAAATTGCATCCTCAACTCCGAAAAACGGGTAAGAAGCCGAACTGCTAAGATACCTGGGTCCCGAAACCGGCGTCAAACCGCGCGCGGATTCGCTCACGGCAAGCACAGATGATAGATTGGCTGGTATGAAACCGTTTCAGTTCAACATTCAGACGATTCTGGCCATCGTGGTGACGTTCGCCGCCGCCATGGCGTTGAGTCAGAATGTCGTCGTCGGCGTCCGCGTCTCTTTCTTCTTCAGCCTGTGCGCGTTCTGGTTGGGAGTCGGCTGCATCGCGATGGTTTGCGAGAAGCGCGATTGGAAACCGTTTTCGATCGCCCTGCTGCTGGTCGGCCAGGGAGTCGTCGTCTGCTCGCTGTGCGTCGGCATCACTTGCCTCGGCTTGATTCTCAAGTCGCTGTTCGCTCCCGTCGTTTCGTGACGAACCGACTTCACGATCGCTACGTGGACGCCGAAAAGACGCGCGCCGATGGCCGCGAGTGACTCAGAAGATGGGGGAACGCCGCGGATCTTTGATCTCATCGATTTCATTACGCGGTACGACGACGAGACCCTTGTCCGTCTGAATCTTTAGCTCCTTCTTGTCGCTCGACACGATGGTCCCACTAATCACTCGCCCGTCCGATTTGATGATGGTCACGACCCTCTTGTTGGCAGGGTCAACTGGTGGCAGCGGCCGCCCGTTCGCGCGAATGCCGCGAGGAACCGTCGCGTCGGACTTCGGCTCCAGCGAATCGACGGAAGAAGACTTCTGCACCAGAACCCCCTCGGGCAAAGGAACGGAAGCGTCGGTCGCCGCGACTGTTGGGTCACTCGTGGTATAGGTTCCGCTCGCGTCCCGGTCGTAGACCGTGCCGTTCTTCGTCTGGCCAGCCGCTGGCGGACCGGCGGATTCTGCAATCGTGGATCGGATCTGGACGTTGGGAGGCAGAACTGGGCTTGCCTCGCTTACTGATTCGATTTGCGGAACAACCTCGGTGAGCGTCGTCGAAAGTGGCTCCACTGTGAGACGAGGCAGGGATAGCCCAGTAGCTACCCGTGGCGGCCCCGTTTCCACAATCGGTCCGGTGAAGTCTAATGCGGGCAACCGAGTCGTCGGTGGCTGGACGGGATTGACAAATCCGTCCACAAGCGAATCTGCCGTCAACAATTCTACGGACTCAATTTCCACAATTGTATCAAAGGAGTTGTCCACCGCCCGATCCGTTGAGCGCGCGTCGTTGCTTTGAATTCCCGATTTGATCGATTCTGGCGGCGGAACCAATTGACTTTCCAGCACCGCTTCACCAGCACCAAGGCGCATGCCGGAGTACATTCCGACGACTCGACTCGCATCCTGAATCACGCCCGGCTTTGCGCCGTCGTAGGGAGCGAGCTTCACGATGTCTGGGGTGATCCGCGTCCTCGCCGCCACGGCGCGCGTCAGCGTCGCCACAAGAATCTCGGGACGCTGGTCCTGAGGCGGATTCGCGGCAACTGTCTGAGTCGTGCGAGTCAATTCCAAAGTGTCTTCGGGAAATAGATCAACATTAGACTGGGTTTGGAATGACAAGTAGTGGTCATCCGGAGTCGGCGTGGGCAGCGCCAGCAAGTTGATCGTATTGGTCGGTTCGTAGACGTAGT
>JASMLW010000567.1 GCA_030748485.1 Pirellulaceae bacterium
CGTGGAGGCGGTTCGTTTGACCGCAAGATCACCCGCGATATGCCACCGTCTCAAGATCATCCGCCATCCTCCACTGCCACTTGTGGGAGATTGAACTATGGATCCTCAGGCAGCGAACAGGCTCCTTCAGGGGGACGTCTCAATCGGCTTGCTGTCTCGCGGAGACGCGTTCAAAAACGTGCAATCTGGAGGGCTTTCTGTTTAAATGGTCGGCTATCCACACTCGTTTTCCACCCCTGTCTCCCACCATCCCACGCAGAATCATGGACCAGAAGTTCGAAGGCGAGCCAAAGGCCGAGATCAAACTCACCGGACGCCAAGTCACACGCTCTGATGTGACCAACGATTGGGGCCTGCGGTTGCAATGGCAGATAAAGCGCGACGGCGAAGTAATCGCCGCGCCGCTCGCCCGAGTTGAGAAGACGTACGAGCACGCGGACAAGACGGCCGGCAAGTATGAAGTCGTCCTGCAGATGTGGAAGTACATCAACTACAAGAAGAAAGACGGCGAGTTCACCGAGAGTAAGTTCATCGACATCTCGAACACGGTCTCCTACACGATCGACTAGTCGACCTCACAGCGCATCCCGCGCTGGTTTGGCGTTTCGTCTCGTTGGAAAACGAAACAGGCTCAGGCATGCTGCACATCGGCAATGAGAGAATTCCAGTCTGTGGCGGTGCGAGTCGCCGCAGTTTTCTGCAGGCCGGCGCCGCGTCGATGGCGGGGATGTCGCTGTCGAATCTGCTCCGTCTGGAGACTTTCGGCGCCGTCGACGAACCGCGGGCCAAGATTCGCAATTGTATTACGCTCTTTCTTGTCGGCTCGCCCGGCCATCTCGACACATGGGACATGAAGCCCGACGCGCCCGCCGACGTGCGGGGCAAGTACAAGCCGATCAGCACCGACGTGCCGGGCATTCAGATTTGCGAGCACTTCCCGCTGATGTCGCAGATGATGGACAAGGTGGCGCTCATCCGCAGCTTGCATCACAAGACGGGCGCATCGCACGAGAACGGCCAGCGGTGGATGATGTCGGGGCACGACTTCAACGCCGCCAACCCGCAACCCTACATGGGCTCGGTCATCTCGCGCGCCTTCGGCGCCACGGGAGACCTGCCGGCGTCAGTCATCTTGCCGGGGAAGATCGGCAACACCGGCACGAGTACTCCGCACGGACAACAAGCGGCTTTCTTGGGCAGCGCTCACGAGCCGTTTTTTCTAGGCAGCGACCCCGCGAACAGCGATTTTCAAGTCGCCGATCTGTCGCCCCCGCCCGGCCAGGACGAAGTTCGCATCAACGCCCGCCGAGACTTGCTCGCGCAGATTGATCAATTGCAGCGCCGCACCGAAACGAAGACGACGAGAGATTTCGATACCGCCTACGACCGCGCATTCGCCCTGCTCACTTCTCCCGAAACGAAGAAGTCGTTCGCGCTGAGTGACGAGCCGGACAAGGTTCGCGATCGCTACGGACGCAACACGTTTGGCCAAAGCTGCTTGATGGCTCGCCGCTTGATCGAACGCGGTTCGCGGTTCGTCACCGTGAATCACTTCGACACGGTCTTCAACGTGACCTGCTGGGACATGCACGCCAATGGCGGCAATCTCGACAACACCTACTTGGACTACGAACGCCACTTGTGCCCGCAGTTTGATCTGGCGTTCACCGCCCTGATCGAAGACTTGGAGCAACGAGGCATGTTGGACGACACGGTCGTCGCCGTGCTCTCCGAGTTTGGCAGGACGCCGAAGCTGAATTCACGCGGCGGCCGCGATCACTATCCGCCCGCGTGGACTAATTTCCTCTGCGGCGGCAACATCCGCGGCGGGCAGGTCATCGGCTCAACCGATAAGATCGGCGCCGCGCCGCACGATCGCCCCATCCTCCCGCAGAATGTTGTCGCCTCGATCTACACCGCGATGGGTATCGACTTGGAAACCACAATGATTCCGGGGCCGGGTGGACGGCCGATTCGTTTTATTGAGTCGGAACCCATAACGGAGCTGTTTTGAGGGCGAGCGCTGCGAGAGCACGGGACACTGCGAGAACACTGGACACTGCGAGAGCACGGGACACTGCGAGACACTGAGAGGATTCGAGCATGCTTCACGTCGGTAACGAACGAGTTCCTCTCTGCGGTGGAGTTTCCCGCCGCGGATTCTTGCAAGCCGGTGCGGCTGGTATGGCCGGCGTGACGCTTCCCCAAATGCTCGGACTGCAATCCGCGGGGGCGGTCGACTACTCCAAGGCCAAAATCAAGAATTGCATCACGCTGTTTCTGGTCGGATCGCCTGGCCATCTCGACACGTTCGACATGAAGCCCGCTGCGCCGGACGACGTCCGCGGCAAGTTTCGTCCGACGCAGACCAGCCTGCCGGGCGTCCACCTGTGTGAGCACTTCCCGCAGATCGCCAGGATGATGGACCGCATCGCGTTGATTCGCGGGTTGCACCACAAGACGGGTACGGCTCACTCGAACGGCTCCCGCTGGATGATGACCGGTCGCGACGCGGTGGGGCCAAATCAGCAACCGCATGTCGGCTCGGTTGTCTCGCGTGTGTTCGGACCCAAGAGCAATCTGCCGCCGTCGATTGTTCTTCCGGGCAAGATCGGCAACACGGGCGGACCTTCCATCAATGGTCAAGAGGCGCGGTTCTTGGGCAGCGCTTACGAGCCATTTTTTCTGAACGCCGATCCGGCCCGCAGCGACTTCAAGGTCGCCGACCTCGTCCCCGCCAAAGGGCAGACTGAGTTTCGCATCAGCGCGCGGCGCGATCTGCTCAAGCAAATTGACGACCTGCAGCGACGCACAGAAACGAGCAGCACCGTGCAGCGCGATTCGGCCTACGCCCGCGCGTTCAATCTGCTCACATCGTCCGAAGCCAAAGCATCCTTTGAGCTCGACAAGGAGCCCGAGAAGATTCGCGACCGGTACGGCCGCAACACCCTGGGCCAAAGCTGTTTGATGGCGAGACGGTTGATCGAACGCGGCACTCGCTACGTGACGGTTAATCACTTCGACACGGTGTTTAACATCTGCTGTTGGGACATGCACGCCAACGGCACCAGCTTGGACAATACGTATCTCGACTACGAGCGGCACCTCTGCCCACAGCTCGACCAAGCGTTCACCGCGTTGGTCGAGGATCTCGATCAGCGCGGGATGCTTGACGAGACGGTCGTCGCGGTGCTGTCGGAGTTCGGGCGAACGCCCAAGCTGAACCCTCGCGGCGGTCGCGATCATTACCCTCCGGCCTGGACGAACTTCCTCTGCGGCGGCAACATCCGCGGCGGGCAGGTGATCGGCTCGACCGATAAGCTCGGCGCCGCTCCGCACGATCGTCCAGTGACGCCTCCCGAAGTCATCGCTTCGATCTATCACGGCATGGGCATCGACGTCGAGACGACGATGATGCCCGGTCCGGGAAGCCGGCCAATTAGAATGATCGACGCGCAACCGATTCACGAGCTTTTTTGATCGCGGACCCTCCACGCCATGCAGCATCTCATCATTCGCTCCGCTGTCGCCGTCGCCTCGCTGCTTTCCGGCTCGCTGGCCGCCGTCGCAGCGCCGACGATCGCGAACATCAACTTCCGCGGATTGCGGGTCGGTGGTGTAACCGAGCTGCGGATTCAAGGCGCTGAGCTCTTGCCGAACGCGAAGCTGGTGCTCGACTTCCCGGTGGCCAAGCAGGAGGTGGTGGAGGGATCGACGCCGCAGGACCTGCGGTTGAAAGTCACGTTGGACGACAAGGTGACGCCCGGCTTGTACCAACTGCGCATCGCCAGCGATCGCGGAATCAGTGCGCCGGTGGTGGTGGGTGTCGACAAGTTGCCCGAACAAGTTCTCGCCGCCCACTCGGCCGTGCGACCAGTGGCACTTCACGGCGCGCTGACGGGATCGACCATCGCGAGCACAACAATTGACGGCAAGGCGGGCGAGCAAGTTGTCGTCGATGTCGAGTCGCAGCGGATCGGCGGCAAGTTGAGGCCGGTGATCCACGTCTACGATCAGCGGCGCAAGCAACTCGGGCTAGCCATGCCCGCGCCGTGGATCTCAGGTGATGCCCGCTTGCAGTTAGCATTGCCGGCCGACGGGCGGTATACGATCGAATTGCACGACCGCCAATACGCGGGTCCGGCTCCGGGTTTTTATCGCATGAAGATCGGTCAGTTTCACTACGCCGATCAAGTGTTTCCTCCGGCCGTTCAGCGCGGCAAAAAGACGTCTCTTCAACTGATCGGAAACATCCCACCTGGCAAGTTGGTCGAGTTTACTTCGACCGGCCGACTGCTCGCGCCGGCTCCTTGGCCCGCGGATGTCAACGGGGCCGGGTCGCGCCCGATCGTTGAAGCGACCGAGTTGACGGAGTTGATCGAACAGCGGGAGGGCTCCACTCCTCAACAGTTGCCGGCGGCTCCGGTCGGCGTGAGCGGCAGGCTCGATGCCGATGGACAACAAGATCTGTACCGCGTTCCGGTGAAGTCGGGCGAGAAGCTGCGGCTTGAAGTATTCGCCGACCGTTTGGGATCGCCGCTCGATCTGTTTCTGGAAGTGACCAGCAGCAAGGGAGCGGCTCGTAACGACGACGCCGGGGGCGGTACGGCGGACCCGCGGCTCGACTACACCGTGCCCGCCGGCGTCACGTCGATTGACATTCTCATTCGCGCGCAGGTCGGCGGCGGCGACGCCAAGTCCATCTATCGTCTGGCGATCACCCCGCTCGCACAGAAACCGTCGTTTCGACTGAAGGTGGCGTCGAACACCCATAACGTTCCCCGGGGATCGACGAGCATTATTCAAGTGACTGCGGAGCGGTCCGGATACAACGGGCCGATTCAGGTTTCGTTGGACAACGTGCCGCCGCCGATCGCCGCCACCGTCGTGCGGATTCCGGCCGGCAGCAATGGCGCGCTGTTGACGTTGAGCGGTTTCGGGGACGAGACGAGCCACTTGGTGACTCGGATTCTCGGCTCGAGCGTCGGTGTGGATCCACCAATTACAGCAGTCGCCGAGATCAACAACGATCCACTCGCCAAGATCCAGCCCTGGATGAAGCACGAGATGGCGTTCGCGCTCACGTCCGGCAACGCAGTGCCCTTTGGAGTCTCTCTAGCGCAGCCGCCATCGGCCACACTGGCGCTCGGCTCGACGATGAGCATTCCGGTTCGATTGTCTCGCCCGCCCGGCGCGATCGGTCCGGTGCGTTTGTCGCTGTTGGTTGGCCAACCTGCACCGATCGTAAACAACAAGCCCGACCCGAATCGCGCCGTGCGGGCGAAGCAGGCGACAGTTGAAATCCCGCTGGACGCCAAGGCGAAAGCCGCGCTCGATGCGTTCGCCGCTGCGGACGCGGCGGCGGTCAAGGCGCGGAATTCCGCAACTTCCGTCAAGCGGGCTCAGGCCAAGTTGGTCGCGGACGCGGTGGCGATTGTCAAACCTCTCGAAGCCAGTTACGCCGTCGCCGAGAAAGCAGCGAAGGCGGCGGAGGCTCAGCACACCAGCGTCGCCGCATCGACTCAAGAAATTTCTGACGAAGTGGCCGTACAGGTGAAGGCGGCAATTCAATCGACGGCCGGTCAGGCGACGCCGAACGACGCCGACGCCAAGCTGAAGACCGCGGTCGACCGATTGGCCGCCGCCGCCAAGGCGCTCGCGACGACTCGCGCTCAGGTCGCCACGACGAAGACCGCCGCGGTCGCCGCGAACAAGACACTCACCGACGCGCAGGCGAAAGCCAAGCTCGTCATGGATTCCGCCAATCAGCAGAACGCCGCCGCCGAAGCCGCTGTGAAGGTCGCCGAGACAGGTCGAGCCGACGCGGAGAAGAACCTCCGGGCGGCTGAGGCGAACATCAGAAACGACGTGACCTTTGACGTGATCGTACCGCCCAACCTGGTCGCCAAGACCTGCGATTTGGCGCTCAAGGCGGAACTGCGAAGTCTCGACAACAAGTCTGTGTTGGCCGAGGTCTTTACGCCCGTCAGGCGTTTGACGCCCATTCACCCGTTGGGTGTCGAACCGGCGGCCCGCGAACTCGAAGCAAAACTGGATGCGAAGACCGGAGCGGTCGTGAAGTTTGTCGGCAAGATTGAACGGCAGGCCGGTTTTGCCGGACCGGTTACGGTTTCCTTTGTCGGTCAGCCAAAAGAAGTGAAGGCGACGAGCGTTGTGGTCAAGCCGGACGCCGTCGACTTCGCGGCCACGCTTTCGTTTCCCGCCGGCTTTAAGCCGGTGAAACTAGCGACGATCAAGTTGGTCGCGACGGGACCCTTCGATCCTGCTCAACCGAAGATCGTCGTGCGCAAGGAAGCGCCCATCACAGTGAACCTACTCCCCGCGGATCCGCCGGAGAAAAAGGAATGAGAACGAGTTGCATCATGTGCTGCGCCTGTTTGGCGATGCTGATCGCCGCCGACGTTCGCGGGGAAGATTCTGCGGCCGTCGAGAAACTCCTTGTGCAGCCGACTGAGATGAAACTGACTCATCGCCGTCGCCCCCATTCCATCTTGGTCACGGGACAACCCGCGGCGGGAGCAGCAATCGACTTGTCGTCTCAGGCGACCTTCGCCAGCAGTGACGAAAAGGTGGCGACGGTTGGCTTGTTGGGGTGGGTCCAACCCGTGGCCAGCGGCGAAACCACGATTACGGTGACGGCGAGTGGACATACGGCGGCGGTCAAGGTGATCGTTGAATTGCCCGAGAAGATTCGGCCGCACAGTTTCCGCCACGACGTGATGCCCGTCCTCTCGAAGTCCAGTTGCAACACGGGTTCGTGTCACGGGTACTCGCTGGGAAAGAATGGTTTCAAATTGTCGCTCCGCGGATCCGATCCGGCGCTCGACTACCCCTCGCTTACCGACGAGTTCTTTGAGCGCCGAATCAACCTGCACAACCCACCGGCTAGTTTGCTGGTCGCCAAGGCGCTCGGCGAGGCGCCACACAAGGGAGGCGTTCGGTTCGAGCAGGGCAGTTTGGCTCACAACCTGGTGTTGGGCTGGATCCAGGACGGCGCGAAATCCGACGTCGCCGATCCGGTGACGATCGAATCCGTCGAAATCTTCCCGAAGAAGGTCACGCTGGCGCCGGACAGCCAACAGCAGTTGCGGTTGCTGGCGAGATACTCGGATGGTTCGGTTCGCGATGTCACGCGGTTGAGTGTCTTCACGGTTAATACGCAGCGCGTCGCCCGTGTCACGGACGAGGGTCTGGTCAGCGCGACCGAGCTTGGAGAGACCGCCGTGTCGGGTCGATTCGAGCGGATCTTCGCCACGGCCGACTTCATCGTGTTGAAACCCAATCCGAGCTTTGTTCCGTCGCCCGGCTCGAACAATCTTGTCGACAAGCACGTGATAGAGAAACTCAACTCGCTGAACGTCACGCCATCGGCCGTTTGCGATGACGCGACGTTCCTCCGCCGTGTCAGTCTCGACTTGATCGGCGTTCAGCCGACGCCGACTGAAGTGCGGGCCTTCCTGGCGGACAAGGATCCAGCCAAGCGAACCAAGGCGATTGACGCTCTGTTTCAGCGACGCGAATTCGTCGACCAATGGTCGCTCAAATGGGGAGACCTGCTGCAGAACAGCCGAGGTAGGTTGAGCGAACCGGCCGTCTACGGCTTTCGCGAATGGATTCGCGCGGCGATCGCGTCGAATATGCCGCTCGATCGATTTGTCCATTCCCTGTTGACCGGACGGGGCGGTGTCGAAGACGATCCGGCCGCCGCCTACTTCGCAATCAGCAAAGACGCCGACGACACGCTTCAGCGAGCGACGCAGGTGTTCTGCGGAGTTCGCATGCTTTGCGCGAAGTGCCACCCGCATCCATTTGAGAACTGGACGCAAGGCGACTACTACGGACTGCACAGCTTTTTCAATCAGGTGACCACCAAAGCCGATCCGCGTTTCCCGGGCGTCGCGAACGCCAAGTCAGTGCTGATCAATCTGAACGCGGGCTACTCGACCAACCCCCGCACGAAACAGCTCCAACCGCCCAGGTATTTGGGCGGCGGCGAGCCGGAGATTGCCGCGGGAGCCGACCGACGAACGGTCTACGCCGATTGGCTCACCAGTTCCGAGAATCCCTTCTTCGCTCGCAGTATGACCAACCGCGTCTGGAGT
>JASMLW010000568.1 GCA_030748485.1 Pirellulaceae bacterium
TCTGTGCCGCCAGCCGGTACGACGACCAGATCGTCGACGACGAGCGGAGAATTCGCTCGACCCCAGAAGACGATCGTCTGATCGACCTCGGGAGTGAGTTTGTAGCGTTTGAGCAAATCGTCGCGCCAGATCACCTTGCCGGTGGCTCCTTCGAGGCATTGCAGCGCGCCGAAGCCGCCGAGCGTATAGAGTCGCTGGCCGTCCCAGCTGGGAGCCGTGCGCGGGCCGAGCCCGCCGAAGAACGAGTAGTGCCGCCCCGGAGTCACTTGGCTCCAAATCTCCTCACCCGTACGAATGCGGTAGCAGGCGACCACTTCACCGTCGCCCCGCTGTTCCATCGTGGCGGCGTAATCGCCGAGCACCGAAAACGGCGACCAACCGGCCCCAACTCTCTTGCGCCACAATTCGGTCGGCTTCGACTTGTTCCAATCGATGAGCTCCACGTCCGACACGACGCCGTTGCGATGGGGACCGAGAAACTGCGGAAAATCTCGCCCCGACGGCTCGATGAAGACCGTTACTTGGGCTTCGCTGGTTGCCCGCGTCATCTCGACATCGCGTGAAAACCTCAGCCGAAACTTGGGAACCAAGTCGCCGTAGACGCCGGATATTCGAAAGCAAGCGATGAACGCGGCAAACGCTCCCAGCACGGCGACTGCATAGCCGAGCCGAACAGTCCGCGGCAATTGACTGTGAACGCTGAACCAGATTGAAAACGTGACAACGGAGATGAAACCCAGAATCAAAGTCAGAATGTTGGCGATGGCGCGATCGCCGAGCACGTCGGTCATCTGCGCGGCGGTGATTACTCCCACACTGCCGAGGACGATGAGCAACACGTACCAGGGAGGCGGTCGGAATGTCACCGCCGGCGACGACGACTTGTCGAACGGTGCGTCGACAGAGGTTTCCTCGGGCCGCGCGGTAGAGTCAGGTTCGGTCATTGTCTTCCATGGACGAGTTCATTTTCGCCGCGATGAGAAAGCGAAACGCTCGGGACGCGGCGAAGGCCGGACGGTGTGGGCGTGCTTCTATTCAGGTTCGTTGGCGAGCAACCAATCTTCAACGATCACTTGCTCGACGTCCAGCGCCCGCAACAGGGCCGTGCGCTCCGGCAAGAGGGCTTTGAGCCAGGGGCGGTTGACCATCGACTTCAAGGCCCGCACGCCCACGCGACCCTCGGTCTGAGCGGCCACGTTGTCGCGCAGCCGGTTGAAAGTGGACGGAATGATGTTGGGCTCCGGTCCGACGTGCAAGACGGTCTTCACCCCCGCCGAGAGCGTTCGGTAGACGGCGTCCCACAAACGCTGCGGATGATCGACCCAATCCCGAATAATCTCGCGGACGTTCAGATCGGTGTAGGAAATCTCGCCCGTCACCAGCGACAAGACCGGAGTGGACGGCGCACAGAAGCCACCCGGTAGCGAATGCATGATGACCGATGCTCGATCTGGAATCGCGCGCTGCCAAACGATCGGCGTATGGAGCGGCGGCCAGCGGTTGGAATTGGCGCGGAGGTGCAGTCCCCCCGGCGGCAATTCCGTCACGCGCTCTCGCAACTGCTGGAGAGTATCGCCCTGCCCCATCACCAAGCAGCTGTTGGGGGACAGGATGGCCGACACGCCGACCACGCCGCCGCCCGCCGAATTGATCAGAAGGCAACAGCGCAGGACCTCGTCCATTTCTATCGGCGAGCCGCGCGAAAAAAGGACTCCCAAAGTGACGTCGTCGGCCAGCGCCACGCAGTCGTCAGCCAGGCCCAAGGGCACGCGCAAAGCCGACTCCAAATCGATCACACCGCCGGCCACCAACGCGCCGATCTCACCCAGGCTGTAGCCCATCGCCAGTTGGGCGTCGCCGTAGATCACGCCGAAATGTTCTTTCAACAGCTGCAGCTGCGCGATTTCGGCGGCCAAGACGAGAGCGATCGCTTCGTCGTAGACGGCGAGTGTGGTTTCTTCTCCGCCCCGAACGCGGCCGGCCAAGTCGATCCGCCGACCCAAGATTCCAGACGCGGCCTCCGATGCTTCGCCCAGCTTGACGTCCACGATCGATCCGTAGGCGGGATGCTCGAGCAGCTCGCGCGTGCGGCCCAGATTGGAGACGTTGTAACCGCGGAAGGCGTACGCCGCGGTAGCCGACCTTTGGCGAAGGGCGTCGGGCGAAAGTTCGGTTCCCTGCATATGCGTTTCTCGATTCTCCGCCAGAGGTCGGCGGCATCTTATCCAATTAGCTGACGCCCGGCTGCGCGAACCTTGTGCAATCGCAGGCCTGCGCAGTACAACCGCCTCTTGGTTCGCGCGATCTATTCATCGCAAGTTCGATCCCGAACGTGGAATCCTATACTCTCCGCCCCGTCGCCGTGTGATCCGGTCCCATGTCCAGTGGCCACGAAACTTCCCGAGCCGACAACGCCGACCTGAGCCACCGGCGCGCGGTTGTCACGGGCGCGTCGAGTGGATTGGGGCGCGCCATCGCCATCGAACTGGCTCGCGGCGGAGCCGAACTCGTCATCCACGGCAACGCCAATGAACGCGGATTGGCGGAGACGGCCGACGAGATCGCCGGACTGGGCCGGCCCTGCGAAACGATTCTGGCCGACATCCGCGACGACGGCGATCGAGGCCGACTGATCGCCGGAGCGCAGCAAAATGGAGAGATCGACATTTGGGTCAACAACGCCGGCGCGGATGTGCTGACCGGCGACGCGGCCGGCTGGTCGTTCGAGGAAAAACTGGCCCGACTCTGGCAAGTCGATGTCCGTGGCACCATCGGTCTTTCCCGAGATGTCGGTCAGCTGATGGTGAAACGCGATTGCCCGGCGGGCCGCTGCTGCATCCTGAATGTCGGCTGGGATCGAGCAGACCATGGAATGGCCGGCGACAGCGGTGAGATGTTCGCCGCAGTGAAAGGGGCGATCATGTCCTTCACCAAGAGCCTCGCCCAAAGTCTGGCCCCACAAGTGCGCGTCAATTGTCTCGCTCCCGGTTGGATTCGCACCAAGTGGGGCGAACGGGCCAGCGACTATTGGGACGGCCGGGCGAAAGGCGACGCGCTGCTGGGACGTTGGGGCGAGCCGCGCGATGTCGCCGGCGTGGCGAGATTCCTCGCGACCGACAGCGCAGCGTTCATCACCGGCCAGATCATCAACGTCAACGGCGGCTCGCGCCACTGAGACACCGAGATTCGTGTAGCCGAATGACCGAGCACTTGCATTTCATCACCGGCCGCCTCGCTCAACACGCACTTCGCGACGTGCTGGCGAGCGTTGCAGGCGACTTCACGTGGAGCGTGGATGTGATGCCGATCACGGTCGCCGCTTTGATGACGCCCGCCTGGATCGCGCCCCGTATGCGACCGCCTCCGCAGACCAATCGGATTGTCATCCCCGGGTATTGTGACGGCGACTTGGCGGAGCTGACGGCCGTCGTCAGCGACGATGTCACGATCGACCGCGGACCCCGCGACCTCCGCCGCCTGCCGGCCTTCCTCGGCCAGTCCGACTCCGCGTCGCAGGCGTACGGCGACTACAGCATCGAAGTGCTGGCCGAAATCAACCACGCGCCCCGTTGGAAACTCGACGACCTCGTAATTGAGGCTCAACGGCTGGCCGCCAATGGAGCCGATGTGATCGACATCGGGTGCGATCCGGGCGAGTGGTGGCCCGCGGTCGGCGCGTGTGTCGCCGCCTTGCGCGATTGCGGGCTGCGAGTGTCGATCGACAGCTTCGATCAGCGCGAAGTCGCCGCGGCTGTCGACAACGGAGCCGAACTGGTGTTGTCCGTCAACGCGACCAACCGAGCCGCAGCCGTCGACTGGGGATGCGAAGTCGTGGTTGTGCCCGACGACATCGCTACGCTGGGAGGTCTAGACGAGACGATCGAGTTCTTGGCGTCGCGCGACATCCCGCTGCGAATCGACCCCATTCTCGAGCCGATCGGCTGTGGTTTCGCGGCGAGCCTCGACCGCTACGCGCAGATCCGACGCCGCTACCCGGACGCGGCGATGATGATGGGAGTCGGCAATCTGACAGAGCTGACGGATGTCGATTCGGCCGGCGTCAACGTGCTGCTCTTGGGATTCTGCGAAGAGCTTTCGATCGGGAGCGTGTTGACGACGCAAGTGATCAACTGGGCGCGGACCAGCGTCAAAGAGTGCGATCTGGCGAGACGTCTGGTCCACTACGCCGTGCAACAAAAGACGCCTCCCAAGCGCGTCGATCCGTCTCTGCTGACCTTGCGCGATGACGAACTTCGGGACGTTGGGGCAACCGAACTCGGTCGCCTGGCCGACTCGATCAAGGACAATAACTTCCGCATCTTCGCCGAAGACGAGCGGATCCATCTCGTCAGCGCCGGACTGCAGCTGTCCGACACCGATCCGTTCCGCTTATTCGAGCAACTACTGGAAGCCCGCCCGCAACAACTCGATCCGGCGCACGCCTTCTACCTGGGATTCGAAATGGCGAAAGCGTCGACGGCCTTGACGCTTGGCAAACAGTACCAGCAAGATGAGTCACTGGACTGGGGATACCTGACTCGTCCCGAGCAAATGCACCGCGTCGTCGAGAAACGCAAGGTCGTCGAGAAACGCAAGAATGAACGCAAGAATGATTGAGCAGTAGGTCCTCAACGCGGCGCTGTTCCACTATCCCATGGCACATTCCTAATCGCGGCAACTGGGCGGGTCGATATTGGCGCACGAGCCTCACATCGTCGAATTGTCGCAACCGCCCTCACCTGTCGAGGCCTTCCGGCGTTTGGCGCACGCGCCGCACTGCCTGTTTCTCGACAGCGCACTGCGGTGGGACGACCTCGGCCGTTATTCGTTCCTTGCCGTCGATCCCTTCGCGTTCCTGCATGTGGCGACCGACGGGCGCGACGCCTTGGAGCAGTTCGCGCGACAGCTGAGCTCCTATGCGGTCGCCACGATCGCCGGCCTGCCGCCGTTCCAAGGCGGAGCCGCCGGCCTGCTCGCGTACGACCTCAATCGCCAACTGGAGAAGCTCCCCCGCCCGGCGCACGACGACTTTCAGACTCCCGCCCTGGCGGTTGGGCTCTACGACGTGGTCCTGGCGTACGACCATCAAGTGGAAAAAGCGTGGATCGTCTCGCACGGTTTTCCCGCCACGGCTGGCGATGATCGACGACGACGCGCTGCGCGGCGAGCCGACTGGCTAGCGCAACTGCTCGACGTTGCAACACCGCCGCCGCTCGCCGCCACGACCGACCCGTTGTCGGCGCGTCACATCTCGACGCCCCAGTTCGACACGAACGGACCGGCGGGCCTGACGAGCAACTTCACGGCGGACGGTTATCGCCGAGCGGTGCGGCGAGCCGTCGACTACGTCTATGCCGGAGACATTTTTCAGGTGAACCTGTCACAGCGATTGCTGTTTCCCGCCGCCGATGATTCGGTCGAACTCTACTTGCGGCTGCGGTCGCGCAACCCGGCCACGTTCGCCGGCTACTTCGACCTCGGAGCCGCTCAAATCGTCAGCGCATCGCCCGAGCGATTCCTGCGGGTTCGCTCCGATGGCCGAGTTGAAACTCGCCCGATCAAGGGAACTCGCCCGCGAACCGACGCGCCCGAAGCCGACATTTTCGCCGCCGCCGACCTGCAAGCGAGTGAGAAAGACCGCGCCGAAAACGTGATGATCGTCGACTTACTTCGCAACGACTTATCCCGCGCGTGCGCCCCCGACAGCGTTCGAGTTACGCAACTGTGCGAACTGGAAGTGTATCGCTTCGTCCAGCATCTGGTTTCGGTCATCGAAGGACGATTGGCGGCGGACCGCACGCCGCTCGACCTGGTCCGCGCGTCGTTTCCGGGCGGGTCGATCACCGGGGCTCCCAAGATCCGCGCGATGGAGATTATCGCCGAATTGGAGCAGACGGCTCGCGGAGCCTATTGCGGCAGTCTCGGCTACGTCGGCTTTAACGGCGCCGTCGACCTCAGTATCTTGATCAGAACGATCACCGCCTCCCGCGGTTGGTGGCAGATGCCCGTCGGCGGCGGGATCGTCGCTCAATCGGATCCTCAGAGTGAATACGAGGAGACGTGGCACAAGGCGGCGGGCTTGATTCACTCATTGCAGTAAGACGCCAACGACAGAGTCGATTTCGGTAATCCAACAGGCGGCCGCGCGGTGATCCTGCTCATCGACAACTACGATAGCTTCGTGCACAACCTGGCCCGCTATCTTCAGTTGCTCGGTCAGGAAACGGCGGTCGTTCGCAACGACCGGATTTCCGTGGCGGAGGTCCGCGGCATGCGGCCCCAAGCCGTCGTTGTTTCGCCGGGTCCGGGAGCCCCCGACAACGCGGGAAACGCCTTGGAGATCGTTCGCGCGATCGCCGACGACATCCCACTGCTCGGTGTCTGTCTCGGCCATCAGACGATTGCGGCCGCGTTCGGCGCGCGCATCGTCAAAGCGAAACCGATGCACGGCCGCACTAGTTTGATCCGCCACGACGGCCGCGGCGTCTTCACCGACTTGCCCAATCCGTTGACCGTCTGCCGTTACCATTCCTTGGTCGTCGAGCGATCGTGGGAGGGAGCCGGCTTTGAGATCTCCGCCGAATCGGACGATGGTCACGTGATGGCGATCCGCCGCCGCAATTCGCTGACCGTCGGCGTACAGTTTCACCCCGAGGCGGTTTTGACCGCCGCCGGTTACCCGCTGCTGACGAACTTCTTGACGATGGCCGGCTGCGCACCTCGGTCGCAGGCTCCTCCCACCGAACTCGTCCGTAAGCAACCTCCAGCATCGCCGTGGCCCGATTCGCCCGCCACGTTTTGAAAGCCGCTCGTGATCCTCGAAGGAATCGTCACCACAACCGCTGAAGACGGCGCCGTCAACGTGTCGCCGATGGGGCCGCGCGTCGAACCAGAAATGCTGCGTTTCACACTCCGACCATTCCAAACCTCGCAGACCTTTCAAAACCTGCGGCGGAGCGGGAGGGGAGTATTGCACGTCACCGACGACGTCGAGATGATCGCCCTGGCGGCGGTTGGCCAACTGCCAAACCCCAAACTGACGCGTCTCGCCAGCGGCGGCATGATGCTCGCCGACGCCTGCCGTTGGTATGACTTTCGGGTCGAGTCGCTCGACGACACCTGCCAACGGACTATCATTGAGTGCCAGGTGACCGAGACGGGCCGCAATCGGGACTTCTTCGGGTTGAACCGAGCCAAGCACGCCGTGCTGGAAGCCGCTATCCTAGCGACACGCGTCCACCTCATCCCGGCCGCCGATGTTCGCCAGCAGATGCAGAGACTAAAACCATTGATCGAGAAGACGAGCGGACCGGCTGAAGAGCGGGCGTTCGATTTCTTGTCACGATACATCGAGCAACAGTTGGAGCAATCCGCGTGAGAATCCCGACCTGGATCAATCGCCAGAACTCCGCCATCGCCGCGTTCGCGCTTCTTCTGCTCTGGATGTTCCTCGTCTTGCTGAACTCGTCCGCAGTGGAATCTCGCTGGGACAACCTCGTCGCCGGCGCCGCCGCGTTGGGTCCGGATCGCGGCGCGGCCGATCCCGCGCCGGCTCAACCACAGGTCCAGGTTGGACGAGTCGAGGTGGAGCCAGCTGAGGTCGACACGGCTGGCGACCCGTCGCCGCCGGATGCTCCGGCCGTTCCCGCGACGCCGCTCGTCCCACCTGGCGATCCGCCTTGGGACGAGTCGTTCGGCGAAGCGGCGCTGCCGTTCCAGCAGGTCGCGTATCGCCAATTCGACACCAAACTGCGATTGCCGCAGATCGAGGGGCTCAAGCAGTGGTTCGGTGACGCCACATTCTCTCCACCCGTACAGTGGAAGACCGTCAAAACGGCCCACGGACAGACACCGTTTTTCACCGGCGTGATGGGGCTGCGCTGGCAGTGGCCCGAGAGTGGCTCGCTGCGAATTCGCTTCGACTCGATCAGCCGCCTGAAGATGCACTTCTACGACGGCGAGCAGGGGTGCACGTTCGCCTACTACCCGGCGGAGAATGCGCGGTGGGCCGCCTATCAGAATCGCCGCCTGAACGGTTCCGCCCGTCCGCTGCGGATGGTGCTCACCGGCACCGACGGTCAGCGGGCGCTGCGCACGAACTACGCCAAGGGCGGACCGATCGACATCCGCCACCACGCGGGTGAGATGATTCTCAGCCGCGGTCCGGTCGAACTCTTGCGAGCTCCCCTCAAGGGGCCGCCGTCGCAGGTCTTCTTTGACGGAGCCGCTGCGATTGCGGGAGTCGAGATGGTCCGCGTGGCGGACGCGCCACCGGCGCGGCTCGCCCGCGAAACGCTGATCGACATCCGCGATTGCGGTCAGATTCCCTGGCGCTCCAATCTCAAAGCGGACGCGCAGATCGCCGAGTTGCCCGACGGCGCGATCGAACTGCAGTCGGCCAACGTCGCCGCCCGCGGCTGGGTCGACACTCCGTTACCGATCGATGGTCCGCACGAAGTCGTTCTGGAATTGGAGGACGCCTCGCCCGGCGTGGGCGTCTTTTTCGGACGGCGAGATGAGAAGAACGAGTTCTCCGCCGTCGCCGAAGTCGTCAGGTTCGTCCGCAGCGCGCGGACGGGAGAACTTTGCGTTCAACAGCGCTCGGACGATTCGTTGGAAGTCGATTTGGGCGAAACCGATCAGCGAGTTTCTCCCAATACGGGCGTGCGCGTATGGCTGCGCATGGTTTACGGGTGCGGGACCCTGAGGTGGTGGATCAGCGTCGACGGCCAGCACTGGGCGGAACCGTTCGCTCCGAGCGTCAACCTTGCTCCGGGAATCGAATCACTCGGGCTGACCATCGCGCCGAAGACGACCGAGTGCCGGGTGAGGCTGAAGCGAGTTCAGTGGCGATCGCTGGAAACGCTGGGGCTCAACTTGCCGGCCGATCTGATCGCGCGAGCGCACAGTGAACCGACAGCTCCGGCCTACGCATCGTGGCGAGCGGCCGCGCTGTCCCGGCAGCCCAACGGTGTCAACGCCGAAGACTGGTTGGCCGCCTGCGCCTACAAGACATTGGGCCGCGGACCACACCGGCTGCTGGGCAATGAACTCGTACACCGGTTGCTCGACAGGCTCTTCGAGCAGCGCGTCGACAGCTCGACTCTGTTCGCCGCGATCGACGAAGCCGCCCTGCTGCTCGATGTCCAGTCATCGGCTCCCGACGCCAAGCGGTTGATCGATCGATACTACCAAGTCTCGGCTGCGCATCCGCGCGACGACAGCGCCGGGCTGCTGGCCGTCATGCAGCGAGTCTTCGAGAGTCCGGCGGTCACGACGCAGGCGTTTGAGGTCGTGAACGACGAGCGGATTCGTCGCTGGGCTTTGGCGATGAACTATCGCTCCAATTGGATGCGGACGCTGACGCTGGGCGAGCGACTGAACTTCTACCATCTCAAGACCAGTTCGCCTTTGCTGCCGTGGCTGGAAGCGACGGCCCGCCGTCACGCCCGGATTCGCGGCACTGCAACACAAGCACAGAAGCCGACATGGCGGCCGCTGTTGGTGGAGGAGTTGAGCAAGGAAGTGTTCAACCTCCAATCGGAATTGCATGCGGCGCTGGACGGCGACGCGATGCGCGATGCGGCCCGGATCATCGTTTCGATTTCGCCCGACGTCCTGACGGGAGTCGCGCCGTCCGCCAAGGATTCTCAATGGTTGACGTCGATTCCGGCCGCCGTGCGTTACGCGGCCGATCAATCTCCCGAGCTGCGAACGATGTTGACCGATGAGTTTCGCGACATCGCCGAACTGCGCATTCGCCGCGCGGTGGCGACGTCGAACGAAGAGGCCGTGCGACTGGCCGCGTTTCAGTTTCAGCACGTGCCCGCCAGCCGCGACGCTCAAGTTTGGCTGGGAGACGCCGCGCTCGTGCGAGGTGAATTTGATCAAGCGCTCTATCGCTACGAGCAGGCTGCGCAGTGGCGAGCCGACGACGCGTTGGCGGCGCGGATGCGGATGGCGGCCGCCCTGCTGGGTCGAGATTTGGGGGAACCCGCGAAGGCCGAAGTCGCGATCGGACAGTCCAAATGGTCGGCCGCCGACTTTGAGAAGATGGTCGGCGAACTGAAACAGCGCGGCGTCCAGTTGGCTCCTCCCACAACGCCCCCGCCTCCCGAACTAGCGCCCGTCGCTTGGACCGGCGAAGTTAAAGCCAAATTGGACGGAGCCATCGGCCAAAGCCCGCAAACCGAAGTCACACGCGACCTCAACAAAAGGTTCATCGACTGGGCGAACCGCCAGCTGGCGACCGTCGTCGCCGGCGATCACCTGATCGTCACCAACCGATTCCAAGTCGCCGCCTACCAGACCGCCGACGGCAAACGACTGTGGCAGAGTGAGCCGCCGCCGGGCCGCAAGCCAATGCGCTCGCGCGATTGGGCGCTGACCGCCATGCGGCCGATCGTGCGACACGATGCGATCTATTCGCGGCAACTCTACGGGGCCGGCCCGGCCATCGTGCGCAGCAACCGAGCCGACGGCAAACACGTGTGGGTGACAAACGAGACGCCCAATCACTTTTTCATCTCCGATCCCCATTGGACGCACCTCGGGCTCGCCACTCTCACCCTGACGCGTGGCGACCAGAACGAATCCAACATCGAGCTCCTGTTCAGCGACCCGGATACGGGCGAACCGCTACAGAGCCGGCACTTGGTGCGCGTCCGCGAACGTTGGTGGCAGCGGCGGTACTGCACGACCACGCAGCTTGAAGACGGTTTGATCGTTTCCTTGAGCGGCGTGATCTTCCGCTGTGACTGGCAGGGCCGATTGCTGTGGCTCCGGCGACAAGACGCCATCCCCGCGGATGAAGACACCAGTTGGGTCAATCAACTCTTCCACCCCCCCGTCGTCCGGGGCGACCAGGTTTGGTTTTGCCAACCCGGCGTAAAGGCGATCACTTGCCTCAACATCCACTCCGGCGCCTACGTCTGGTCTCGACTCGCCCCGTCCATGCGCGGCGTCCTCGATCTCGTCGAGAACCAACTGCTGGTGAGAACCGATGAAGGAGTGGCGTCACTAGAGGCCGACACCGGTACGGAGCAATGGAGGTTCGATGAACCGAACTTGTTGGAAACATTCGGCCGCGGCGCCAATCACCTACTCGTCGCCAGACACACACCTTCCGCGGACACCAAGGCGAAGTCGGCCGAACTGCTGACGCTCGATACGAAGACGGGAACGCTGCAATCCGCCACTCGTCTCGATCCGCTTACCGACGGCGACCCGCGTTTGGGCCCAATCGTATTTACCGGCAAGACGATCTGGACGTTTTTCGGACGCGGTGCGAATGACGCGACTCGTGACTTGGTGGCCCTGACGCCAGGAGCCGAATCGCGCGTCGCCGTGGCTCCACAGCCAGTTTGGCTGCAGCTGCCCACGGACCAACGCGAGTTCGCCTACGCCAAAGTTCCTCAATGGGAGCTGTGGTCCGCCGCGCCCCGCGCCGCCAACCAGCCGCATGTGGTCGAGGTGCACGGCCAGAAAGATGTGCTCGCCCTGCAGACCACGCCCCAGGCCCCGATCGTTTGGGCGCGGCGGCTGGCCCTGCCCGCCGGAGCCAAAGGCAACTTTCGCCTCCAGTGGGGCGACGATCCGAACCAGACTTGGACCGTGCAGTTGAAACGAGGAGGAGAGGTCCTGTGGGAACAGAAGGTCGACGCCAAGACCCACCCGGAACGCTGGAAAACGCAGGAAACGGAGGTGGAGGGAGACGGGAAGTCCGCCTGGTACACCGTCCAACTGATCCCCGGCGGCAATTACACGAGCTACTGGCAGTCGCTGGAGATCGTCTTCTAGCTTCTCAAAAGTGGCTGTGCCACTCGGTCCTCGTTCGTCCGCTCCGTTGGTCGCTGGCCAACCAGGGAATTCCCGGATTCTCAACGCCACATGTGGCTGTGGGAGATTTTGTGGATGATCTACAGACGGTGGGATATCGCAGGTGATCTTGCGATCAAACGAGCCGCCTCCACGTTCTGGCGAACATAGCTACAAAGTTGCCGGTCGCTGGAGTCGATCGATGGAAGTCCCGGATTCTCAACGCCCCAAGTGCCCGGCGGCCCGCCGCCTCGTCAGCTTATCGACGATTCCCCGCAACCGCCGACGCGACCGCCGGGCAATACCGCTTATTGGTCGACTTTCGTCGGGGGCAAATGATCGACAGTTGGTTTCCGATCTCGTATAAACGTAGCCTGATTCGACCCCAAGACCCACAACACCCACCCACAACGCCCGCCCGCCTCTCCTCGCCCACCCTCGGTCGCCGCCTTGTTCCAACGATTGTCGCTGTTGACCGCCATCGTGATCGTTTGTCTCCCCATACCGGCGCGTGCGGAAGGCGAATGGGAAATAACGGCCGAGAGCGAGCAAGCGCTGAACCGAGGTCTGGAGTGGCTGGCCAAGAATCAAGGACCTCAAGGGAACTGGGACTCCAACGATCTCGGCTTGGTTAGCATGGGAGCGTTGGCGTTCATGGCGGCCGGTCACGCGCCCGGGCGGGGGAAGTATGGCGACACGGTGCAGCGAGCGCTCGACTACGTCGTCAACAACGCCAAGCCGTCGGGACTGCTCAACATCTCGCACGCGCAACGCGACATGTACAACCACGGCTTGGCGACGTTCGTACTGGGTCAGGCGCACGGGATGACGACGTCCAAAGACCGCCGCTTGAATGTGGTGTTGGATCGAGCGTTGAAGCTGATCGCCAACACGCAAGGCGACGACGGCGGCTGGGACTATCGCGCAACGCGACGACCGGCCGGGCACGACTTGAGCCTCGCAGTCATGCAAGCCAAGGCGCTGCGCAGCGCCATGGACTCGGGACTGGAGGTGCCTCCTGAAGTCATCGACTTGGCGATCAAGAGCGTCCGCGAGCACTATTCGCCGGCCAACGGCAACCGCAGCGCTCCGGAGGCGGAGCAGCGGAAGGTGGGCGGGCAGTTCACCTACGGGAAAGGCGGCGGAGGGGGCACGATCGCGATGGCGGCGGCGGGAGTCGTCTGCCTGCAAGAGTTCGGCCAATACGACGACTGGCGGATTCTCAAGAACATGGAGGTGATTTCGGCCGCCACGGAGCGATTGCCGGGCTCGCCGCGATCCAAGCGGCGCGACGGCACGTTGCCCTACGACGCCTACACGCTCTATTACGTCGGTCAAGCGGTCTACCAAGTGGGTGGACCGCAGTGGGAGAGCAATTACCCGAGGCTGCGGGATTACCTGACGACTTCACAAGAGGTGCACGCCGGCGACCCCGCTCGAGACGGCGTCTGGCACGATCGCGGCGCGATGCGCGGCGGCCGCACAAGCGGCAAAGCGGGTGATCTCTACGGAACGGCCGTGGCGTGTTTTATCTTGGCGATCCCCAATCGCTATCTGCCGATTCTGCAAGAGGGTGAGATTGAAAGTTTGAAGCAGGTGGGCCGTTAAGCATGTTCCTGCCTTCATTCTCGATTCTGCCGTTCGCCATCGCCGGGTTCGTTTTCGCGGCCGGTCCGATCATCATCCACCTGCTGAATCGACGCCGTTTTCGAGTCGTCGAGTGGGCGGCGATGGATTTTCTCCGCGAGGCGATGAGACGGAACAAGCGGATCATGCAGATGCGCGATCTGATCTTGATGCTGATGCGGGCGCTAGCCGTGTTGATGTTCGGCTTGGCCCTGGCTCAACCCTTCTTCTCCGCCCGACAATCTGAGTTCGATGGACAACAACCACTGCACGCCATTCTGCTCGTCGACAACAGTCGCAGCATGGGCTACCTCTCGTTGGAAGGCTCACTGCTCGATGTCGCCAAGGATTCGGCGCGGCGATTCATCGATCGGCTTCCCGATGGCAGCCGCATTCACGTGATTCCCGTCTGCGGATCGGATCAAGGCGCCAGCCCCGATCCGTATGACACGAAAGACCACGCCATCGACGCGCTCAAGCAGGTGCGCGTTGTCGATCGCCCAGCCAGCATTCAGGAAGCCGTGAATCGGGCGCAGCGGGCGCACGAGTCGGCTCCGCAATTGTCGAAGCGGCTGGTCATGTTCACCGACCAGCAGGCTCGCAATTGGCAAGGCGTCCTCGAGAAGGCGCGCTTTGAAGAATTGCCCGACATGCAGATCGTCGAGACGGCGGCCGGCGAGTGGGCCAATACCTGGATTTCCTCCATCAAGATTCAGGACGGCTTGGCGGATGTCGAGACGCCGACGACGATCCTCGTCCAGCTGCGGCACCAAGGAACCAACCCCCGCTACGACTTCGAAGTCAAGTTGGAAGTCGACGGCGAGCCGGTGGCGACGCAGACGATCACCATGGAGCCCAACAGCGCTCGAGAACTCGTCTTCCAGCACGTCTTCCAATCCCAGTCGCCCGAACCGGGCCGCCCCAGCTTCGTGCCCGTCACCGCCTCGATTAGCCCCGATCGATTACCGGCCGACGACCGGCTTTCGATCGTCGCCAGCGTGGTCGCCGCGCTGCCGGTCGTCTTCGTCGATCAGCACGGAGCCGACGGTGAAGACAGCATCCAAAACCGCTTCGGCGAAACGCGCCACTTGCGCCAACTCCTGGCTCCCCGCGTTTCCCGGCAGCTCGACAATCGCCAGCTGATTCGGATTCGGCACATTCGCCCCGAGCAGATTAGTCGCGAGTCGCTCGCCGACGCGAGGTTGGTCGTGATCGCGGGAGTCAACGCCGGCGACTCGACCGATATTTTGCGCGAGTACGTGCAGCAAGGCGGACAATTGTTGATTGCCGCGGGAGCCGATTTCCAGCCGCAAGCGTGGAGCGACGAATGGCGAGATGGGGCGGGCGTCCTGCCTGCTCCGCTGCTGGCGGAGTTCGTCGGGTCGACGCCGGAAGAGGCGGTCGGCCAACTCGATCCGTTCTTCTTCTCCTTCGAATCGCTCCAGGCTCACGACTATTTTCGCCTGGCCGGCGAATCGGAAGAACAAGCCCGCGATCTGTTCGCCGAGCCGCTGTTTTTCAAGGCGGTTCAAGTTGACATGGACGACCAGGTTCTCCAGCAATTGCAGGCCGCCGAGACGTCCCGCGTAGCGGAGCGATTCGCCGTTCGCCGCGCGTTCGCCGCGCTCCAGGAACAGCAAGACGATCCGACCCAATCGCTCGACAGCGAAACAGCTCGACAGTACCGCGACCTGCACCCCCAGTGGCTCGTCTGGAAGCGCACTGTCGCGGCGGACGACACCACCGAAATGGACGACGACGAACTGAAACAGGAGGTCGAACGGCTTGTTCAGGCCGGCGCCCCCACCGTGCTCGCCGCCCTCGACAACGGCTCGCCTCTGCTCGTCGAGCGGCGCATCGATAATGGGCGAGTCATCTTTTTCTCATCGGGACTGCTGTCGGGGTGGAACACGCTGCCTCAAACGAACTGCGTCATCGTTTTCGACCGCATCTTGCGGACGATGATTCAAGACACGCTCCCCACACGCGATTTCCTCGCCGGCGACGAGTTGCCGATCGCCGTGTTGCCGGTCGACCGCGAGGTCTCTGTTCAGCTGTCCCGGCCCGGGTCGGAATCGCCCGAGGTCATCCACCGCGGTTTCATCGATCAAGATCTCCTCGTCCCGCACCCGCTGACGGCCGGCGTCTACAAACTGACCGCACTGTCGTCCGATAGCATGGACGACGAGACCGAATCGGTGGACAGTCAACTGTGGAACATTCATTTCGCCGTGCACTGCGTGTCGGAGGAATCGGAACTCACGCCCTTGGACCGCGCGAAGTTTGACGAATTGGGATCCGGCTCCGGCGTTCGCTGGCTGGGCCCGAACGACACCATCAGTTTGGCCGGGTCCCAGGTGCGCGGCCAAGACAGCTGGTGGTGGCTGACGTTGGGAATCCTCTTGCTGTTGTTGATCGAGTTGGGAATCCTGTCCGCTCCGGAATGGCGGGCGCCCGCGGCGTCGGCGGAGGTGGCGGCATGATGCGAATACTCGGCTGGCTCTTGGGTTTGGAAGACGTCACGTCGATTGAGCAGATCGATCCGGCGCTGGCCGCGCCGTGGGCTCAGGGCAATGGATTCTGGATCGTCTTTTTCATCGCCGCGCTGCTCGTCCTGTCGATCACGTTCTATTGGCGATTCCAATCGCGCGGTTCGGCTCAGCGGCGGTTCGGGTTGGCGCTGATGCGGGGGGCGATCCTCGGGCTGCTCGTCATCACGCTGGCCAACCCGATCCTCCGGCTGACGATCAATCAAGTGCGACCGCCGTTGTTCTATCTGGTCTTCGACGGGACGGAGAGCATGGCGATCGAAGACGAATACGCGGTCGGCGAGTTGTCGAAGCTCGCCGCCGCCACCGAGTTGCCGGCCGACGTCAGCGCCGAGGGGGCGAGCCGTTTGGATCTGGTGCAAGCCTACCTGCGAAAACCGAACAACTTGCTCGATCAATTGCAGGAGAACGACCAGGTCCGTTTGGAGGCGTTTCAATTCGACGATCGCATGTCCGGTCAGCTCCGCAAACTGAAATCGAATCGCGGCGGGCAAGGCGGCGACGTCGACTCCTCCTATCTCGCTGAACAGTTGGCCGCCCGCGGTCGGGTGACCGCGTTGGGGACCGCCCTACAGGACATCAACAAACAGATCGGCGCCGGCCGCTTGGCTGGAGTCGTCTTCCTCAGCGATTTCGCCCACAACTCGGGCGTCGCACCGCTCGGCGGAGACGGGTCCGAAGCCGACAGACAGGGTCCGCCAATTTACACGGTGGGAGTGGGAGCCGATGAGGCGCTCGACTTGGCCGTCACGCTGCAAACCGCGCCGAAAATGAAACGCGCCGAGCCGACGAGCATCTATGTGAAAGTCCGGCAACTCGGACTGCAGGGACAATCGGCCACCGTTCGCGTCACGGCTCGACAACAGAGCGGCGCGACCGATGGCGGCGAAATTGAGGTCGGCGAAAAGACCATCCCGCTCAACTCATCGCTCGAGTTCATTGAGTTTCCGTTCACGCCGGAAGATGCGGGCCGGTTCCAATTCACCGCCCGGGCCGAAGTGCTCGACGGAGAAGTCCTCGAGGAAAACAACCAGGCCGTCCGCTCCGTCAACATCGTCGACGACTTTCTCCGTCTGCAATACGTCGCCCACGAACCGAATTGGGAATGGCGCTTCGTGAAAGAGGTGTTTCACCGCGACAAGTTGGTGGGGATGGAGGGGTTTCGCACGTTCCTGGCTTCCTCCGATCCGCGCGTGCGGCAGAGCAATGTGCTCTTCGCGCCGACGCTGACCCCCTCGCGCAAAGAGTTCTTTCAGTCCGATGTGATCTTCCTCGGCGACATGCCGCGGGAGGCGATCAGCGACCGCTTCGCTGAAATGGTGCAAGAGTTCGTCGGCAATCTGGGTGGCGGATTGGTCGTGATCAGCGGACCGCGATTCGGTCCCCAGGCGCTGATCGGAACCCCGCTCGCCGACATGCTTCCCGTCAAACTCGATCCCGACTCGTCCATCCAAGACGATCGCGAGTTCCGGATGGAGCTCTCCCCGCACGCCGCTCGATACGCCTTCATGCAATTGGGTGACAACGCGACTGAGCAGCAGCGAGCTTGGGACAACCTCGGTCGCTTGCCCTGGCGGCAACCGGTCGCGGCCGTTCACGAACAGGCCGTCGTGCTCGCCGAACACCCCAGCGCGCGTTGCCGCGACGGCAAGACTCCGCAGCCGATCATCGCCATCCGACCCTACGGGCGAGGCGAGGTCTGCTTCCTGGCGTTCGACGAAATGTGGCGGCTGCGGCGACGGTTTGGCGAGAAGTACTACCGCGCATTCTGGTCAAAACTGATCTACCGACTCGGGATGAGCCACGATCTGGGACCGGATAAGCGGTTCGTGCCGGCGCTCGATCGGCAAAAATACCGTTCCGGCGACCGCGTCGTCTTGACCGTTGACGCGTACGACGAAAACTACGACCCGCTGCAGGAAGAGGACTTGCCCAATCGCGCGCTGACCGCCGAATTGACTACTCCCGTCGACGGCGGCGGAGCGACGGCCCGCAATTTGCCGATCCCCTTCCTGCGAAGTGGGCTGTTCGAAGCGAGGATTCCCGTTTTCGCCGCAGGCGAGTACGTGCTGCGGATCGACGATCCGGTCACCGGACGCCAACACGAAAGGCGTTTCGAAGTCACTGAGGTTTCGGCCGAACGACGCCGAGCAACGCGGGATGCTCATCTACAGACGGAATTGGCCCGCAAAAGCGGCGGACAAGCCTACGATCTGGCGACCGTCGAGGGCCTGGTCGACGACATTCGCGTCGAACCCACCGTTGAGAGATTAACTCGAAATCACCCCCTGTGGACGACTCCACTCTGGTTTGTACTTGTCGTTGGACTCATGCTATCCGAATGGCTGTTTCGCAAATTGAATCATCTGGCCTGACGCTTCACCGCTTGCGTGAACGTTTAAGTTCCCTCAAGACGCGCCGCCAACTGCTGCGCCGCGCCGCCGCCGGCAGCGCGCTGGTCACCGCGGCGATCGTCTCCCTGCTGGCGGTCTTCGCGATCGACTTCCTGTTCGAGCTGCCAATCGTTCAGCGGCTTGTTGTCCTGGCGCTGGTGGCGGGAGCCTTCGTTTGGGTCTATCTGCGCTATGCGAAGCCCTATTTGGGCGTCGCCGAATCGGTCGAGCAACTGGCGCTGCAGGTCGAATCGCGGCACGGCATTGCCAGCGACCTGATCGCCTCGCTGCAATTCGAGACGACGGCGGTCGACCAGTGGGGCAGCGAGACGTTAAAGCAAGAGGTAGTGCGGGGCGTCGTCGACACCTCAAAGAAGCTCAATGTCTTCCACGGCTTCGACACATCCGATGTTCGCCGGCGGATGATCCTCTGCACGGTCGCCGCGGCCGTCGGGGTCGGTTGTGTTGCGGGTTTCCCCGCGCACGCGCGAGTCTTTTTCAACCGGCTGATGCTCGGTGGGTTGCATTACCCAACTCAGACTGAAATCGCACGGGTCACGATCAACGGGCGACTCGTTCTCAAACGGCGATCGGGCGACCGGTCGCGGCCGGCGGCCGCCGCCTGTCCACAGGGACATCCGCTGGAGATCATCGTGCAGTGCGGGGGCGTCCTGCCGGACGATGGGCTCGCTGAATTGACGTCGGCCACGACGCGTCAGCGGCGTTCCACCGTGCTGCAAGCGCTGTCGGACGAGCAACGTCTGGAGCGATTACAGCAAGCGCTCGACGAACTCGACGCCGCCGACGACCCGCTCGATCCTGGATTGGCTGCGACACTCGCCGGACTCGTCCACTTCGACGCTCCGCGGGCCGCCGCCGCGCTGCTCGATCCCGGTAAGCTTTCCGGTAAGGAAGCCCACGACGAAATCTCGTCCGTGATTTCGTCGTGGCCGTCCAGCAAATCGGACACGGCCGTCTATCGCGGCTACCTGTCGCGCCTGGTTGAACCGGCCGAATACCAGTTGTTCGTTGGCGACGCCTGGACGGACTCGGCGAAAATCTCGTTGATCCCGCTGCCGGTCGTCGAACTCAAACTGCTGATGATCGCCCCCGAGTACGCGCGAACGGGGCCGCCCGTTTCCGTGCCGATGGTCCGCCAAGTATCAGTGGTCGCAGGTTCCGAAGTGCAGCTCCAAGTTCATTCAGCCAATGGGGAACCGTTGGAGCGCGTGTGGGTCACGATCAAATCGGCTGAAGATGTTAAGCGCGTCGAATTGGCGCAAGTCGATCGACAAGGCGTCGATTGGCAATTGGCGGGGAGCAAGTCGCCGTTCGCCGATGTCCGCGAGGACGTGGCGTACGAGATTCAAGTCCGCGACAAGAACGGGTTTTCGCTGGAAGCGCCCTTGAAAGGGGTCATCCGTATCCGACCCGACCGAGCTCCGACAGCACTCGCCGAAACGGTCCATCGAGTCGTCCTGCCAGCCGCACAGCCGTTGATCGGTTATCGCGTCAACGACGACTTCGGAATTGCCGAATTGAAGATCCACGCGCACATCCAGCGCGGACTGACGGACGACACCAGTTTTGCCCCAGCGGGTGTTTCCCTGGAGCAGCCGGAAACGGGACCAGAACCGGATCAGGAAGTCTCAACAATCGACCTAATCCCCCGAGACTCACTAATCCGAGCCGAACAACTGCCTCTTCGAGGCGAGTACTCGCTCGATCTTTCCCCGATGAAGCTCGTCAAAGGCGACCGTTTGCGGATATCCTTAGAAGTTATTGACGCCCGCGGCAAGGCAGCCGGTGAATCGGCGTTTAGCGATCCGATCTATCTGGAGATCTCTGACGAGAGCGGCGTGTTGGCCGCCATTTCAGAGAGCGACGAGAAGTCGGAAAAACGCATCAGTGACTTGATCAAACGCCAATTAGGAATTGGAGACTCGCAATGAGCCTGAGGAGTAACGGATTTCGATCGACATGTCTTCGCACCGTTGTCGCAGGTCTCGTATTCGCGACACTGGGATTGGTCGCGGCTCCGCTCCTGCGGGCCGATGAAGAGTCCAACGCGCTACGACGCAAACAGCAGGCTCAGGAACGAGCCCGCTCTTTGGCGCGTGAACTCGTCTCCCATGTGCTCGACATCCAACTTCGCCAGCTGCGAGAAAACGGATTGGGCGACCTGCCGATCTACGGTGAGATCGAAGGGATGCGGGGCAACATCGACAAACTCGTCCAAGAGGAAATGGGCGATGTCGTCGAGTTGCTGGTCGAGGCGCAGCGCGGTTCTCGCGAAGATCGGCTGGCTCGTTTCAACGAGGCGCGCACCAAGATCCGCGAAATCGTCGTCACGCTGATGGCCGAGCGGCGGAAACTGCTCAACCGGCTCAAGATCGCTCGCATCAGCGCGCAAGTCCGCCAGCTGATCGCGATGGAATCAAAGACGATGCGGAGCACCGCGGCGCTGCCGCAGAAAGCTCCCACCGAACGCGAGCGCGCGTCGCTCACCACGATTGAGGATCAAAGCGATGTGGCGGCGCTCTATCTGGTGCTGGTCGAGACGATGTCCGAGGTCAGCACGTGGGGCGGGCAAGTTGGTACGGGAGCCGCCGAAGGTCTGCGGATCCTCAAGACGGCGCAAGTCACCGAAGAGCTCAAGAACGCCAGCTTGACACTCCGCTCGTCGCAGTTCACCGACGCCGCCGCTCACCAGAAACTGGTCATTCGCGGCTTGCGCGCGCTGCTTGAACAGATCGAGGCGACGCGCGGCTTGATCAGTGATGATCGCGAGACGGCGATCAAGTTGGTCAAAGAGATGATGGAGCGGCAACGGGACCTGCGGGAGGAGACGCAACAAGCCGACCTCCTCGATCCCAAATCTGAAGAGTTGGTGGAGAAACAAGCTCAACTGCAAAAGGATCTCGGCAAGCTGGCCGAGGCGCTCGATCAATTCGACTCCGCCGAAGCACTCTTGGAAACGGCGAAAGCCAGCGCCTATGAAGCGACCGCCGAACTGTTTGAAGCCAATCAGGATGAAGCGGTCGCCGAGCAGAGCAAGGTGATCGGCAGCCTCGCCGAAATCGCTGAACAATTGCAGAAGCTCGACCCGGACGATCTGTCGGACAAGAGCGCCGAGGAATTGGGCGAGCAGGTCGCCGCGCTCGAACAAGCGAAAGAAAAACTCGACCAGGCTGCGGCAAAGCAAGAGGAAGTCGTCGAGCAAGCCGAGGCGGATCCGGCCAAGGCCCAGGCGACCGAAGAGCAAGTCGCCAAAGCACTGGAAGAAGCGGCCGAACCGGAGAACCTTCCGGCCGCGATCGAGAACCGCATCGAAGAAGCCGGCGAGGCGACCGCCGATGCTCAAGAACAACTCAAGGATACCGCCGAGGAAGCGGCCGACGACCGCACCCAAGCAGCCGAAATGGCTCAGGATGCGATCGATCAAGCGAAAGCCGAGGTCGAGGCGGCGTTGGCCGATACGAAGCGAAAGCAACTAGCGGTCGAGATTGGCGAGTTGGCGCGGGCCGCCGAGGCGCTCGAACGCGGCGCCGCGGCGATGCGGCGGATCGCCGATGAAGCAGAGGAGGCGGCCGAGAACGACGGATTGGCCAAAGAGCAAGCCGCCGACCTCGGTGTAGAGCAAGAGAAGGTCGCGGAAGTCGCCGAGGATATCGCCAAAGGCGTCGAAACATCCGCACCCGAAGTCGCCAAACAACTCGAAGATGCGAAGCAACCGATCGACGAGACGGGCAAACAACTGGCCGCCGCCGAACAACAGCCGGATGAAGCATCGAAACCGGCCGCTGAAAAAGCGGCCGAGAGCGCCGAGATGGCCGCTGACAACCTCCAACAAGCGGCCAGCGACTTGAGAAAACAGCAGGGTGAGCAAGCGAAAGAACTGGCCGAGTTGGCCGGTGAACAACTCAAGCAGGTTTCGCAAGCTCGCGAACAGACCCAGGACGCCCTGGCCGACGCTCAAAAGAATACGCAGAACCAACCGTCTCTCGAGCAACTCGAGAACGCCTTGGACGCCGTTGAGGATGCTCAAGTCGAGCAACTCAAGGCCGCCGGCCGAAATGAAGTGGCCAAAGCGCAGGACGAGTTGAACAAGGTCGCCGATATCGCCGCCCAACAGGAACAAGCGAACGAAGCGGCCGAGGACTTCGCCAAGGGCAAGGCGAACACTCCGCTCGAGGCGGCCCGCCGTGAACAAATGGTCGCCGAAGCGGCCGCCGAACTCGCCGAACAGGCGGAGGGCGACTTGGCTGAGGCGCTGAAGGATGTCGCGCAAGCGGCGGCTGAAGCAGCCAAGGAAACTCTGGTGGGTGACCCCAATCGCGCCGAAATGGCTCGCCAAGAAGCGCAAGAGGCGGTCGCCAAAGCTCAGGAAGCGGCCCAGCAGGCCGCCGGTGAAGCCGGCGAGAAGCCGGCCGGTGAGCCGGACGCCGCCGCGCAAGAACAGGTCGCGCAGAAAGCCGGAGAAGCTCAGGAACTAGCCAGCGAGAACGCGCCGGAAGCCGCCGAGCCACTCGGTGAAGCGAAAGCCAACGCCGAGGCAGCCAAAGAAGCGATTGCTCAAGGCGACATGGAGGCGACGGCCAGCGAACAGGCGAAAGCCGGCGAGGCGCTTGAAAAGTCGGCCGACGCTCTGGAGAACGCCATCGCCGACATCGCCAAAGAAACTGGCGAACAGCTGACCGAGAAAGCCGACGACCTCGAAGCGCTCGCCGACAACGCCGCTCAAATTGACCCCGGCGCGGCCGCCGCGTTGCGGAAGTCGGAGGAAGCGGCCCGAGAAGCGGGTGAACCGATGGAGGGAGCTCCCGCCGAACAGCAGGCGCAACAAGCTCAGCAGGCTCAGGCCGATGTCGAACGAGGACTGGAGCGAGCCACGGCGAGCCTGGCGGCTCGCGAACAGCAGATCCGTCGCGACAAGCAGATCGCCGAAGCGATCGCCGAACTCGCCGAAGATCAAGCCGCTGCTCGGGAACAGATCGCCGAACAGGCCGACGCCCTCGACGCGTTGGCGGAAAACGACGGCGACCCTCCCGCCGCTGGTGACACACCTATGCCACCCAGCGACGAGCAGTTGGCCGCCGCCCGAGCCCTCAATGAGGCTCGCCAGGAGTTTGCGGAAGCTCAACGCGCGACCGGACAGGGAGCCGCTGAGGTGAGTGGTCAGGAAGAAGTCGCCAACCAGCCGATTCGATCGGGTCTGGAAAAAGCCTCCGAGTTGGACCTGCCCATCGCGGAACCGCTCCCCGCCGAGTTGGCGGATGGCGGCGAACCTGTACCGGCTGAAGGTCAACCCGCTGAAGGCCAACCGGCTGAGGGTCAACCCGCCGAGGGTCAAGCCAGTGCGACTCCGCCCGAGAGCGGTAGCGGAAACCCGCCGATGCCGGCCGGTCAGCCGATGGGTGAACCCGGACAGGGCCAAGCGCAGAGCGACGCGCCGATGGGCGGCGAGCAGCCTCCCGAACTCGGCACGGGACTCGTCCCCGAGTCGCCCGAGTTTACGGCGGATCAGATCGCCGGCCAGCAGGCTCTCCAACAAGCCCAAGAACTGCTCGCCCAGGCCGCCCAAGCGCAAGCGCAAGCCGAAGCACAGGCCGCGCAACAGAACGCGGAGGGCCAGCCGTCCCAGTCGCAGCAGAAGAGCAAGCAGACCGCGCAGGCTCAGCAGTCGACCGCCAGCAACTCGCAGTCGGAGTCTTCCGACAACGAGAAGGCTCCCGACGCGCCGTTGGAGTTAAACCAACCGAACGAGGGAAAGAGCGAGAGTCAAAATGGGTCGGAAGACTCCAACGCGTTGGCTCGCAAGTACGCGGACCAACCTTGGTTCGCCAAGTTGCCGCCATCGCTGCGACAGGCCATACAGGCGCGGATGCGCAATCGCCCGCCGCGCGGCTACGAAGAACGGCTACGCCGCTATTTTGAGAGCCTTGACTAACACCCTGAACGCCGCCTCGGCGGCGAACTACCTCCAGGAGCCACCCCCCATGACCGATGTTTCGCCCGACGATTTGGCGGCAGTCGAACGTTGTCAACAAACGTACCAAGGTGTTCGCGAGGAGCTGTCGAAGGTCATCGTCGGCCAGGATGAAGTGATCGAGCAGGTGCTGGTCGCCATGCTGGCCGGGGGCCACGCGCTGCTCGAGGGTGTGCCCGGGCTGGCCAAGACGTTGCTGATCAGTTCGCTCGCCAAGTCGCTGCACTTGAGCTTCAAGCGGATTCAGTTCACGCCCGACTTGATGCCCTCCGACGTCACCGGCACGGAGGTCATCCAGGAGAATCCCGACACGCGGGAGCGCGCTTACCGCTTCTTGCCGGGCCCGATCTTCGCCAATCTGCTCTTGGCAGATGAAATCAATCGAACGCCGCCGAAGACTCAGGCCGCCATGCTCGAAGCGATGCAGGAGAGACAGGTGAGCGCCGGGGGCTCGATGCACGCGTTGCCGTCGCCGTTCTTCGTTCTGGCCACGCAAAACCCGCTGGAACAGGAAGGCACTTACCCGCTGCCCGAAGCTCAACTGGATCGCTTCCTGCTCTACATTCGCGTCGCCTATCCGAGCGGCGCTGAGGAGTGGGACATTGCTCGTCGCGTGACCGGCGGCGAAATGGGTGAGATCACGGCGAAGATGTCCGGCGAGGAGATCATCGAGACACAGAAGCTCGTCACGCGCGTGCCGGTGGCCGATCAAGTGCTCGGCTACGCGTGGGCTCTGGTCCGAGCATCTCGGCCGAATACGGACGAGGCTCCAGACTTCGTCAATCAATGGGTGAATTGGGGCGCCGGTCCCCGCGGCGTATTGACCTTGGTAACGTGTGCGAAAGCGCGAGCCGTCATTCACGGCCGGCACCACGCCACGGTGGAAGACGTGCAAGCGGTCGCGAAACCCGCCCTGCGGCATCGCATGGCGGGCAACTTCTCGGCGCAAGCCAACAATGTCGACAGCGAGCAACTGATCGACATGTTGATGGAAGCCGTGCCGGCGGACAAGCAGTACGAACGTCCGGCCGCCTAACTTCCCCCCTTGATTTCGAGAGATCGCCGCGATGAAAGGCTCGCTGACTCGCTACCTCGACGCTGAAGTGCTCGGCGCCCTGTCGGGGCATCCGCTGCGACCGCGCGGTCTGGTCATCGGCAATCTGGCCGGAGCCCATAAATCACCGCTCTCCGGCTTCGCCGTCGAATTCGCCGGGCACCGTGAGTACGCGCCGGGCGATGACCCCAAACACTTGGATTGGCGAGTCTATTTCACGCGCGACAAATTCTTTGTCAAACAGTACGAGCTGGAGACGAACTTCGTCTGCCACTTGGTGCTCGACACGAGCGCCTCGATGCGGTACGGCGACGCCGAACAACAAAAGTTGCTCTACGCGGCCAAGATGGCCGTCGCGCTGGGCCACTCCATCGTGCGGCAGAGCGACAAGGTCTCGTTCTCGACATTCGATGACGAGGTGCGGGGGTTCCTGCCGCCGGCCAACCACATGAATCAGATCGTCAGCATGGCGAACCATCTCGATCAAACCGACCCCATCGAAAAGACTGATCTGGCGGGCTGTATCTCCGAAATGGCCAGCCGCTTTGGCCGTCGCGAAATCGTGATCATCTTGAGCGACTTCTTTGGTGATCTGGATGCACT
>JASMLW010000569.1 GCA_030748485.1 Pirellulaceae bacterium
GAGACATTGGTGGTTTGGGGCGGGGAATTTGGCAGACAACCGACGGCCGAGTACGCCAAGGGCAGCGGCCGCGATCACAACTGCTTCGGGTTCTCGATGTGGATGGCGGGTGGCGGAATCAAGGGCGGCGTGACGGTCGGCGAGACGGATGAGCTCGGCTCGCGCGCCATCGACAAGCCCTTACACGTCAAACACCTCCACGCCACCGTGTTGAACCAGATGGGGCTCGACCCCAATCGATTGTCGTATTTCTACGGTGGTCTGGACCAGAAACTGGTCGGCGTCCTCCCGGTCGATCCGATCAGCGAGATCATCTCCTGAGCTGATTCAGTACGGCCGTCGATCGCTGTTGGAATCCGGTGTTCGGAAACTGTTTCTCGCCCCGTTCGTCTGCGCCGGCTGCCTGCCTTCCAAGGCCGTCGAATTTGGAAATCCTCGGGAAACGACGGCCTTGGAAGGCGCCTTGGAAGGCCATCGTACGGCAAGACATCGTTGAAATGCGCTCTAGAATCTTGTCGAGCCTGTCGCAATTTGTTTGTTCATTTTGTTTGTTCATTTGTCCTCGATCGTTTTGGCGTTGAATGAGGACGGGAAGGTTTGGTTGCCAATGAATTCTCCAAGTCGCCGCAAATGCATAGCCGAGTATTGTTGTCGACCGTTTGTCTCCGCAATCGCCTTGGCTTCGGCTGTGGCGTTCGGCGCGGCCGTCGCGCGAGCTGAGGCTCCCGCGAACGGAGGCCTGACGGCGGCGGGACTCCCAGCCGAAGGAAAGCTCGCCCCCTTCCTTGGCGATCCGGAACTCAAGCTGACACCATTGTTCAGCGGCGAGCGCTTTCCCAATGTGGTTGTAGCCGTCGACGGCTCGCTCGTCGCCACGTGGGGAACATCCAGCGTCCGCGCGCGGCGCAGCGAGGACGGTGGTCTGAAATGGGGCGACGAGATCACGATCGCCAAACCGGGGTTTCAGGCGGGCGGCGTGACGGTGGATGAGCGAAGCGGATCCATCATCGCTTTCGTCGAAGGTCATCACCCCCCTGCCCCACTGTTCGTCTATGTGAGCAAGGACCACGGCAAGTCGTGGAGCAGGCAACAGACGACCATCGCCGCTGACGGGGAAGGGAATGTGCCGTCGATGCACATGAACGAGCACGGGATCACGTTGCGGCACGGCAAACACCGCGGCCGTCTGCTGCGTCCCTCCCGGTGGTACGCCGGCAAGAATGAACGCGCCCGCTGGCCGCAACATTACACGAATGCAATCTACAGCGACGATCGAGGCAAAACCTGGAACACGAGCGAACCGTTTCCCGCGATGGGAACGGGCGAGGCGACCGTGGCCGAGTTGTCGGACGGTTCGATCTACTACAACTCGCGCAGGCATTGGGCTCCCGAGGGAGCGAGTCCGTTGCGGCGGTGGACAGCCGTCAGCCGAGACGGCGGCGCGACGTGGCGGGACCTGAAATTCTGCAAGGCGTTGCCCGACGGTCCGCAGAACACGAACTATGGATGCATGGGCGGACTGGCGCGATTGCCGGTCGCCGGCAAAGACGTCCTCATCTACAGCAATTGCGACAGCGGCGGCGGCCGCGACCACGGTTCGGTGTGGGGAAGTTTCGACGGCGGCAAAACGTGGCCGATCAAGCGACTGGTGTACAGCGGGCGCTTTGCCTACTCGTCGCTCACGGCCGGCCGACCCGAGACCAAGTCAGCCGGTTGGATCTACGTTCACTTTGAAGGCGGTCCCAACGGCGGCTCAACCGTCGCGCGTTTCAACCTCAGCTGGCTGCTGCAAGGCTCCGCGACCGGAGACGGCGAGCTGCCCGCGTGGGTGACGAGAACTGATTGACTGTCGCTGGGCGCGAGTCGTGTTTGGAATGACTAATGACGAAGGACTAATGACTAAGGAATGACGAAAGACTAATGACTAAGGAGGGCGGACGCCGGCGTTGGCCGCGAGTCAAAGAATGAGAGGGGCGTTTACGCCCCCATCCGCCGCAGGCGGCATAGGCCCGTGCTGGTTTGGAATGACTAATGACGAAGGACTAATGACTAAGGAATGACGAAGGACTAATGACGAAGGAGGGCGGACTCCGGCGTTGGCCGCGAGTCAAAGAATGAGAGGTTTTACGCCCCCATCCGCCGCAGGCGGCATAGGCCCGTGCTTGAGCACGGGTGAACCAGGCGCTGCGGCTGCAACCAGACGTTCCATTCTCGCGTTACCCCGCGCCACCGCGTTCCACTCCCGCGCTGCCCTCGCGCCATCGCGCACGACCAGGGGCGTTTACGCCCCCATCCGCCGCAGGCGGCATAGGCCCGTGCTTGAGCACGGGTGAACCAGGCGCTGCGGCTGCAACCAACGCTCCATTCTCGGGTTACCCCGCGCCACCGCGTTCCACTCCCGCGTCGCCCCGCGCATCGCGTTCCACACTCACACGGCCCCGCGCCATCGCGTTCCACACTCACACGGCCCTGCGCCATCGCGCACGACCAGGGGCGTTTACGCCCCAATCCGCCGCAGGCGGCATAGGCCCGTGCTTGAGCACGGGTGAACCAGGCGCTGTGGCTGCAACCAGACGTTCCACTCCCGCGTGGCCCTCGCGCCACCGCGTTCCAACATTTTCGTCGCGGCTGCAACCCGGTTTTCCATTCCTCCGCCGCCCCCCGCGACCGCATTCTATTCTCACGTCGGCTGCATCGACGAACGCGCGCACATGACCGGCGGCGGAGTCGAGCGTTGGATCGGTGACCATCGGGACGCGATCGGCCACGGGGAATTGGATCGCTGGTTGCAGCGTCGAGAATTGTTGGCACACGGTGGCGCAGCCACTGCGGGAGTGGAACGCAGTGGCGCGGGGCGACGGGGAATTGGATCGTTGGTTCCAGCCACGACGAGAATGTTGGAACGCGGTGGCGCGAGGGCAGCGCGGGAGTGGAACGCGGTGGCGCGAGGGCCACGCGGGAGTGGAACGTCTGGTTGCAGCCGCAGCGCCTGGTTCACCCGTGCTCAAGCACGGGCCTATGCCGCCTGCGGCGGATTGGGGCG
>JASMLW010000570.1 GCA_030748485.1 Pirellulaceae bacterium
GTGAGAATGGAACGCGGTGGCGCGGGGCGACGCGAAGGTGGAACGCGGTGGCGCGGGGTAACGCGAGAATGGAGCGTTGGTTGCAGCTGGAACGCCTGGTTCACCCGTGCTCAAGCACGGGCCTATGCCGCCTGCGGCGGAATGGGGGCGTAAACGCCCCTGGTCGTGCACGGCGAGGGTGGAACGCGGTGGCGCGGGGTAACGCGAGAATGGAGCGTTGGTTGCAGCTGGAACGCCTGGTTCACCCGTGCTCAAGCACGGGCCTATGCCGCCTGCGGCGGAATGGGGGCGTAAACGCCCCTGGTCGTGCACGGCGGCGTCCTGCCTCATTCGTCATTCGTCATTCGTCATTCCTTCGTCATTAGTCCTTCGTCATTAGTCATTCCAAACTCCCCCTTCTTGACGCAGCGGAAGCCGGTTCGGTTGTCTGTGAACTTGGCGGGCGCTGTTTGCCGCGCCCAGACGAACAGCGTTCCGCCTTCCGCCGTGCTCACCCAGGAACCGCCGCGCAAACCGGGTTCGCTCCGCGCGGCGGTGGGAGCCGCACACCACTCACGCACATTGCCGACGATGTCGTACAGACCGAATGGATTTGGCGAGTATTCACCGACGGCCGCCAATCCGCTGGCTCCGTCGAGCTCTTGGTCGGCGTCGGGGAAGGCTCCCTGCCACGTGTTGGCGAACTTGGTGCTCTGCGCGACATCTTGTCCCCACGGGTAGTCGCGGTCGTGGACGCCACCGCGGGCGGCGAATTCGAACTGCGCTTCGGTGGGTAGTGACTTCTCCGCCCACGCCGCAAAAGCCGAGGCGTCGTGCCAGGAGACGTGGACGACCGGCAGGGCGTCGCGGCCGACAATGGTCGAATCGGGTCCACCGGGGTGTCGCCAGTCGGCTCCCGCCATCTTTCGCCAACGTCCGGTTGGTCGATCGAAGACGAGACTCCACTGGCGTTGTTCGGCGACGGTGACATAGCCGGTTGTTTGAACGAACTCCGCGAATTGTCGATTGGTGACTTCGGTGGCGTCCATTTGAAACGGAGCCAATTCAACTCGCTGTGCTCCCGGCCCATGCCCGGCCCGACCCATCGTGAAGACACCGCCAGGAATCGATTGCATCGATTGCATGGCTCCGTCGACTAGCGGGGGCGGAGTGATGTTGAGCGGCGGGGGGTCGTTGCCCCACAGCGCCCATCCTCGATGGATCAAGTGGGCGGTGACAAGAACAGCGATCAGCACAAGCGCCGCGTGAGTCCAACGGCGAGGCAATGGTCACCTCCGTGCGAAGCCAGCTTGCCAATCAGCGAAGCTTCTGTTGCATGCGGCGGCTGTACGCTTCCAGGATCCGCCGGTCCTCATCCGTCAATTGCTCTTCACCTTCAGTACGCAACTTGGCGAGCACCTCGTCGCCTCGTCGGTCGAGGTCATCGTAGACTTCGTCGTCCAACTCCCCGCCCCGTCCGCTGGGCGCATGAATTTTCAGCTTGGGTTTGGCGCGAAAGGTTTTCTTCAGCGCTGTCAGGTCGGGCGAGAACAGCGCGCCGACTCGCCAGCCGAAATAGTGGTAGGCGAGCGCGAAAGCGGCTCCCGCCAAGTGAACGTCGCACGCGATTCCCGTGTCGCCCAGTGAATTCTGCTGTAAATCGCCGAGCACGATCACAACTCCAATCAACCATGCCGGCACGGGGAATAAGAACATCAGCAGGACTGTACGGGTGGGGAACTTCAAGCAGAACAGGATGACGATCGCCGTCACGGCCCCCGAAGCTCCAATGACTCCGGCGCCGGGAACGATGGCTCCGCCGTTGAGAATCCGTTGGCGGGCGACAAAGACGATTCCACCGAAAACGGCCGACAGCAGGTAGATGCCCAGCACCTCCTTGCGGCCGTACACCGTCTCGACGTCGCGACCCAACATCCAGAGGCAGAGAATATTTCCGCCGAGATGCAAGGGCTCAAAGTGTGTAAAGGAGTAAGTGACGAACTGGAACCAACGCAGGGCGTTCGTCTCAGTTCCCGAATCGAGCGGGAGATATTCCTTCAACTGCTTGACGAAAATGCAGAGTACGAATACAGCGACGTTGACGATGATCAACTTCACGACCATCGACTGCGGCGCGCCGAGTCGAATGCCCGGTTGCTCGGCTTGATAGTAGTCGCGGTCGTAAATGCCCATAGCCGTCCCACATGAGTCTGCTGGAAGCCGCAGAATATAGTACGTGCCGGCCTGGGGGAAGGCGAATGTGGAGGCGTGCCGGGGTCTCGCGACGCCTAGTTGTTGGCTGCGGTGGCGGCCGCTTCGCGACGTTTGATATCGTCGGCGATCGCCTTTTGCCGCACGGCCAACTGTTGGGCGAGAATCGCGTTGGAGCGATAGAGAGCACTCAGTTGAGCCAACAGTTTGTCGCGGTGAACGGTCAACTTGTTGGCCGTGGCCGTGGCCAGATCGCGTTCATTCGTGAACTGCAGCAAGTCGGCCTGAAGTTCGCCCTGTTCGCGTTCGCGGACCGCCTTCCGGATGGTCAGTTGCGCGTTCGAGCGGCCGATTTCCTTGGTGACTCGCTTCAAATCTTCGATGTCGGCGAGCAGCCGAATTGCGTCCAGCAACAGCGCCCGCAGCTCGTAGTTGAGATCGTGTGTCTGGCGAACGAAGATCGGCTCAATCGCGTTGCAGATTCCGGCGTTGATCAACTCGTCCGCCTTTTCCTTATGGAATACGCCGACGTCACCCACGGCGAACGATAACGGGTTTTCGTCTCCACGTTGAAGCCGGTCGACCACAGCGCGCCCGAGCGAATCGAAATAGTCGCTCGTCAACGCATCTTGGGGTTCGTTGGTGTCGACATCCAACTCCTTGTACTCTTTGATGAATTCCACCTTCGTGTAGATCAACTCAACTGGATCTTGGTTGTTGGGATCGTTGATGATCGCTTGCGTGCCGTCGCGGAGCATATCCCGAATCCGCTTCTGCTGCATTGGGTGGATGGTGTCTTGGGGGAAGCCGACTGCCGCGTAGGCTTGAGATATGATCTGCCGCAGAGCCTCTTCGTCCATGTCGCCAAAGAGCTTCTCGCCCTCGGTATTCGTCAAGCGATGAACCCTGCGGGGGTCGACGGAAAAGGCCAGGTGGCTATCCGCCGACAACACTTCGTGTAACGTCCAGCCGCCGCCCGCTCGAACAGCGGCCACTTGAACGGCCGACAATAGCCGCGCATCCGTTGGAGCCAACGTGACGGTCTGGTCCGTGACTGCGGTCGCGCGAAACTCACCCAAGAAAAGACGGATGTTGCCGTCGGTGTTCTCCTGGAATCCGTAGAGCACCATATCCTGTTCGATCTGGTTCGGTGTCGCCGTCGCCGGGTCTTCGCCCGCCCCCAACGTGTTCAACGTGATGTTCAACTGTTGGTCGGCCGCCGTCTGAATCGAACAGCCGCGCCACACGCGGCCCCGGTCGAGCATCTCGCGGGCCAATGCTCCACGCAACGAGGGCGCAGTGTCGGGACGGACCCCTTCCGCGTCAAATGATCCCACGGTCAGCTCGTGGTTCCGCTTCAGTTCCTTTTCAAACGCCTCGTCCCCCAGTTTGGCGCGCTCGCGCCACGTCAGATTCGTCTTCGCCGACATGGCGGCCATTGCCAGAAACACCATGCAGGCGGCAAACGTCAGGAAGGCGAAGATCACATGCGTCGCTCGCCACGTCTTCGTAAAGAAGAACGTCAGCACGCAAAAAAACAGGAACAGCAGAATGCCGCCGACTTGGTAGATGATCGGGTTGCTCATTGACTCTCCGCCGGCTGCGACGAGACGAGATTGGACTTGTCGTTGGTCGTGTTAGGAATCAGTTGGTCCGCCTGCTGACACCTATCATAGGTGCACAGGGGCCGAATTGGCCGTACGGAGGCGATCGAAAAAATCCCTTGGGTCGATGATAAGCTGGGTTATTTGGGGTGTCAAGGATTTCCGGCCGCGACGCGTAGTCGCAAAGCATTGACACTTGGTGGGTTAGCGCCGATTCCATCTCGTCAAGATCGGCTTGACCGGCAAAACCCTCCTGCCTCCGATGCATCCCGCGCAGAATCGTTCAAGTTCGAAGCGTTTATTCCCGAATCATTCAACGATGAACCGCTGATTCGATGGGATGGTGCGAAATGGAGGTCGCCCCGAAATGAGCAATCCGCTGGAAGTGGCGTCGCGATGGACGCATATCGCTCAACTCACCACTGCCTGCAGTAGAAACCTGCGGCGATGGTTGGCTGAACAGGGCGACCCCGAACTGGGTGAGATGGAGATCCTGCTGCTGTTCCTCTGCGCCGAAGCGGCTGGAGATCGAGGCGGGTTTTCGCAAGTCGAGTTGGCGTCGGCCTTGGGCGTCTCCCCTGCTCAAACCAGCTCGCTGGTCGAACGGCTTCGTCAGTCGGGACTGCTCCTGGGAACTCGCTCGCAAGTAGACCGCCGCCGGCAAGTCTGGCGAGCGTCGAGGGAGGGCGAGCATCGGTTGCACAAGATCCTCTCCCGCTTGGCCGGATTGAATGATTGGAGCGAACGAGTCTCGGCGGAGCGTCTGTCGGGTTTCATCGACGCTTTGGAGCTGTTGATGAACGACCGCTCGTTCCGCAGCGAGCCACCGCGACTGCTGCGATTTCCCTCGCCTGGCGACACGACCCCCAGCACCTCCTCAAGTCGGGAGGCGAGCTAATGCATCCGCGCGCACAGCAGCGACTCAACGGCCTCTTGTTGATCCTCTTCCTCCCAACGGTCTGCACATTGCTGGCCGGTTGTCATCGAAGCTATTACCGGCATCAGGCGGACATGGAGGTGGCTGAGATTATCGGCGAGCGAAGTGTACATCCACATTGGCCGTTGGACTTCAACATCGACGTCGATCCTGGGTCACGGATGATAGATCCGCACAGTGCCGACCACCCGGCGATGCCGCAAGACGACCCGGTGGCTCACCAATACATGCACGAGGCCGACAACAAGTCGGGTTACCCGTGCTGGGACGTCAACGGTCATTCGCTGATGGTCGAGAATCCCGAGTGGAAGGCGTTCTTGCCGGTTGACGAAGACGGCGTGCTGAGGATCACCGCTGAAGATGCGTTGGCGCTGGCCCAGGTCCACTCGCCCGATTATCAGCAGCAATGGGAGACGCTGTATCTGGCGGCGCTCGATGTGTCGGCGGAGCGATTCGCGTTCGACACGCAGTACTTTTTTGGGTACGAGCCGACGTACGATGCGGTTGGGCGCTTGCAGACGGGCAGTTCGTCAACCAGTACGTTGGGCCTGACGACGCGGACCACGCAGGCTCAACGGGCCTTCACCAACGGGGCGAGTCTGGTGGTCGGCTTGGCCAACTCGCTGATCTGGCAATTCTCGGGATCCGACTCGCACACGGCGTCCACGATCGTCGACTTCACGCTCGTCCAGCCACTACTGCAGTCGGCGGGTCGCGATCGGGTCATGGAGTCGTTGACTCTGTCGGAGCGGTCGTTGCTTTACAACGTGCGGCAGATGGAGCGTTATCGTCGCGGTTTCTACTTGGACATCGTCTCCGGCACTGGCGCTCAACCGGGCCCGGTGCGCGGCGGCTTTGCAGCGGGCGGATTCCAGGGCGGAGCGGTCGGCCGCGCGGGAGGCTTTCTGGGTCTGCTGCAGACACAACAGAACATCCGCAATCAGGAGGTCAACTTGGCTCAGCTGCGCAGCAGTTTCGAACTGGTGAAACTGCAGTTCGACGCCGGAACGGTCGATTTTTCGGACCGCGAGCAGGTCAAACAGGACCTCTTCAACAGCGCGTCTGGGCTGATCAGCGCGCGCCGCGCTTATGGCGACACACTTGACGGTTTCAAGCGCGACTTGGGACTACCGCCAACGGTCAAGATGGAGCTGGTCGACGATCGTCTGTCTCAATTCAACCTGATCGACCCCGATCTCGTCGCGCTGCAAAACACGACAACCGACTTGCAAAGAGACGTCGGCAATGTCGTCGAAGCCTTTCTTTCGGAGAAAGAGGCGGAGCTCGACGATATCGACAACGCGACGTTCACGTGGACACCCACCATCGCCGCCGGCTTGCGGCAGTTACGCGAGCACATCTTGCAGTTGGACCCGCTGCTGGAGGCGGTGTTGCAAACGAACATTCCCGAGGCGCGAGAGGACATTGAGCGGCTGCGGCTGGCGACACCCGATCGCCGCGAGGCGGCGGCGCAGATCAGTGATTCGCTTGAGTCAGCAAGGACAGGCACGACAGAGAGGGACTTGTTGCTGCGGAATGTACCGACCGAACTGTTCGTACTGGATGATGTCGAACAACTGCCGAAGACTCTCGAAGACGCGCTTGTGCAAGCCGAGCAAGAAGTGACTGCCTTGCGCGCCGAAAAGGCGACTCTGATCAAGCAGATAGACCAAGCATTGGAGAACAACGACGACATCGCCAAGGACGAATTGTCGCCCATCTACCGCAACAGTCCGCAGTTGGTGCGGCGTTTCAATTCCAACGTAGTGCTGGAAGTCACGCTGCGGCAAGCTCGAGCTCGCGCTGAGAGTATTGTATTGACGCCCATCACAATCGACGCGGAAGTGGCGGTCGAAGTGGCCCGCGTGTTTCGTCGCGACTGGATGAACGCCCGAGCCGACTTGGTCGACTCTTGGCGTCAGATTGAATTCACTGCTGACGATTTGGAAAGCGTACTCAACGTTGTCTTCTCGGGCGACATTCGCAACCGCGGCGACAACCCGTTGCGGCTTCGCGATGCGGCGGGCCGACTGAGCGTCGGACTGCAGTTCGACGCTCCGCTCACCCGGCTGCTGGAACGCAACGCCTACCGTCAGGTTCTGATTCAGTATCAGCAATCGCGGCGCTCATACTATCAAGTCGAAGACGCAATCGCTCAGACCATGCGGGCCATCCTCCGCCAGATCGAACTCGACCGCATCAACTTCGAGTTGCGCCGCACGGCATTGAAGATCGCGGTCGACCGCGTCAGTTTCGCCCGATTTCAGTTGGAACAACAGCGAGCGCAACTCGGACCTGGGTCTGCCGGCGATGTGACCGTCATCCAGCTGTTGGGCGCGCTGAGTGCGCTAAGACGCGCGCAGGATGACTTCCTCGGCGGGTGGGTCACCTACGAAGTGCAACGATCGCTCCTCGATCTGCAGATGGGAACAATGCGGTTGGACGAGCGAGGTCGTTGGATCGATCCGGGCGCCATCGGACCGGTCCACGGTTACCCCAAGCGCGAGCAGTTTGACGACATCACTTTCCCTTGCGAGTACTATCCAGCGCTGGAATTGCCCGCGTGGTTGGAGCAAGCCGTTGATAGCGAGCAGATTCCCACTCCCCCCGGATACTCGAATGAGCCCCCCGCTCAGAACAGCGAAGTCGGCGAATTGAGTTTGCCGGATCAGTTGCGGCAGCCGGAGACCGGGGGCCGCGGTGAAGATCGACAACCAGGGCAACAACCGCTCGAACAAGCTCCACGGACACCCGGAACTCAGCCCGCCCCCAACCCGGCGCCGCTTGACGCTCCACGGGAATCGTCGGAATCGTCTGACGATTCGAATCCCCAGCCAGCGACTCGGCAAAACGAATTGCGGACGACGCAGAACTGGGACTTGCAGCCGTTGCGGACGTCCTCAGGACGCCCCAACGCGCCCGAACCGACTGGAGAGTTCACGCCAAGTGTCCAGCCCGCGTCGTTTGACATCGAGGTGAAACTGGGCGACAAGGGAGCCCGAAACTCTGATCCTGAGCAGGGGTTCAATTCCGAGTCCCCAGGCCCGCCGGGGCCTCGTCTGCGCCGTTGAGGGGAAGTTGACGGGTAATTGGGTGGGGCCTCTTCGCTGGAAGGGGGGGCGCCCCCAATCGCGGTGACAGCGGGTGAGCAGGCTATTAGAATAGAGCCACTCACCTACCCACCAAAAATATTGCGCGTGACAACTTAGCCGACCCACCGCGCGCACCCACCCAGTCCACTTCCAACCCACCGAAAGGGCCAATCATGGCTCGTCCCGCCACGCGCCACACCCGCCGAGGCGCGGTCGCCGCGCTTGGGATCCTGCTCCTCGTGGTTGTGCTGGTCGGCGCGGCCGGAGCCTATTTCTACTTCTTCGTCGGTTCCGACGAGACAGACCAGGAGTTCATCTTCCACACGGTGGCTCGCGGGCCCTTCAGCCACATTGTGCTCGAACAGGGCGAGATCGAGAGCTCGAAGAATGTCGAAGTGATCTGCGAAGTCGAGAGCCGCAACAGCAGCGGGACAGCGATTTTGTGGGTGATTGCGGAAGGCGAACATGTGAAGGCGGGAGACAAGTTGGTGGAGCTGGATTCGTCGGCCTTGGAAGAGGAATTGAAGCAGCAGCGGGTCATCGTCAACACGAGCGGGGCGCTAAAGATCTCAGCCGACAGCGCGCTAGAACAGGCCCTGGTGGCGAAAGAGGAGTACCAAAAGGGCACCTTCGTACAAGAAGAGAAACAGATTCTGAGGGACATCCTGCTGGCCGAAGAGAGCCTCAGTCGAGCTGAGGAGGCGGCTAAGTTCAGCCGCCGTTTGGCCGCCCAGGGCTTCAAGACGAAGCAGCAACTGAAAGCGGACCTGTTCGCCGTCGAGAGTGCGAAGGTCAGCTTGGATCTCGAGCAGAACAAATTGAAAACGCTGCGGGAAATCACCAAACGCAAGATGGAGATCGGCTTCGATTCCGACATCGAATCGGCTCGGGCGCGGGCGGAAGCGGAGGCGAGCAGCCACGAGGAGGAGATCACGAAGCTGGCGGAAGTCGAAGAACAGATCATAAAGTGCGTTATCGTCGCCCCTGAGGACGGACAGGTCGTGCACGCCAATCGCTACAGCAGCCGGGGCGGCAGCGCCGAGTTTGTCGTTGAGGCCGGAGCCACCGTTCGCGAGCGGCAGGCGATCATCCGCCTCCCCGATCCGACGAACATGCAGGTCAAAGCCAAGATCAACGAATCACAAGTTCCGCTCGTTAGCTCTGGGATGCCCGTCAGAATCAAAGTGGGCGCCTTCGATGAAGGCCAGCTCGAGGGCCGCGTGAAAAAGGTCAACAAGTACGCCGAGCCAAGCAGTTGGTGGAGCTCGCAAGTTAAGGAGTACGGGACTTTCATCGAGATCGTGAATCCCACCGAGGAGATACGCACCGGGATGACGGCCGAGATCAGCATCTTTGTCGACCAGCAGGAAGATGTGCTGCAGGTTCCCGTCCAGGCGATTCACGAGTACCGAGGCCATGTCTTTTGTTTGGTCCACTCCGGAGCCAACCAGTTCGAGACTCGTGAGATCACGATCGGAGCCAGCAACGACAAGCAAGCGACAATTGTCAAAGGGCTCGACGAGAACGACCAGCTGGTGATGAATCCTCGCAAACACATCGACCTGATGCAGCTGCCCGATCTACCCGAACCGAAGGCGGGAGGCCCGACCGCACCGGGCGGCGGCGTTGGCGGAGCCGTCACCGGTCAACCTGCTGGCGGCGGTCAGCAGGCGGACGCCGGCAAGGGCAGGGGGCCACGCGGCGGCGGTCAACGCGGCAAAGGCGGCAAGGCTGGCGGCAAGGCTGGCGGAGCTGGCAAGAGTCAAGCCACGACAAAACAACGTGATGACGCAACAACGAAAGTCTCTGCTACGGATGCGGCAAAAGGTGCGGGGGATTCAAAAGCGAAGGGAGACGCTCGCCCGCAGGGAGCTGGCGAATGATTCCCGCTGCGCGGTTGGTCGATTTGACCAAAGATTACGTTCTCAAGAGTGAAACGGTCCGCGCGCTGCGCGGCGTGACTTTTGAGATTCCGACGGGCGACTACGTCGCCATCATGGGACCCTCCGGATCCGGCAAGAGCACGCTGCTCAACGTGCTGGGATGTTTGGACAAGCCAACCCAGGGCGAAATCTGGTTGGGCGATAAGAACATCAATCAGATGAACGACAATCAACTGTCGCTCACCCGAGCCACCAGCATCGGCTTCGTGTTCCAGTCGTACAACCTCATCCAGCAGCTGACGGTCGTCGAGAACATCGAAGTTCCTCTCTACTACCAGGGGCGCATCACATCGAAAGATCGCCAGCGATGCCGTGAACTGGCCGACTTGGTGGGTCTGGGAGATCGGCTGCGGCACCGGCCGTCGCAATTGTCGGGTGGTCAGCAGCAACGCGTGGCGATCGCCCGCAGTCTGGTCAACGATCCCTTCTTCGTCTTGGCGGACGAGCCGACCGGAAACCTCGACACCAGCACGACCGACGAGATACTCTCGATCTTTGAGTCGCTCAATCAGGAAGGCAAGACGATCATCATCGTCACGCATGAAAACGAAGTGTCGGCTCGCACCAAGCGCATCATTCGACTTCGCGACGGATTAGTGCAATCGGACCTGAAGAACGAATCGCGAGTTGCGCGGAATCAAACTGAGCAAACGACCTCGTAGTTCACTCAATCGCCACTGATCCAGCGGGACGCACATTGATGGTTTGGCTTCGCACATGGGGACTGGGAGTCAAGAGTTTGCTCCTGCATCCGATGCGGTCGCTGTTGACCGTGCTCGGTATCTTCATCGGCGTGTCGAGCGTGATCTGGTTGTTGGCGATCGGTGAAGGGATCAGCATCGAGGCGCAAAAGCAGATCGAGGATCTCGGCGCCGACACGATCATTGTGCGGTCGGTGAAGCCGCCGCCAGAGGTAACCGCCGGCTCGCGCGGCCCCATCCCTTACGGATTGAAGCGCGAAGAGTACGACATGTTGCTGGAGAACGTGCCGACGATCAAAGGCGCGCTGCCCATTCGCGAGATCCGTCGGCAGTTCCGCTACAACGACCGCCTGATCGACGGGCGGCTGGTCGGCTGCACGCCCGAATACGCCGACGTGATTCGGCTGTTCAAGGATCGCGGTCGATTCCTCACCGACGCCGACGTCAAATACCGCAAGAACCACTGTGTGCTCGCCGCCCGCGTCGCCGAACGACTGTTTCCCTACGAGGACCCCGTCGGCCGCCGAATCTACATCGCCCAGCACACGGATTTCTATCAAATCGTCGGCGTGATGAAGCATCGCAATCCGACCGCCGCGATCGGCGGGTCGCTCGACTCACAAGATTTTTCCAACGACGTCTACATTCCGATCAGCACGATGCGGCAGAGGATTGGCGACACGGTGGTCACCCGCGGCAGCGGCACGTTCGAAGGCGAAATGCTGGAGCTCAATCAGATCACCTTGCGGGTCCACAAGGTTTCTCAGGTGAAAGAAACGGCTGCGCTGATCCAGGAGGCGCTCAAAGCCCACGACGAAATGCAGGACGTGGCCACCGTCGTACCGCTCGAATTGCTCGAACAGGCCAGAAACATGCGACTGATGTTCATGGTCTTCATGGGATTGATCGCGGCGATCTCGCTGCTCGTCGGCGGCATCGGAATCATGAATATCATGCTGGCGACGGTAACTGAGCGGACGCGAGAAATCGGAATCCGTCGAGCTATCGGCGCTCGCCGAGGCGACATCGTCAGGCAATTCCTCGTCGAGACGATCGTGCTGTCTGTGGCGGGGGGCCTGACGGGGATCATCGGCGGATTCCTGTGCCCGTCGGTGGTCGATCAAGCTCGCAATCTCATCGCTTTCGCCGACCCCAGGCTGATCGACAGTTTGCCGGACGCGGTCCGCACGATGGAGCCGGTCATCGTTTCGGCGTCCATTCCGCTCGCTTTCTGCATTTCTGTCGGCGTGGGCGTGATTTTTGGCATGTATCCGGCCTACCGAGCCGCCCAGATGGATCCCATTGAAGCGTTGCGGCACGAATAGGCGGGGCCGCACCCGAGCTAGCCATCGCCTGCCCGCGGCGGCGCCCTGATTGAACAATTCGGCGGCGGAGCAGGCCGCCAACCTCAATTCGAAAACGCCAAAACCGTACCAGTTGGTCGCTCGTCTAAGCCATATCCGGGCCTCTGCGCCTCCATCTATAATCGCTGTATCGCCGCAACGCTCGATTTTGCTGAATCAGCACCCCGTCAGCTCCAGGAGCTCTCGAATGAAACGCCTGCTCGCCATTGTCTTGTTAACCGTCACCTCGGCCTCGGCCAGTTGGGCGGCCGAGATCGACTACATCGAATCATTTGTCCTGGCGAAAGATCGCGAGGCGGCGCTCAAGCAGCTGATCCCCGGATCGCGCGAGTACTACTTCTACCACTGCCTGCACTACCTCAATACTGAGCAATACGACAAGTGCGAGCAGACGCTCAACGATTGGATCAAGCGTTACAAGTCGTCTGGCGGAATCACCGAGACTCAACACCGTCTGGCGCTGTTGACCTACCACCGCGACCCGCAGAAGACGATCGCCTACATTCAGAAGCACCTGAATCTGTCGTTCAATCACCAGCAGGAGTCGCTGAATTCGACCCCCAATCTCCCTACGAAGATGGACCAAAAGCTGATCAGCCGGGAACGCTTGAAGCAGCGCGCCATGTCGCGGCGCCCGGACTTGCAGCTGTTCGAAGATGCGGCGTTGGAGTGGTTGGTGTCGACGAAGCTGACCGCCGATCAACGACGGAATCTGTTGCAGCGGCTACCTCGCCCGGACCACAAGAACCTGGTCAGCTTGGTGGCTGGCGATCTGGCCTACAAGAACAGCCGCGGCTTCGGATCGCTGCCGATCCACAACCGCCTGATGATCGATCAATTGGACGAGTTGCTGAAACAGCGACCCGAGCTGCTCAATCAGACAGCGTTCATCAACGCTTATCTGCGGCGGCTGCAACCGGCGGACCCGGTCGCCTGGACTGACGATGTTGAGACTCGCAAGCGGCACTTGGAGCGAGTTTGGAAATTCGTCGATCGCCTCTCCCCGGTCCACAATTCGTTGAAGGCTCATGTGCTTTACCACCGCCTGCAACTCGACCGCTCGCAAGGAGTCTACGACCGCGCTCGATTCATGCGGTACGTGCAGTTGCCGCGCCAGGCTCCCAACGTGAAACCGGAGTATTTGAGGACGGAGGCGAACCGTCGCTTCCCGGCGAATCTCGGTCAGGACTTCCGTTCGGTGACGTTGCTGCCGCCGATCGGCAGCGACGAACGTTTGGTGCGAGTCTTCCTGCAGCACTTCTTTATCGAGGACGATTCGTACGATTCGTTCGCGGCGTACTTGAACAATGACTACATCAAACACCAGTTTGCGGAAGCCAAGATAGTCAACGGCTTGGGCGATGCGGAGCGTTGGTACTCGCTCTTGCCGCCGGCTCGCTACAAGGCTTTGAAAGAGCGCGTCGACATCGACTTCGCCGCCACCAACGACAGCATCATTCGCGGCGCGGCGGCTGTTGAATTGGATGTCTATGTCAAGAACGTGCCCAAGCTGATCGTCAAGGTCTACGAGATCAACACGGCCAACTTCTATCGCCGCAATCAAGTCGACGTCAACACCGACATCAATCTCGACGGCTTGGTGCCCAACTACCAAAAGACACACGAATTCGCTGACCCGGCCGAACGTCGGATCAAACGGCGTTTCGAGTTCCCGCAGCTCGAGAAGCCGGGCGTTTACGTCGTCGACTTCATTGGCAACGGTAAGAATAGCCGCGCTGTCGTCCGCAAAGGAATGTTGCGGCACCTGGTTCGCAACACGGCGGCAGGTCACGTGTTCACCGTGCTCGACGAACAGAACAAGAAGGTCGTCAAGGCGAGCCTGTGGATGGGCGGCCGCCTCTACAAAGCGGATGACGACGGCGAAATCACCGTGCCCTACACGAACCAGCCCGGCCAGCGTCCTGTGATTCTGACGCGAGGTGATTTCAACAGTTTGGCGTTCTTCGATCACCAGCCGGAGAACTACGAATTGCGAGCCGGCGTTTATGTCGATCGCGAGTCGCTGTTGACGCGGCGGTCTGCCCAAGTTCTGATCCGACCGCAGCTCTTGCTCAACGGCGAACCGGTCACGACGGCCGTTCTCGACAACATCAAGTTGTCGATTCAGTCGACGGACCAGGACGGAGTCAGTACGTCGGCGGAAGCGAATGACTTCAAATTGTTCGACGATCGAGAATCGGTCCACACGATCCATACACCGGGTCGACTGGCTCAACTCAACGTGACGCTCTCCGCCCGCGTGCGGAATGTCAGCCAGAACAAAAAGGTTGACCTGGCGACTGGCGAGACCTTCGTGCTCAATCAGATTCAAGCGACGGAGAAAGTGCAGGACATGCACTTTACTCAAGTCGGCGGTCGCTACGTCATCGAAGTGCTCGGCAAGTCCGGCGAACCGCGATCGGGCCGTCCGGTGACGGTCACGGTCAAGCACCGCGACTTCCGCGAAGTCGTTCGCGCGTCGCTGCAGACGGACGCCAATGGACACGTCGATCTCGGCGAGTTGGCGGGCGTCACTTCGATCTCGGCGTCAGCGCCGGGAGTGCAGCAGCGGTCCTGGTCGCCGGTGAGCGACTTGCGGACTTACTATCAAGTTGTCCACGGACGGGTCGGCGAGCCGGTGCGAATTCCCTTCATGAAGCCGGAGCTCAGTCGATCCCAAGTCTCGCTGCTCGAGCTGCGGGGCGGTGGATTCGCCGTCGACCGTTTCGACAACGTCCGCCAGGCCGCCGGTCTGTTGATTCTCGACGACCTCGGCGAAGGCGAATACGATTTGGCGTTCAAGAGCGATGGCCGTCGAATTCGCGTACGCATGATGAAAGGCCGCGAAGATTACGGATACGTGCTCGGCGAGGGGCGCCAGCACGAAATTCGCGGCGACTCGCCGCTGCAGATCGGTCAAGTCCTGGTCGGCGAGAAGGACGTGCTGGTTCAACTTGTCGGGGCCAACGATACAGCTCGCGTCCACGTTTTCGCGAATCGCTACGTTCCCTCGTTCTCCGCATTCGGATTGCTCGGCAAGGTCCGCGACGCCGAACCGGTCGCCGTGATCTCGCCCGCCCGCAAGTCGCTCTACTTGTCGGGACGTCAACTGGGAGACGAATATCGATACATCATCGATCGGCAGTACACCAAGCGCTACCCGGGCAACATGTTGCCCTCGCCGGGCATTCTGCTCAACCCGTTCGCTCTGCGCAACACGGAGACCGACAAGCAGAACGCGCGGCCGGACGCCGATCTCGAAGCAAAAGACGATAGCAGTCCCGGCTCGCGGAGCAAGCGCAAGCAGGGGCAGTCCAAACAAGCCGGCAACGCCGACTTCGCCAATCTGGATTTCTTGGCGAACGGCTCCCCCGTTCAACTGAATCTCAAGCCGGACGAAAAGGGCGTCATCCGAATCTCGCGAGAACTCTTGAAAGATCGACACCTGATCAGCGTGGTCGCCGTCGATTCCAACTCGACCGTGAAACGCGCGGTCGCCATGCCCAGTTGGAAGAAGCAGTTCGCCGATCTCAGACTGGCGGCGGGCTTGGACCCCAAAGGTCACTTCACACAGAAGAAACAGATCAGCGTGCTCGCTCCGCGGGACGAGTTTGAGATGGACGCTGAAGTTGGCTCGCGGTTCCACGCCTACGACAGTTTGAGCGCCGTGTACAACGTGTTCGTCACGCTGAATTCAGATCCCAAGTTGGTCGAATTCGGATTCATTCGCGAGTGGAACACGTTTGACCTGCCTAAGAAGATGGAGCTCTACTCGAAACACGCTTGCCATGAATTGAACTTCTTCGTTCACCAAAAGGACCGTGAGTTCTTCGACAATGTGGTGCGATCGTACCTCGTCCACAAGAAGGACAAGACGTTCCTCGATCGCTGGTTGCTCGAAGAGAATCTCATCTCGTACACGCGTCCGTGGACATATCAACAATTGAACATCGTCGAGCGGGTGTTGCTCGCGCAGCGGCTGAAGCAAGAGCAGTCCCGCGGCGCCCAACACGTGCGAGATTTGTACGATCTGATCCCCCCCAATGTCGAACGCGACCAATTCCTGTACACCTCGGCGCTGAAGTCGGGCGACTTGCAGATTTCGGTTGTCAGCGGGTTCGCAGCTCCCCAAGCGGACGCGGCGGCTCAGGGTCAAACCGCACAGGCGGCTCCGCGGTCTGGGCGGGGCACAGCCGGCGGTGTCGGCGGCGGCGGATTTGGCTACGGAGGAAAGGGTGGTTTGCACCGCCAAGGCGGTCAGGCGGATGGCAAGATGGCGGCCAATCGACCAGCCCAGGCAGCCCCGGCAGCCAAGAAGGCCACCGAAGCGCTCAAGGATTCTCAGCTGAACGCGGAGGTCGAGCGCCTCTCCAAGGAGCTTGCCAAGAATCGCGATCGCGGTCAGCGGATGGATGAGCTGCGGTCACTCGCCCAGGCTGGCGAGAAAGCGATCGCCCGTCGTCGCTCTTCATCGCGCAACTACATCAAGCTCGATGAGACCCAGGAATGGGCGGAGAATAACTACTACAAACTGCCCATCGAACGGCAAAACCACGAGTTGGTGAGTGTCAACGGATTCTGGAATGACTACGCGACGGCTGACGCCAAGCAGCCATTCCTTTCCAAGCGTTTCACGGAGGCGACGCGGAACTTCACCGAGATGATGTTCGCTCTCTCCGTCCTCGACATGCCGCTGCAAGCCAAGGAGACGAAGACCGACTTCGACGAGCGGCGCGTGAGCATTTCGTCGACAAGTCCATTGATCGTCTTCCACGAGGAGATCGAACCGGTCGGCGCTCCCGATGGCCAAACACCGGTTTTGGTGAGCCAGAATTTTTTCCGTCGAGATGATCGCTACCAGTTCATCAACAACCAGCGAGTCGACAAGTACACGACCGGTGAGTTTTTGGTGCACACCGTGTACGGTTGCCAAATCGTCGTGACGAATCCGACGTCGACACCGCGCAAGCTGGCCGTGCTAACGCAGATCCCCGTCGGCGCTCTGCCTGTCATGAACGGCGACTACACCAAGACGAAGACGCTCGATCTGCAGCCGTACAACACGCAGTCGATCGAGTACTACTTCTACTTCCCGGCGGAGGGCGATTTCCAGCACTTCCCAGTTCACGTCTCGCAGAACGAGCAGCTCGTCGCTTTCGCCGCTCCCGTTACTCTGAAGGCGGTTAAGAAGCTGAGCAAAGTGGATCGCCAATCTTGGCAGTACATTTCGCAGTACGGCGAGAATGACGATGTGCTCGACTACCTGAAGGAGAACAATCCGCATCGAGTCGACCTGAACAAGATTCTGTTCCGCGTGAAGGACCAGAAGTTCTTCGCCCAGGTCACAAGCTACCTAACTCAGCGGAAGGTCTACCACCACAACTTGTGGTCCTACGCCATCAAGCACAATCACCCGCCGACAGCTCGCGAATTTCTGTTGTACGCCAACAACTTCGCGAACCAGTGCGGTGTGGCGATCGACAGCCCGTTGTTGACGATCGATCCGGTCGACCGCAAGACGTACCAGCACCTTGAGTATCGCCCGCTGGTCAACGCCCGAGCTCATCAATTGGGCGGCCGTCGGCAGATCCTCAATGACCGCCTGCACGCTCAGTATCACCGGCTGTTGCGAGTGCTCAGCTACCAGCGAGATCTGTCGGATCGCGATTGCTTGTCGCTAACCTATTACATGCTACTGCAGAACCGCATCGACGAAGCGATGGAGTGTTTCGCGCGAGTGAAGCGCGATGAATTGGACACGCAAGTGCAATACGACTACTTCACGGCTTACCTGGACTTCTACTCGCCCGAGCGCGAGCTGGCGTCCGGTATCGCCGATCAGTACGCCAAGTATCCAGTCGAGCGTTGGCGAAACGCGTTCTCGCAACTGTCCGATCAGCTCGCGGAGATTAAGAGCGGCGAAGTTCGGATCGCCGACAAGGATGATCGAGATCAACAGCAGACGCTGCTCGCCTCGAAGCAACCTACGATCGACCTCGAAGTCGAATCGAAGCAGGTCAAGTTGACGTACGCCAATGTCGGCGAAGTGCAGATCAACTACTACCTGATGGACATCGAACTGTTGTTCAGCCGCAACCCGTTCGTGCAGCAGTACGCTGGTCAGTTCTCGAACATTCGCCCCAACGAGGCGCAGCGTGTCGCGCTCGACGAAGAAGGCGATGTCAAGACGGTGGCGCTGCCGAAGCGATTGCATAACCGCAACGTGCTAGTCGAGGTGGTCGGCTCGGGTGTTACGAAGACGCAGGCCTACTACTCGAATTCGTTGACCACGAAGATGTTCGATAACTACGGTCAGCTTCAGGTGCTTGCCGACAATGGTCGGCGACCGTTGCCGGGCGTCTACGTGAAGGTCTACGCGAAGAAACAGAATGGCCGAGTCGAGTTTTACAAAGACGGCTACACCGATCTTCGCGGCCGGTTCGACTACAGTTCGCTGAATACAAATGACATCGATCAAGTCGAGCGATTCAGTATGCTGATCCTCAGCGACGATCGCGGGGCCCTCGTCCGCGAGATCGCGCCTCCCCAGCAGTAGGAGCCGAGAGAACTCATATCATTCGACATCCCAGCCACAAAACGTAGCTAGCTACCGTCCCCAGACGGTGGCGCGGACGATCTTATCGCTCTTGAAACTCGGTTGCGAGGGGCGTTTACGCCCCAATCTTTTGGGAGCGCCGCCGCAGGCCAGCGCGAAAATGGAACGCCCATTGTCGTCGTACGATGGCCTTCCGAGGCCGTCGAATGCGGGTCGTCTCTGGAACAGCCGCCAAACTCGTACTGAACGTCGTTGTGGCCCCGACGGAATCATTGGAACGCGGTGTCCCAGGGCAGCGCGAAAATGGAACGTCTGGTTGCCGCCGCCACGCCTGGTTCACCCGTGCTCAGGCACGGGCCTTTGCCGCCTGCTGCGGAATGGGCCTAAACGCCCCAGTCTTTTTCTCTCGTAGTCTTCTCTGCGGTCCTCTGCGCCTCTGCGCGCTCTGCGTTCATCTTCTCCCGTTTGGTCATCAGGCGGTCGTTGCAGCGACCAGCTACAGATGAGATCCCCGGCTTTGCTCGTCACCGACTCGGGCGACGCGGAACGCGGTGCGACCGCCAGACGATCCGCAAGGATGAAGAACTCAGTGATTTCCCCGATTTCTCGTGGCGAAACGCGACATTGGGGCATTCCAATTTTCCGGCGGGCGATCGCGAGTTATAATCGGTGGTCCCACCACGATATCCCACCCATCGTATCCAAGGCGACCATCATGGCGACGAGTCGCAGAATTCTCGCATGCTCTCTGATCGGTTGGTCATGCATTTGCGCGACCGCAACCGCCGCCGATCGAGTGATCACGTTTGAGGCCGACGTGCGGCCGATCTTGAAAACGAATTGTTTCCACTGCCATGGTGAAAACGAAGAGCCGGCGGCCGGGCTGGACCTCCGCCTCCGCCACTTCATCGCCAAGGGCGGTGAGTCGGGAGTCGGGCTCGTGGCCGGCAAACCGGCGGAGAGCCTGTTGTGGAATCGCATCAGCGACGATGAGATGCCTCCGGAGGAAGTGAAGAAACGACTCACCCCAAGCGAGTTGCAAACGATTCGTCTGTGGATCGAGCAGGGAGCGACGACCAAGCGGGCCGAGCCCGAGTCGCTCGCGCCGGGAGCACTACTGGTCAGTGAAGCGGATCGGCAGTTCTGGGCGTTTCAACCGGTCGTCCGACCCGAGCCGCCCGCCGTCGCGGCGACGGATCGCGTACGGACGCCGATCGATCAGTTCCTGTTGGCGAAGCTGGAGAGCCACCAGTTGTCGTTCGCACCGGACGCCGCCTTGCCGCGATTGGTCCGTCGCGCCTACTTCGACCTGATCGGATTGCCGCCGACACCCGAGCAACTTGACGCCGTGTTGAACAACCCGTCGCCGGACGCCTACGAGCAACTGCTCGATCACTTGCTCGCCTCGCCCCATTACGGCGAACGTTGGGGTCGCCATTGGCTGGACGCCGCCGGGTACGCCGACTCCGAAGGTTACACCGACTCGGACATCGAGCGGAAATACGCCTACAAGTACCGCGACTACGTGATTGAGTCGTTTAATCGAGACCGCCCGTTGGACGAGTTTATCGTGCAGCAGTTGGCTGGCGATGAACTGAACAGCGAGGCTGACTTGTCCGGCGTTGCGGCGGTGGATAACTTGGCAGCGACCGGCTTTCTCAGAATGGCTCCCGATGGAACGGCCGCGGGTGGCGGCGATCAGAACCTGGCGCGCAATCGAGTGATCGCCGACACGCTCCAGATCGTCTCGACTTCGCTACTTGGACTCACCGTCGCATGCGCCGAATGTCACCACCATCGCTACGATCCGATTCCCCAAGAAGACTACTATCGGCTGCGAGCCGTCTTCGAACCGGCACTTGATTGGAAACAATGGCGGACGCCCCAACAGCGACTCGTTTCGCTGTACACCGACGCGGACCGCGAGCGCGCGAAAGAAGTTGAACAGAACGCCAAAGCGATCGAGGCGGAACGCAGCAAGAAGCAACAGGAATACATTCAAAAGACCTTCGAGAAAGAGCTCGCGAAGTTGGAAGAGTCGATTCGCGAGACCGTGCGGGCTGCTCGCGACACGGCGGAGAAGAAGCGAACTGATGAGCAACAGAAACTGTTGCGCGATCACCCCAGCGTAAACGTGACGGCCGGATCGTTATATCTCTACGACAAGAAGGCGGCCGACGATCTCAAAGCGCGTCAGGAGAAGGCCAATCAGGTTCGCAAACAGAAACCGGTCGAGGAGTTCGTGCGGTGTCTGACCGAAGTGCCCGATCGGGAGCCGCCAGCCACGTTCGTTTTCTCGCGAGGCGACTTCGAGCAACCGAATACAGAAGTGTCCCCCTCCGAGTTGAGTGTTTTGAGTGTGAGCGGTGAGTCGATTCCCGGCAACGACCCGAAGCTCAAATCGAGCGGTCGGCGACTGCACTACGCCAGGTTACTGGTGAACGGAGAGCATCCGTTGGTCGCACGGGTTTGGATGAACCGGGTTTGGATGCATCACTTTGGCCGGGGCATTGTCTCCACGCCGGGCGACTTCGGCTCGCTGGGCGTGCGGCCCTCACACCCAGAATTGCTCAACTGGTTGTCCGCTGAGTTGGTGGAGCGAGGATGGAGTCTTAAAGAGATGCACCGGCTGATCATGACATCGACCGCGTATCGGCAGGATTCTGTTCGCCGGCCGGAACTCGAGGCGATCGACACGCAGAATCGACTGGTTGGGCGAATGTCCGTTCGCCGCGTCGAGTCGGAGATCCTCCGCGACGCGATGCTCGCCGTTTCGGGCCAGCTGTTGACGAAGCGGTTCGGTTCGCCGATTCCGGTGATGGCGAATCGAGTTGGTCAATTTGTCATCGGCATTGAGAATTTGAACGCCGGACGTCCCGGGCCGGTGATACCGATGAAGGGCGAGGATTTTCGCCGCAGCGTCTACGTGCAGGTCAGACGCAGTCGACCACTCGGCGTTTTGGAGACGTTTGATACTCCGTCCGTCGATCCGAATTGCGTGCGCCGCCCTTCGTCCACGGTTACGCCACAGTCGCTGATGTTAATGAACAGCACTTTCACCGTGCAGCAAGCCGAACGGTTTGCGGCTCGCGTCGAGCGCGATGTTGGCGCTGATCCGGCCGCCGCCGTTCACCGCGCGTGGCGGTTGGTGTTTGGCGAGACGCCGAGCGAGGCGGAGTCGACCGTCGCCGGGCAATTCCTGCGCGAACAGTCCGAATTCCTCGCCGCCAACCCGCCCTCCAATGTCAAGAAGGGTAAGGACGGCAAGCCGATTTACGGCGCGAAGCAGGCCGCCAGCGACGCGCTCGCCGTCTATTGCCAGGCGCTGCTCAGCTCCAACCGGTTCTTGTACATCGATTGAGAGCGCTTCCGTAGAAGAGAGTGGACATCATGCCAAATCAATCGAATCGCCGACACTTCCTCGCCAGCAACGCGCTGGGTCTCAGTTCTCTTGCGCTCGCCTGGATGGCGCAGCAGGAAGCCCGTGGGGCTCCCCGCAAAGCCCCGGGATCGGCTCCGCCCCGATACGATTTGAGTGCGAAGCAGACCGACTTTGAACCGCGCGCCAACGCAATGATCTCGCTGTGGATGCAGGGCGGACCCAGTCACATCGACTTGTTCGATCCCAAGCCGGAGTTGAATCGGCTAAACGGCCAGAGTTTTCCCGGCAAGATCAAGTACGACAACGCGGCGCAGGCCAGCGCCAAGATCTTGGGGTGCCCGTGGAAGTTCAAGAAGCACGGCGAATGTGGCATGGATGTGTCAGAACTGCTGCCGCACACGGCCAAGATCGTCGACGACATTGCGTTGATTCGATCCACGCGCACCGGAGTCAACAATCACGGGCAGTCGATCCGGGCGCTCAACACCGGTCGTATCCTCGCAGGCCGCCCGTCGCTGGGGAGCTGGTTCACCTACGCGCTGGGAGCCGAGACTGAGAACTTACCCGCCTTCCTGGCGTTGATCGATCCCGGCCAACTGCCTGTGCTGGGGGTCGAGAATTGGTCGAACGGATATTTGCCGGCGATCTTTCAAGGCACGGTCGTACGGCCGCAAACGCCGCGTATTCTCAACCTCGACGCCCCGCCGCGGCTCGCCGGCGAAATGCAAAAACGGTATCTCGCCTACCTCCAGAAGCTGAACGCCGAACACCTCGAACGACGCCCCGGCGAACTCGATCTCGAAGCGCGGATCGCCAGTTACGCTCGCGCCGCCAAGATGCAGACCGCGGCGAAGGAGGCGATGGATTTGAGCCGAGAGTCGGCTGAAACCAAACGACTCTACGGAATGGAGAATCCGAAAACCAAGGACTACGGTTCGCGCTGCCTCATCGCTCGCCGACTGATCGAACGCGGTGTCCGGTTTGTTCAGGTCTACACGCAGAATCAATTCTGGGATCATCACAATTCGATTCGCTCCAGTTTGCCAAACGCTTGCGCGAAGGTCGACCAACCGGCCGCTGCGCTGGTCACCGATCTCAAACGGCGCGGACTACTCGACTCGACCGTCGTGCATTGGGGCGGCGAGATGGGACGACTGCCGGTCATTCAGAACGACGTCGGTGAAAAGAAAGTCGGCCGCGATCACAATACGCACGGGTTCAGCATGTGGGTCGCCGGTGGTGGTTTTCGCGGCGGATACACACATGGATCGACAGACGAATTCGGTCACAAGGCGGTGGACAACGTCGTCAATCACTTCGACTACCACGCGACGCTCATGTATCTCTTCGGGCTGAAGGCGGAGCGCCTGGCGATCGAGACCGACGGGCAGGAACGCACTCTGCTAGACGATCAGCCGGGCCGCATCGTCGCCGATTTGCTCGCCTAATCCACACCGACGTACACCGACGCACGGAGACGTTTGGAGTGGTTAGCCTTTCTTGGAAACGGGTTTCTGGCGGGCTTGATTGTAGAGTTTGCGCCAGGCGTCCGAGCCGTCGTTGGGGACGAGTCGCGTGTCGGCTCCGCGGCGGTAAAACGGCATCTCGCCGCGGCGGCCCAAGTCGAGAACGAAGTTAACTCGACCCGTGTTGGCGATATAGAGCCGCTCGCCGTCCGGCCAACTGACCTCGAGCAACCGTTCCGGCTCGGGTCGCGACTTCGGTTTGTCGACGCGAAACCGCTCGACGGCGTCCCAGTCGATGTCGAAACCGAGGCCGGCGCTCTTGGGAACGGCGACGAATCCTTTTTCCGGTTTGACGGGCCGCTTGAGCAACTGGTGTTCGTACAACTGGTGGCAATTCACAGCCGGCCATGTCGAGTGGGAAAGCGCGCCGCCGAAGTGAAGCGAGTAGGCGGCTGTGATTCCGGTGCCGACGAGCTGGATCCAAAACGGCATGTCGGCCATGGCGGAAACGGCTCCGCGGCTCATCATCCGCGTCGCTCCACCACCGATAATAAAACCGTCGCAACACTTGCTGCGAATCACCTCGACCGCCGGCGGGTTGCCGTAGTGCATGGCGATATTGACGCGCGTTGCATTCTTGATTTCGACGTTGCCGGCGATATCACTCTGCGGGATCGGTGTCTCGTAGATGTCGACCTGGGGGTGTTTCTCCAGGTCTTTGAGGATCGGCAAGCCGCGCTTGGCGTCCAGTAGTGTGTCGTTGAAGTCCATGTCGATGCGGAAATCGTCGGGCACTTCGCGAGTCGAGAGCTCCAGCTGTTTCCAAATGTCAAACCAGGGCCGACCCTTGGTCTTGTACGCCATGTAACCTTGGCGATACGCCTCCTTGCACTCCGCCGCCATATCGGCCGCCGATGTATCGATGTTCCACCACGAGAGCGGTGTTCGGTCATGGACCTGGGCGCCAAACAGCCGATGGATAGGGACGTCCGCCGAGCGCGCGACGGCGTCGAACAGAGCCATTTGCAGGCCGGCGCCGAGCGAATCATCCCACATGATCTCAACCGCGTTGGAGCCGAGTGCTCGGTCAACATCGCGATCACCGGTGGCGCCCCAAGTGTAGTAGAGCAACGTTTCACCGAAACCTTGATGCCCCGATTGCAAGTGCACGGTGAAGATTTCGGAGTACTTCCAGTGGGGCAACTCTCGAGCCATGTTGCGCGCGGGGACCGGGCGGTAGGGAACCTTGACCGTGACTCGATCAATCTTGGCGACTCGTAAATCGTGAGCCGGCGGCAACGCGACAGCGTCTCGACTGAACGCCGTGTAACCGGCGGCCACCGCCGCCAAGCCGGACTGAATGAAGCGGCGTCGAGTAGTCGTGAGTTGAGTCACCAGGCTGCTCCCGTGCGAGTTATGAATCGCGCACATGGTAGCAGATTGAACGCACAACCGCCTTACAGCATCTGTTGGGGCACTTTGCCGCCCGGCAGCAGATGCGTCGGTCGATTGGAGAGATCTAGAATCAAGTGGTCGGGCTTGAGACCGAGCGCGTGATAAATGATGGCGCAAAAGTCGACCGGCGCGACCGGATCCGACGTTGGGTGTTCCGCCTTGTCGTTGGTGCTGCCGATCACCTGGCCGTGCCGGTACCCTCCGCCGGCGAACAGAATACTCTGCGCTTGCGGCCAATGATCTCGGCCCGCGTTCTTGTTGATTTTCGGAGTCCGTCCGAATTCGCCCGCCGTGACAACCAAGACGTCGTCGTCGAGCATTCCGCGATTGGCCAGATCTTGAATCAAGACTCCCGTGGCCCGGTCGTGGCGGACGAGTTTATCGTCGAGCGCGCCTTTGATGTTGCCGTGATCGTCGAAGTAGCCCGTGTTGAGCGACACGAATCGGACACCTGCTTCGACGAGCCGCCGCGCCAACAGAGCTTGCTCGCCCCAGCCGGGACCATACCACTCGCGGGTCTTCTGATCCTCTTTCGACAGATCGAACGCTTCCCGCGCGCGGCCGGAGAGCAACATCTCTTGAGCGCGAAGATTGATGTCGTCGAAACTGTCGAAGGTCGCGCGGTCGGCGTCTTGACGAATGCGGTCGAACTGTTTGAGCAACGAGACGCGGTCCGTCAGCCGGTCGGCGGTGAGACCATCAGTCATCTTGAAACTGCGGTCGCTTCCCGACGGCAACCGACCGGCTTCGTTACCGTAACTGAATTCGCCAACTCGGAATGGATTGTGATTGACACCCAAGTAGGCGGCTCCGTGGAATCCGAACCCGCCGTCGTTGATGTTCACCGTACTGGGCACGCCCGACTTTCGCGCACCGAGCAGATAAGATGCGACGGCTCCCATCGACGGATCGCGGGGTACTCGATCCGAACCGTTCGCCCCGATGCGGCCGGTCAGCATCCAGTGCGCGGCCGCCCAGTGATCGCCGTTGCCGTGACTGTACGAGCGAATCACGGTCGTCTTGTCCATCACCTTGGCGTGATACGGCATCAACTCGCAAATCGGTAGACCCGGCAGCGAGGAATTGATCTGTTGGTAGGGCCCGCGAATCTCGCTGGGCGCGTCCGGCTTCATGTCAAACGTGTCAAGTTGCGACGGTCCACCGTGCTGCCAGATCAGTATTACCGATCGGTGCGAATCCACTTTGCCCCTGGAATCCAAAGCGGCGCGCAACACTCCCGGCAAAGAAATCCCGAATGCGCTCAACGCGCCGACTTCGATGAATTGCCGTCGATTGACGCCGTCACATAGACGTTTGCGGGGACCTTCGATTCGCAGCATCTCGATCACCTTCTGAACGTAGTGGAATTCGCCAGAATTCCCGTGAGCAGGACGTAGGAAATTCGCCAGGATTCCCGTGAACAGGACATAGAAGAATCGCCAGAATTCCCGTGCTTAGTACGTGGGAAACTTCCTAGACGAAAGTCCCGACGCGAAATCCAAAGCCTCAGACTATTGGGAAATCCAATAGTCCACAATTGTATCGACGAAGATTGATGCGTTTCAATAGAAATGCTCGTTTCAGAACGCTCGAGACGCCCGAAAATCTTGCCGAAACGCTCTATTTCCCAGCTGACCGCTACGAGTACTCGGCTTGCAGTTTGTCGCGAACTCGTTCGAGCAGCGCTTTCGTCTTCTTGACGCCGTCGATCTGTTCCAAGCCACCTTCCGCTTCGATGCCAACCCAGCCGCGATAGCCGGCGTCGAGCACGATTCGCATCATCTTCAGGTAGTCCGTCTCTTTTCCGGTCCGCCCGTCGTGCGTGACATACGGGCGTTTGGGATCAAACTCATAGGCCTTCGCGCTGACCGCCTTGGCGAATGGCATGAGTTCTTTGACTCCCTTGTAGCGGTCGTACCATTCGTTCTTGCCGCGGTTGATGGCGAAGTTGCCGAAGTCGGGGAGCGAGCCGCAGCGCTCATGTCCGACGGCTTTGAGTACTCCGGCGAGCCAAGCGCCGTTGGAGGACAGGCCACCGTGGTTTTCGACGATCACGTTAATTTCGCGTTTCGCGCCGAATTCCGTCAACCGACGGAGACCGTCGGCGGCGAGTTTGAGTTGTTCGTCGTAGCTGAGTTTCCCGTCGCTGCGGGCGTTGACGCGGATGGAGTGACAGCCGAGAAACTTAGCCGCTTCGACCCACTTGTAATGATTCTCGACAGCCTTGGTTCGCCGACCGTTTTGCGGGTCGCCGAGATTTCCTTCGCGATCGATCATGATCAGCAAGCTCTTTACTCCCAAGTCAGCAGCTCGCTTTTTCATCTCCCCCAAGTACTTCTTGTCGTTGGCCTTGTCAAAGAAGAACTGATTGACGTACTCAACCGCATCGATACCGAGCGCTTTGCTCGTCGCCGCGAAGTCGAGATTGTCGAGTTTTGGTTTTTCTCGGCCGAATAGTTTGCGGTTCAGCGACCATTGGGCGAGCGAGATCTTGTAGACCGGTTCCTCAGCTGCACGAGTGACGGCGGGCAGCGCGGCGACGCCGAGGGCCGCACCCGAGCCGGCTAGAAAGTGTCGTCGACCGATCGAAGAAATCGCCATGTTGAGCTCCGCGCGAGAAGGTGTGTATCGAGAAATCAGCGGCGTCGGCCGCATCGCCATTTTACATCAGACTCTGGGCCCTAGCTCTCACTCATTTACCCGACGTCACTCTGCGAACGCGATGATTCACGGTGTCGCCGATGTAGACCACTCCGCGTTTGTCGACGCAAACGCCGTGCGGTCGATCGAGTTGCGCTTTAGTGGCGTCGCCGCCGTCGCCTTCGCCGCCGCGTTGGTCGGGCCCCGAACCGGCGATGGTTTGAATCGTCCCGCGAATGGGATCGATGCGGCGGATCGCCTGGTTTTCGGTGTCGACGACGTAAACCAATCCATCGGGTCCAACGGCGATTCCTTTCGGGCCGTTGAAGGTTGCTTGCTTTGGATCGCCGCCATCTCCGCTAAAGCCCTTCTTGCCGGAGCCGGCCACGTGTCGCAAGCGTCCATCTTCCAGGTCCATCTTCCAGACGCTATGTCCTTCTCGAAGCGCGATCCACAATGTGTTATTGGCGACGGTTAACGCCCGGGGCCCGAGTATCGGATTCCCTTGAGCTCGTTGCCCGTCCGTTGGCAGTCGTCGCTCTTTCGACCCGGCAATCGAAGCGACGATTCCCGTCCGCAAGTCGACGCGACGAATCCGATGATTGCCGATGTCGGCGATCAACAGTCCGCCCCGGCCGTCGAGCGCAATGCTGTGAGGCGCGCGAAACGTCGCCTCAATTGCGGGTCCGCGATCGCCGCTAAAACCCGCCTTGCCCGTGCCGGCGACGGTCGAGATGACGCCTGTCTGCGCGTCGACGCGGCGCACCAGGTGATTCTTCATCTCGACAAAGAACATATTGCCCGCATCGTCGAAGCGGACTTCGTAGGGTTCATTCAGCGTCGCTTTGGTCGCCGGCCCGCCGTCACCCGAGTAACCTTGTTCTCCCGTTCCGGCGACGGTGGTGAGTTGACCGGTCTCGCGATCCAAGCGAAGTACGCGATGGTTGCCCACCTCGGTGATGTAGAGAGCTCCGCCGGGCCCAATCTCGACGCCGAACGGCTGGGCGACATTGATTTCCGTTCCCTTACCGGCGCCGCCGTTGTTCGACGCTGCGCCCGTACCGGCGACGGTAGTAATCGTCCCGGCGGTTGCCGCGGGCGCGGCGGCAAAGAAGGCGACGAAGAAAACGACAGGCAATGATCGGCGGGGGATTCGACTCATCAACGGCGCGCTCGCATACGTGAAGGTGACCGGTAGCGTGGAGAGTTGCTATGGTCGACCAGCGGCGCGGCGCCGTCAAGTTTCTCGGCGCAAGAAGATAGTCGGTCGCGGGCGGGTGAACGGCGGTCGCGCCGGGAGGTTAGTCGACGATCGCAACGCGGCGTTCGCCTTGACCGATTTCCTCGAATGCTTCGAGCAACCCGTCCGTGTAGTCGGCGATGTCGCCTGTGATCGCGAAGTGCTTGCCCTTGAGCGGGTTTTCGTCGCTCAACGAACCGCCGGCGATCTGCGCCATCAGCGAGTGGTCCGCCCCGTCGCCGACGCTGATCGTGTGGATGATGACGCCTAGCGCTCGGATGTCATTGGCCCACGCGACGGCGGACGAGTCGGCGCTGTACCCCGAATCGTAGGGCGGTTCAGTGTCGTTGGCCCGGCCATCGGTCAAGACGACCAATTCCTTTTGAACGCCGTCTCGAGCACCTGAGTTCAACGTCACTCCGCCGATATGGATACCGCCGGCGATGTTGGTTCCACCCGTGTAGAACCCGGCGCTCAACGCGCTGACACTCGACTTCACAGTGCCGATCGTCGTTGTCAGATCGACTTCGACGCGTCCCGTTTCGTGACCACTGAGATCCTCCCAGTTGTAGATGGTGAGCCCTACTTGGTCGTTGTCGTTGACGACATCACAGAGCAGCTGTGCTCCATCCTTCACCGCCGTCATCGGCTGTTCGGGTGAACTCGAGTCGTTGTCCATCGACCCCGAGCAATCGAGCACGAGCATGATGTCGCGCTCCTTATCCGACGCATTCGTGACTGCGATCGCGTCGATGGTGGTTGAGAAGGCGCCCGTTCCCAGAGCGCTCCCGAAGAACAAGCTGTTTTCCCGCGAGTTAATCTGTATCCGCAGCGCGGTCGCGTCGGCGAAGTCGGTCGTCGAAAAGGTGCGGGTGTCGGTGTCCCAGACGCCGAATTCGATCACCAAGTCGTCGTCGAGATCTTTCGATGCGACACCGTTCGCAGTGAGGAACGAGGTCGCTTCGTCGATCACGTCCGCTTCGGTGAGGTCTTCGTTCGAGAGGATACTGGCCCCGGCCAACACGGCGGAGTCGGCCGATCGCTGAAGTTCCGTCTGCGCGACCATCATCACGCCCGTGTCGATCGCGAAAGCCAACATGGCCAGCGCCAGCACCAGGAGGACGGCGAATAACACAACCATGTGTCCACGGCGCCGGTTTTCCGAACGAGCGGTTGGCTTTTTGAAGGTGTCCACCAAGGTCAATCTCCCAGTTTGCATTGAGCGTTGATTGCGCAAAGACCCGATGAAAACCTAGCATCATCCGCCGACCGAGCTGATCCGCGGAGTTTGTGTTTGCCGACTAGAGCCACATGTTGCGGCCGGATTTGATGATTCTGCGACCTATGCCGTTCGGCGCCCGGTGTAGAGACGGCGCACGGTGTTGGCTAGTGGTCAACTGTCGCCGAGTCGCAGTTGGGGCGGCCGCTGCGACCTCGACAATCTTGGGTCCAACTCCAATGCGCGATGGAAATGAGCAGATGCGTCATCCCGGCGACCCTGTCGGAACAGCGCGTTGCCGAGTTGAAAATGAAGTTGAGGCGAGTTGGGGGCGCGGCGGAGTGCGTCGCGCAAAACTCGTTCCGCTTCAGCCAACTTGCCAGTGGCGACGAGCGCCATCCCGTAATCGCCGACTGTGACGGCTGAATGAGAGTCGATCGCGGCAGCTTGGCGAAGTTCGTCTTCCGCCGCGGCGAAGTCGCCCGTTTTGAACAGTGCTCGGCCGAGCATGCTGCGAGACTCGAGATCCGTCGAGTCAATCTGCAGAGCTCGCCTCAGATGGCGCACACCGCTGGTCGTTTCGCCGAGAGAAACGCACAGCCCGCCCGTTCGTCGATGCGCTTCGATCGATGTTGGATCGAGCTCGAGAACTCGCGCATATTGATCGCGAGCGAGCCGCCGGGCCGCGGCGTTTTCCAGAGCCCGCGCGTAGTCGAGTTGCACGGTTGAGGATTGCGGAATCGTTTCAGCCAGCGCTCCCGCCCGAGCGATCTCGTCGGGTTTGCGATGAGCCTGGGTCCAGAACAACAAAACCAAAGGAACGGCGAACAGCAACCACTTGGCTCCGTGCGCCGGCCACATGAAATCGAGACGACGCGTGCGCGTCGACGTACTGGTGATGCCGAGCGCCGATCGATTGTCGTGGTCGCGCAGTTTCCAGATGAAGCCGTCGTAGTAGTAGTGCAGCAGTCCCATGGCGGCGATGAATCCATTCAGCATGTCGGCGGCGCGAGGGGATGCGGCGAAGGTCTCAAGATAACGGATGCCTCCGAAGGCGAAGATCAGACCGAGGTAAACGCCGATGAGGGCTCCGCTACGACCGAAGACGAATCGCGTGAACGGGCCCACCGCCAGGCCGGCGGACGCCGCTCGACGTCGATTGAACAACCAGACAATGGTCAAGTACTGAACGTCGTGGAAGACATCGAACATAGCCGCGCCGACCAAGATGTGCTCCGCCCCAGAATAGGCGAACCAATAGAAGGCGATACTGATCGACAACAACAGGAACTTGACGGGATTCGCCGGCCGTCCTTGTCGCCAGATTCGTATTGACTGCGCAACGAATGCCGCCGAAATCAGAATCATCCCGGTCAACCACAGCGTCCGCAGCGCGGCTAGCCAACCGGCCGGCACGGTTGGTCCGCCGCTGTTGTAGTAGTGTGAAAGCAACAGGCTGGCCGGCTGATCGCAAAGGACGATGACGCCTCCGAACCACACGAGCACGAAAGCGAAGTCGAGCCACCGAGTCAGCGAATCTCGAGAGTTGACCTTGGCGTCATAGATGCGAGCGAACCCGTGGGTCTGCATGAACGCGTGCCAGATGGCCCAGACGGCGCTGATCAAGATGAGTCCGTGGAGATGATGGAAAACGCCGAATGCGCAGACGCAGATCAGCGCGATCGGGGCGACGATGAATCTTATCTGGTAGCGACTGAATAGCTCGCGATCGCCGTACGCGCGCATCATGCCGGGCAAATTGTGGCCCAGTTGACCAAAGGCCGCGATAAACAGAATGACCGCTCCGTCCGACCACCAGGCCCGCGCGAGCAGGACGGCGGGCAACACCAACAGCGGCGTGGCGACGATAAGCGGCAGATCGCGGGCGGCGCCGGCAATCCAGTAGTCCGCCGCATTTGTCTTCGCCGTGCCGGCTTTCACCGAGACTGGAGAGGGATTGGTCATCGAGTGGCTCGCGCGTTCGGCAACACGTGCCGTCAACGCCGACAGGCGCCGGCACTCACCTTACATCGTTTCAGGACTGGCCGGTTGGGCAGCCGTTTCCCAGTTCTGGGAGGAACTATCCAGAGTCCACTGACAAACTCCACTCAGTTGGCGCAATCGTCAAATTGCATGCAAACGTCGCGGAATCCGAAGGTAAACGAATAGCGTTGCCATACGCGGTCGAAGGCTCTCCGCCGCGCACAAGTGGCAACCTACGATTCAAAATGGAAATTCACGGGCGCGTGGCGCGACCCGTTTGATTCGAACATGCTGAATTCGCCAGGGGTGGACCGATGGGCATTGGCACAAAATTCTCGTTGTTGAGCGTGTCTCTGATAGTAATTCTCGGTGCGGCGACAGCCACCGTCTGGTTCTCCGCGGACCGGGCCATCGAGCGAGGTCAGACCGACCTCGTCAATTCGCAAGCGGTCGCGGTGGGCAAGAGCATCGCCAATCAAGTTGCCGCGACGCGATCACGATACGCCAAGGACATCGTGTCTCAACTGAAGCCTCAGGGCGTCAAGTTCAGCACGACTCCCGGCGAAGGCGAAGCTCCATTGCCGGCGACGTTTGTGACACATGTCAGCAGCACGATGAAAGAGTCCGCGGGAGAACACGGGGCCAGCTTTGTGCTCCGCAGCGGCTGGAATATCAATCGGGATCAAGGCCTGAGCACGGAATTTGAGAAACGCGGGTGGCAGTCGTTGCTCGACCAGCAGGAGAGTATGCTCGGCGGCGAAACGCCTTTCGAACCCTATTGGGAACGCGGCGTCACCGACCACGGCATTGAAGTTGTGCGCGTGATGACGGCTGATCTGGCGAGCGCCAAGAGCTGCGTCGAATGCCACAATAAACTGGAAAAGACGGCCGAAATTCGCGCACGCCGCGGTGACGAACTCGTCAAGACATTTGAACTCAACGATCTGATGGGAGCCGTCGTCACCACCGTGCCGGTCACAGAATCCGCGGCGATGGTCGATCAGCTCAGCAACACAAGAGCTCGGTACGGTTGGTTGATGGCGCTGGTCACGATTGGAGGATGCTTGACTGCGGGCGTCGTCAGTGTCCTGGTGTCGAGAAGATTCTTTAAGCCCGTGAGCGACAGCATCGAGGTGTTGGGCGAGATCGCAAAGGGCGATTTGACTCGACGCGTCTCAGTAACGGGTAACGATGAAGTGGCTCGATTGGGTGAGTCAATCAATGAGCTGGCCAGCAAACTGCAAAGCATCATCGTCAACATTCGCGGCAATACGGAAACGTTGAGTGGTTCGTCCGCGGGGCTGGCGGGCACATCGACCGAGTTGGCCACTCTGGCGGACGATGCGACCACGCGAACGCGAACGGTCTCGGCCGCTGCTGAAGAGATGTCGCTGAATATGAAGACGATGGCTCAGTCGACTGAGGAAGTCTCCAACAAAATCAATGAAGTCGCCGGAGCCGTCACCAACGTGACTGAGTCGATCGGCAATGTCGCTAACAACGCCGAGCAATCGGCCGCGATTGCCAGCGAGGCGGCCGAGTTGGTGCGGGAGAGTGACTCAAAAATCGCCAATCTGGGTGAATCTGCGAAAGAGATCGGAAACGTCGTCTCGGTGATTCAGGACATTGCCGAACAGACGAATCTGCTGGCGCTCAACGCAACAATCGAAGCGGCCCGAGCAGGCGACGCCGGCAAAGGGTTCGCCGTTGTCGCGACCGAAGTCAAGGAACTGGCCAAACAAACTGCCGCCGCGACGGAGGACATTCGACGACGCATTGAGGGGATGCAGGGGTCGACAACCGAGGCCGTGGCGTCGATCAAACGGATCAGCGAAGTCATCGCCAACGTAAACAAAGTCGCCAACGCGATTGCTTCCGCAGTCGAAACGCAAAACTCCACGACCAAGCAGATCTCGGTGAGCATATCTGACACGGCCGCCGCTTCGCGAGTTGTCTCGTCAGGCGTCTTGCAGTCAGCGCACGCCAGCGAGGAGATCACGCAGAACATCGTCCAGGTCGACCAAGTTCTGCGGCAAACGGCCGCCGGGGCAAGTCAGTCGAAAGAGGCTGGCGAAGAGTTCTCGGACATGGCCAAGCATCTGCAGGGATCGGTCGCCCAATTCCAAATCGACGACGAATCGCAGCAAGCGCTGTAGACCAAGCAGGTCCCGCCTGCCGGGCGGGACATCGCGACGAAGTCGCGACAATGGACGTTCTACTCAACACATCGCGGCGATTTAGATTCGCCTGGTAGGTCCCGCCTGCCGGGCAGGACATGGCGACAAAGTCGCGACAAAGTGCGCACCACCTAACACATCGCGGCGATTTAGATCCGCCTGGTAGGTCCCGCCTGCCGGGCGGGACTTCGCAACGAAGTCGCGACAATGGGCGTTCCACTCAACACATCGCGGCGATTCGGAGTCCGCGCTGAGCGCGAATCTGTCGGCGGCTCTGTTCACGAATGGTCTCCGACCATCGAGTCAGGGGCGTTTACGCCCCAGTCCGCCGCAGGCGGCGAAGGCCCGTGCTTGAGCACGGGTGAACCAGACGTGTCGGCTGCATCCAAACGTTCCATACACGCGTGGCCCCGCGCCGCGGCGTTCCAACAATGGCGGCAACCGGGCCACCGGTAAGGAGACGCCGCTCGGCGATGTGACCACGCAGGTCTACGATGCGGAGAACCGTTTGGTGAGCGTCGAGACGCCCGGCGGCTCGACCGTCACCTTCCAGTACGACGGGAACCACCGTCGGGTCGGCAAGGACGACGGTCTGGAGGAGCGGAAGTTCATCTGGGCGGGAGCCGATCTGTTGAGCGAGACGGACGATCTCGGCTCGACCCTGTTCGTCAACACGCTGGAGACGCCCAGCGGCTCCGGCGATCATAGTCGCTCGGGGGAGGATCAGCGCGATCCCCGCGCGGTGGACCAATTCGGCCGTTTGTTGAGCCGATACGACGAGAGTCTGTCGTCGTCCAGCTTCCATCACTTCGACGGCTTGGGTTCGACGACCCATTTGACGGACGACGCGGAGGTGGAGACGGACGCGTACATCTACCGCGCGTTTGGCGAGTTGGCGGGCAGCAGCGGTTCGACGGAGAACCCTCACCAGTGGGTCGGTCAGTGGGGTTACTACCGGGACGAGGAGCTGGACCGCTACCATCTCCGCCGCCGCGCCTACGACCCGTCCCGCGGCCAGTTCACCAGCGCCGACCCCCTCGGCTTCCAAGCCGACGGCAACTTCTATCGCTACGTCAAGAACGACGCCGTGAATGAGAAGGATCCAAGCGGGTTGGAGCTCTACAAGCCGGGCTTCTTTGAATACGCGGCGGACTACATCAAGACCGTGAGGAGTACGGCGCAAGGAGTTCAAGTATCAAAAGCTCGAGGCCTCAAGAGTGAGTTGGACGCTGCGCTTCAGCATGCTCCTAAGTATCCGATCGCGTCGGACGCCAGTGGGCTGATCAGAGCGAGAGACGTCGCCGCGGTCAAAGTGGTGCGACTGGAAGCGATCGTTAAAGGCA
>JASMLW010000571.1 GCA_030748485.1 Pirellulaceae bacterium
GCTTTCCGTCCTTGTCGTCCTGCTTTCCGTCCTTGTCGTCCTGCTTTCCGTCCTTGCCTCCTTGCTTTCCATCCTTGCCGCCCTGCTTGCCGTCTTTGCCGCCCTGCTTGCCATCCTTGCCGCCGTCTTTGCCGTCCTGACCATCTTGCGGGTCATTGCCTTGAGACTCGGCGACTTGGTCTGTCAGTTGCTTGGTCCGATCGGCGACTTTGCCTTGATCCTTGGCGAGTTTGTCGGCATCGGCTCCGCCTTCGGTTTGACCTTGAATGCTGCGTTGTTGCCGAATCAGCCGTTCGACTTCCTGAATGAACTCACGAAGTTTCTTCTCTTGATCTTTGAGTCGCTGGCTGCGGTTTTCGCTGGCCAGCAGTTCCAGTAGATCCTTCAGGTCACCGAGACTTTGTTGCTGACCGCCGATCGCCGGTTTGTAACTACCCTTTTCGAGTTTGGCGACAACTTCGGCGAGTTGTTGAGTCGTCAAGCGGGACTTGGATTGCTGAAACGCCTTGCGCAACAGGGAGGCCCGCCGCGGATTGTCGGAAGCCTCCAGCGCGGCCTTGTTGAAGAGCAGCGTCTCCAAGCGTTCGTAGCGTTGCCGGACGGTCTTTTGCCGCCGCAGGATTTCGGCGCCCGCATCTTCCTTGGGGTCTTCGGCTTTCTTTTCACCGCCGGCTTCCGCGGAAGCCTTTTCAGTATCCTTCGCTGGGGGCGCCTCTTGACTCCACGCCGTCGTCGAGACGGCCAGGATGAGGAGAGCCATAGTCAAAGATTGGAGAGCCTTCATTTTTCACTCCCGTGCTGACGTTTCTACTCGTCAAAGAAGCTCGACTTGTGTTTCTTGTCGGTCTTCTCGATTAACTCCGCTTGCTCTTTGATGAGTTCCCTGACGAGCTCAATCAGTTCATTGTACGACTCAATATTCAGCATCGAGTCGAGCACCGTGTTCATCTCAGTAAGGATTCTATTGGATTGATCGACCGCCGTCTCCGCCGCGGCGGGTCCTTCTGGCGAGTTGTGCGACTTTTCCAGTTGGGCAATCTGTTCATCCAGTTCGGGGAACAGCTGTTGTGCGATCTGCTTCAGGGGGCTGGCGATCTGGTCCTCCAACCGGTCTTTCCGATCTTCGGTGTCGAGCCGATTGTTGGTCAATTCAGTGCCGATGTCGATGAAAGAAATCGAGACGCCAAGGACCTCTTGGGCGATTTTCTGGCTCTGCGAGGCCGATTGACGGATTCGCGCCAAGCGTCGGGCGAGTTGTTCCTGCAGAACTTCGTCGGAGTCCGCGGGGGCGTCCGACGGATCGGAGGCCTCGTTCGTCTTGCCGCCTAATTCCACTTGAACCCGCAACAATTCATCGCGCATATCCTCAGTTTCATTGACGGACTGTTCGAATCGACGCCGCAGGGCCAATTCGGCCCGCTCCAAGATAGCGAGCAGCTCATCCGGAGTGACGACAGCGAGCCGCCAGGGATCCGCTCCGCCGACATGGGGTTGACCATCGAGGTCGAACCGATCGCTGGCCCGCACGGCCAACTCCAACTGCTGGCCCGGTTCGAGTTCCAGACCACCTTCTTCGCTGCGCAAAAGACGAAAATCGAGTTTCGTTTTGGTCGGGCCAGTCGCCGCCGGCGGGAAGTTGAAGATCTGTGACGGATCTTCGTCACGGCGAACGTCAAACCAGGCGCGATCGACCTGGTAGTCGTCTTCGATCGTACCCTCGATCGGGATCACCACGTCGGGAGTGACCGCACTGCCGATGCCGCGCAGTCGCACGTTCACCTTGGGCGGCTGATCTTCGACGGACCCAACCAGATAGCGCTGCGGCTGCTCGCTCAGTACGTTGTTGTGATCAGCCAGCAAGACTTCCAACGTGAGCGGTTGCCCGTCCAACTTCAACCGACACTGAAACGACTGATCGTCGAGCATCTCGGCTTCGATGACTTGATTGTCCTCCAGCCTGAGCACGATCGCCTCGGTGATGGGCTTGTTCGCGCGAAACTCCATTCGCACTTCGGTGCCTTGCGGCAGTTGCATGCCGCTGGACAAGTACTCGACAGAGCGCGGCGTCCAGGCACCGGTCTCTTCGTCCTCGAGATACTTTGGATACGTACAGTGGAGAAGAGTGGAAACGACCGCGGGGCTCTCGACAACTTCGATTCGATAGTTGCGGACTCGATGGTCGAATCCAACCACGTCGAATCGGATATCGTTGAGCACGCCTTTGAGCGGCTTGGCGTCAAATGTGTACAGCTGTTGGCCGTCGCGGGGGCTGCCGACTTGCTGCATGTTGACGCGACCTCGGGATCGATCCGAGGAGCGGTAGACGATCGTGCAGTAATCGGGGATGACCGCGGCCCGCGCGTCGGCTCCGACGCGCAACTGCATGCTGGCTCCGCGGGCGACGCGCAAGACTCCATTCTCGAACTTGCGCAGCTGTTGCGGTTGCCGCTGGCTCCAATGGTCGGACCAGTCGCGGTGCACCTCGGCGCCGACGACGCTGATGTGAGCGTTGCGCGGCCAAGACTGTTCCTGGAGACGGTAAAAGCGATTGACCCAAACGTCGAATTTATCGGGGGCGGCGGCGTAGAACGCACCGATGGGAGCCAGCAAAATGACCGAGGCGGCCGCCTTCATCACCAGTGGCGGAAAATGAAACACCTCGCCGATCCGGACGCCGCGGATTCCCTCCGCCGCCACGTCGTTCGTATTCTGCAGCATCTCGACGTCGGCTTCGGTGGGTCGCTGGGAGAGCTCGACGGAGGTGACCAAACTGTCACCCAAATCGCCGTAGCGGCGCTCCAGCACAACGGCCATCGAGCGGTCGCGAAGCGGGACAAAAGTGCGCCGCAGGATGTAGCGGAAGACGAGCCACAGCGAGACGGCTCCGACCATGCCCAGTCCAAACGCCCGAGCCCCCCAGGGAAGCTCATTGGCCCACATCAAAACGGGCAGGTAGTCGAGCGCCAGACCCAGCCAGAACGTCAGGCCGACCCACACGGCAATCGCCAAGAAGCCCTCTAGCCAAACGTAGAATCGGATTCGCCAGCGGAGCTTGGAAAGCACGCGGCGGATGTCGTGTGACAGAGGAGCCGTGGTGGGGTGTGTCGTGGTCGCCATGTATGGCTTTCCCAAATACTGATGGCAAGATTCTAGGGCCTGCCGCCGCGCTGCGCATACCCGAATCGCGATTTCTTGTTGCTATTGATCGACTTACATCTATGACGAGGGCGACAGGTAGGCCGATTCGCAGCACCGGCCAACTCTCGCGCAATTACGCCAATTTGCTCAACCTCCGAATAATCCACTCCCAGCACAAAGCGCCGCAAATCAAGGCGATCAGCCAACCTCGCAGGGTTTGAGCAAATCGCCGGTCCGGCACACCGGGAAGAAACGTCGTCTGGTCTTGGGCGGTCAGCAGCGTCGGCAAGGCGGCTCCTGTCTGACTGGCGTCCAAGGCGGCTTCGGCGCCGACCAGATACTGGCCGTTTTCCCGCGTCAACGCTCTCAGCCCGCGGTCGTTCCGCTGCGGTTGTTCGGTTTCCAGTGCGGGAGTTCTCACAAGTACTGTACGGGTCAAAAGTTCGTCGGCATCGGCGCCGGGAGGCATTAGCTCGATGCGATAGTCGCCGTCTTCCGCGGCCGTGATCTGTGCCGTGAACATCCCCTCCCGGGCTCCGTCCTGGGTGCGCCGCAGAATCAGCGGCGTCCGGCCGCCCTTGGGATGGACAAGCTCAGCCTCAACTTCCGCCTGCGTCAACGGTTGGTGCTGTGAGTCGTTCAGAATCGCCTGCACGCCAACGTGATCGCCAATCAGACAGCGTTCTTTGTCGACCAAAAGCACCCCGTGTCGCGAATCTCGCAGCAGTCGTCCCTGGGACGCCCACCGAATCAACTTGGTGTAGTACTGCTGAAAGTAGGTGTCATCCAAGGCGCGAATCCGCCACAGTTCGCCGCTCGCTTGAAAAAAGACGCGGCCGGCGCCGTAGAGATGCCCGGCCATGTAGATCGGCAGGTCTCCGTCGATCGCCGTATCGGGATCGGCGAATCGCGAATAGATGCGGGCGCCGGGCTTGGGATCTTTCACCGCGTAGTAGCCGTAGACGCCATCAAACGACGACCAGGCCGCTTCACTGGACACTTGGTCTTCGGACAACCAGAGGAATTCGGCTTGGTAGCCGTCATCGGAGAACTGGATCGGCCAGACCGCGCTGCCGCCAAACCGCCCGAGGCTGATGGTCGACGACCGCCAACTGTAGAAACTGACGGGGTAGAGTCCCTTGATCGAGTCGATGCGGCGATCGTTGCCCCGCGCCAAGTTGGCCCAGCGGGGCGTGTTCACCGGCCCCGCCACCACGACCAAGCCGCCGGCTTTTTCGGCGACCCACTTCTCCAGCAGGTCGACTTGCCCGGCGGTGAGTTCGAGCCAATTGGGATCGAAGGCGACGATGCAGTCGTACTTGTACAACTCGTCGGGGATTTCGGGGAATTCAAAGATCAGTTGATCGGACTCCTGCGAAATGCCCGGCTTGCCCGACTGCAGCCAGACGTGCGAAACGACTTCGGGATCGCGAAACAGCAGGTTGCGGAGGAAGCGGAATTCGCGGGACGGCCCGCCGGCGATCAACAGCACCTGCGTCTTGCGGTCCACCACCTGCACCTGCGACGCGCGGTGGTTGTCCGCCGCGT
>JASMLW010000572.1 GCA_030748485.1 Pirellulaceae bacterium
GGTCACATCCTCAACCTCGATGCCGTCGCCGACGATGCACAAGTGGCAGCCGATGACACTGCCGAGGACACTGCCGCGGTGGCTGAACACGTTGTGGATGAAGCCGCCGCGATCATCGAACGCGCAGCCGACGCGATGGACACCAACTCGGCGCTGCTCACGAATCTCTATTCGGCGGAAGCCGAGCTTGGCGGCCCGGCGTTGGAGCCGGAGGACCCGGAGGAGTTGGCTGCGGCGGCTGCCGAGGAGACACCGGTCCCGTTGGCGGATGCGGAACGACTGGCGGTGGAAGAGCTGATGGTTCAGGAGTTGATTGCCCAGGAGCAAGTTTCTCAAGAGCTGGTCGCGCAGGAGTTGAGGGAGCTGGCGCTGCAGTACGATCCGGCTGATGAGTGCGCCGCGCCGGCGCTGATTCCCGTCGTTAGCGACGAGACGGCGACTGCCGCCGATGCGGATCCGGCGAGCTCTGAAGCGAGCGAGTCGGACGACGCTCAAGCAACCGTTGACGAAACGGACGATCGCGCTGAGGCGAAACGGCGCGTCGACCATTCGCACGCGGGCGCGCAGACGCGTCCGCCCCGCGACCAGCGTCCGCCCACCGCGACGAAGTCGAAGCGAAAATCGTTGCAGGTCCCCAGCTTTGATCTCACGTCCATCATCCACGCTCGCGGCTCCCGGCACGACGGCGATAAATGAACGCAGACGCGTACCAGGTGACACAATGATCCGGTGGAAATACGTCGTTCCTCGTCTGCTGGCGGTGGCCGCGGTGGCGCTGTTCGTTGTCTTCGGACTCGATCCGTTGCTGCGGTGGTCATTAGCGAGCCTGGGGAGCCGCATCGTCGGCGCGAAGGTCGAAATCGATTCGGTGCAAACGTCCTTGACTCACACCAAGCTGAAGATGACAGGTTTGGCGGTGGCGAATCCCAAGTCGCCGATGGAGAACCTGGCCCAGGCCGACTCGGTGGTTGTCGACTTGAATTCGAACGCGTTCTTTCGACGGCAATTTGTTGTCGATCAGGCGGCAGTCCACGGGCTGGTGGTCAGCGCGCCTCGGGACGAATCCGGTGAACTCGACGACAAACAAATCCAGCCGCCGCGCGATGCTGGGTTCGCGCTCCCTGAGTTGAACGAACAGTGGGTCAAGCAACTGGGCGAAGACGGGGCGAAGGGGCTGATCGCCGAACTGGAGTCCGTCCGTCTAGCCGACCAACTCGCCGAGAAGTGGAAGACTCGCTACGAGACGTTAGAGCAGCAGGCGCGGATGGTGCCCGAGCGCATCAAATGGTTAAGGCAACTTTACGAGCGAACCGACCGCAACAATCCGCTGCAGGTCGCCGAGGCGTTGGACTCCGCGAACCGGGAACTCGTCGATCTCCGCGCCATCGTGAACAATATTCGTTTCCAAGTGCGGGCCGCTCCCAACGAGGCTCGCGCCGATTGGGCGTCGCTCGAGGCCGCCAGGCAGCGCGATTTGACTCAGCTCCGCCAACGCTTTCACCTCGACGCGCTCGAGGAAGGCAAACTCTCGAACTACTTCCTTGAGGCGGAGACGCAGCGGCGGCTGGCGACCGTCTTCGCTTGGGTGAATCGTTGTCGGCAATTGCTGGAGGTTACGAGTGAACCCGAGGCGAAGCGGTTTGCGGGCGAAGATGTTCACTTCGCATCGTTGCCGCCCGATCTGTGGATTCGGCGGATGTCGATCGACGGGATGGCGGACATTGACGACAAGCAGTTCCCGTTTGTCGCTTATGCAACCGACGTGTCGACTCAGCCCGCGCGGCTAGATCGCCCGACCGTGCTTCGTCTTCAGGCGAAGGGAGATGTCGCCGTGCTCGCCCACGCGACGATCGACTATCGTTTAGGCGTGGCTCGGCAACACTACGTCATCGACATTCCCGAGCTAGTGATGCAGGAGCGCACCTGGGGTGACGCGGACAAGATCTCGCTCGAAGTAGGTCGATCGCGGGCGCGGATTTGGTGCGAACTCACACTCGAATACGGCGAGCTCGCCGGCCGGCTGATTTTTCAGCAGCCGGAACTCGACCTGCAGCCGCGAACTCGTGGGCGGCTGGGTGAACGCTTCGACAACAACCTGGCGACGGCGCTGACGAATGTCAATTCTCTCGAAGCGGTGGTGAGCATCAACGGACCGCCCCGGCGGCCGAAAGTGGAGTTGGAGTCCAACCTCGGCGGACAGGTCGCCACCGCCTTGCAGCAAGTCGGCGAGATGGAGCTCGACTATCGCAAGCAACAACTCAGCGCCAAGGTCGATGAGCTTCTCGCTCAGAAGACGGAGCAATTCGATGCGCTTGTTCGCGAACAAGAATCGCGACTCGCCGAACAGCTCAACCTGCACGACCGAGAGATCGAATCTCTGAAATCGGAGTTGTTGGCCAAACTGCGGATCGGCAATTTGCCCGTCCAACCTCAGCAACTGTTGCGCGGCATGCTAAACCGCTAGCCGCACGAAGTGGAATTCGCCAGAATTCCCCTGCTTCAGTTCAATCGTCAGCCGGACTTCTGAGCCGGACTTCTGGCGAAGTCCACTACGGCAACTCGGCCAGCACGTAGAGGGATTCGTCAGAGTTTCCTGTTTCAGTTCAATCGTCAGCCGCACTTTTGAGCAGGAC
>JASMLW010000573.1 GCA_030748485.1 Pirellulaceae bacterium
ATCGTCATGGAGTCAGTGTAAAGTCAGGGAAACGAATCGGGTTCGCCCGCCAAACGCATCGCGCTTGGATGAGTTGAGTTTGGCAGTGGCGCGCCAAGAAATCCAGCTCGTAATCTTTCTCGTCAGCAGATTGGACTGTTCGAGTGGTCGATGGGGAGACGTTGAATCTCACACTCCCGATTTCAAAACTTCCATTGCGATCCGCACGGCGAAATATGTGAAGAACGCGAACAGGAGGGCGATCCCGAGGACTCGGCCAATCTTCTCTCTCCAGGCGGCGACCGCGGCGAATACGAGCGAGACGCCCACGACGGCGACGTAGTCCCAGACCTCCATTAGGGTGCACGTGAGTGGGGCGCGGACGACAAAGGTCGTCGCGGTCAGCACAACGAGCACGTTGGAAATGTTGCTGCCGAGGAGGTTTCCAATCGCGATCTCATGTTCGCCCCGGCGAGCCGCGACAACGCTCGCCGTCACATCGGGGATCGAGGTGCCGGCGGCGACGATCGTCAGGCCGATCAGGGGCGCCGGAACCTTCAGCGTTTCGGCCAAAGCCAGCGCATTTAGGAAAACCAATTGCCCTCCCCCGTAGAGAAACGCTACGCCGGCGGCGAACATCAACAGCGGTTTCCAGACTTCAACCTGAGTCGGATCGTCCGCCTCGTCCGCGGCGCTGCGGCCGATGAGCAAATACAAGTAGACGATCAGCATTCCGACGAGGATACCGGCGGCGGGCAGGGTCAGACTGGGCTTTCCCAAGGAGATGGTCACTGCGAACGATGCGACCACGATGGCGGGCGATAACACGACGTAGGCCAAGTCGATGCGAAAGTTCTTCCGCCGGCACGGCAGGACTGCGAACAAGGTCGCCAGCCCGAAACCGATGCAGAGATTCGTAAGATTGCTGCCGGCAATGTTGGACAGCGCGAACGCGGTCGCCCGCGTCTGCACAGCGGCGATGATGTTGACCACCATTTCCGGAGCGCTGGTGCCGAACGCGACAAGGGTCAATCCGACAAACGTCTTGGAAAGACGAAAGTGAGACGCGATGTCGCTGGCTCCGTCGACAAGCCACTCAGCGCCAAAATAGAGCAGGACGAACCCGATCAGCAGGAGCAAGACGGGGGGGAGCGACATGGGCTTCGGGAAGGGAGGCTTACGGGAGGGCTACGGCGTGGCCGAAACCCTGGATTCTAGTTACGTCGCTTGTTTGTGACAATGTGAGCGAACGATTTGCGCCCTAGATGCTTCGCTCACCGTTTGAGGGGTAGCCAGGCAAGAAGAAAGCCCGCGTTCGAGTGTTCGAACGCGGGCTCAACATGCGAATGAAACGCGCCTGTTAGAGCGTCTCTTTGTAGCAATTGCGCACAGGGTCACAGGCGCGGCGACCGACGTCCTTGTCGTCCGGGCCAATGATATGCTGGGTTTCATTGCACCAACAATAGTGTCCGCCTTCTTCATCGGCGTGTGTCGGCGATCGGTCTCCGGTAACGAACATCGCCTTGCTGCGCAAGTGCAGGCACGGGGGATGCTCGATCGGCTCTGGCGTGTCGTATTGCTTTTCGAATGGCATTCTAGAATCCTCCCGTTTCCTGTCCGGTGGCCAACAGCAGCGCCCGTTTGACGGCGACCCTGGCCAGCTGGACTTTGTATCCATTCTCCGAAAGCGGTGTTGCTTCAGAGACCGCTTCCCGGCCAGCCGCCTCGGCGACCTCCGGATCCACTTGCAAGCCGCGGAGCATGGTTTGAGCCGGCTCGGAGACCCACGGCGTGGGGGCCACTTGGCCCAGCACGACGCGCGCGTCTTGAATCACGCCCAGCCCATCGACTTGGAGCGCCGCCGCCGCGCTGGCGAGCGGGAATTCAGGCCCCTCTCCGGCGCGCACTTCGTATGTGGCGTTCAGCCAGCCCTCGTGCGGCGATGGCAAGAGGATATGGGAAACCATCTGTTGCGGGTCGAGCACATTCTCGCGCTGACCCGTCCGGCGAGGAACTCGATAGAAGTCCCCGACGGGCAAGTATCGCTCTTCCCGCTCGCCAGGTCCGATCAATCTCAGCGAAGCGTTGAGCGCGATCAGAGCTGGAGCGATGCGCGAACTACTGACGAACTTGGCGGGTCCGGAGTTCCCGAAGATGGCGTGGAACCGGTTGTCGCCATGCTCCACGTCGGTGTCGATCAGGTCTTCGCCGTTCCGCCAGAACCAGCATCGCGGTCGTTGGCAAACTTCACCGCCCAACGTTCCTTGGCATTGCAGTTGCATACTGTTGATGCCGCGAATCGCCTGCAGGACGGCCGGGTAGTTTTCCAGGTAGGGGTGCTCGAGCACCTCGTCCAACGTGACGGCGGCTCCGATCCGCACGCCGCCGTCGTCCAACGGTTCGATCCGCTTCAGCGAGTCGATTTCGGTGATGTTCACGACTCGATCCGGCTTGATGATCATCTTCTTCATCAAACCGACCAGATCGGTGCCGCCCGCGAGGACTTCGACTTGTCCAGCCTCGGGCGAAAGCAATTCAACTGCCTCGGTTTCCGTACGAGGCGCCGCGTATTCAAAATTCTTCATTGCTTACGCCCTCCCTTCCAAAGCGGTGAGCACACGTTTGGGTGTCATCGGAACGACCGGCACGCGAACGCCCAGGGCGTTGCAGACAGCGTTCGAGATCGCCGCCATCGGACTGATCGCCGGCGGCTCGCCGTTGCCGATGACGCCGCGTTTGCGCTGCGAATCCGGTTCGTACAACTCGACAACAATCTCGCCGACGTCGCCGAGTCGAGCCAACTGATAGTCGCTCAACTCAGCATTGACGAACGCCCCCGAGCGGGGATCGGTGACACGGTGCTCAAACAGCGCCGCGGCGACTCCCATACAGACGGCTCCGTAGATTTGACTCTTGCACGTCATCGGGTTGATGACGAGTCCTTGGTCTTGGACGGCGACAAACTTCTTCAGCTTGATGACGCCCGTGCTGCGATCGACCGCGACGTGCGCCATCTGCACGCCGCCGACCCCGCTGTTCGACAAGGGGCTCGGGTCGCCGCGTTTGTGGCCAGCGGCGACCTCCAACGTAATCACGCCGAGCAGACTGCAGGCGTCTTTCC
>JASMLW010000574.1 GCA_030748485.1 Pirellulaceae bacterium
GGCACGGAGGCACAAAGATCGCGGATTCAGGGTCGGCGCTCCGCCTTAAAACTGCGTATCTTCGATTCTTCAAGCCTACTGCTGATCTCGGTAAAGTTCTTCGTAAACTTCACGGCAGATGCGCGACTCCTCTTCGCTCAATCCGATATACGGCGGCAGCAGGCGGTTGGAGAATCTGGGGTTTCGTAGCCAGATGAACGTCTTGTCGTAACTGCCGTCGATCATGCTCCGTTCACAATGTGCAAACAGCTTGCCCGTGACTTCGTGGAAGAAACTCGTCAAGCGAAACAACTCGGGTAGATCGCGCTGCTGGCCGGCGGCGAAGAACTTCCAGGTCGATTTCGGGAAGAGCACGTCGTGACTGCACAGCAGTGAACACTCGCCGAGCGAGCAGCCCATCGCAAAGTTGCCCTCGAGCAGGAAGTGCTGTAGCTCGGGCGCGTTGATCATCAGGTCAAACGTTCGCGCGTAGTCGGTCGAACTATTCTTGGTGGCTACCAGGTTCGGCGTCTCGGCCGCGATGCGACTGTATTCGGCGCCGCGGATAATTCGACCCGCGCGCGGCAAGTTGTAGTGGAGGAAGCGGCAATCGGGGAATCGCCCGCAAACCGTTGTGAAGAACAGCATCGCCTCCGATTCATCCAAGGCTCCCCAGCTGGGCAACGAGATCTGAAACATGCGCACGCCCAGCTGATAGGCGAACTCGATCCGCTCAAGCGTTTGTTCCATCGACAGTCCGATGACGCCTACCTGCGGATCAATTCCGTCGCGGACGGTTTGGGCGGCGAACTGCTCGACGATCTGGCGGAAGCGGCGTTCACACAGGGCGTACCCTTCACCCGCCGTGCCCATGACGTACAAGTTGGCGTAACCGTCGTCGAGTGACGATTGAATATGTTCCGCGAACAGCGTCTCGTCGAGCTCGAATGACTCCGTCCAGGGAAGCATGCAGGCGGCCAAATTGTTTTGCGGGTAACGTTTCGATGTTGTCATCGGTCGCTGCTCCAACGGAAAGGAAGTCGCCCGTCTATAATAGCGAAAAAGAACTGGCGAGACGTCGCTGGTGAAACGTCTCGTACGCGAGTTTAGGGAATCTCGATTGTGACTGCGAAGTGGACCTTCCTGCACGTCAATGACAGCCACATGGGAACGGCTCGATCCTATCGTTTTCGACCGGCCATCAATCGGCGGTGGGCGGCCATTCGCAAACAGCTGGCGTCCGTCGACGCCGACTTCCTGATTCACGGCGGCGACTTGACTCGCGACGGCGACTCGCATGAGTTTGAGTACCAACAAGCGCGCGACGACTTGCAACAGTTGCCGTTCCCAGCCTTTGTCATCCCCGGGAACATGGATGTCGGAAACAAGTTCACCGCTCGGCGCGGCGTCAAACGCGACTGGGACGACCGCACCTTGATCGTCACGAACTCTCGTTTGGAGCTTTTTGCTTCGTACTTTGGTCCGAGTGAATGGACGTTCCTGCATCGGGGGGTGCGGTTCACTGGATTCTTCGCCGGAGTCGCCGGTTCGGGGTTGCCGCAAGAGGAGCGCTTCTGGCGGTTACTCGAGCGCTTGCCCGAGTTGCCGCCGGGCAAGCGGCACGTGGCGATGATGCACTACTGGCCTTTTATGGAGTCGTTGGACGAACCGGAGTGGGACATCACCTGCGCCGAGCAATACGACAACTGGTATTTTTCGATCGACCGTCCGCATCGTTTGCGCTTGTGGGAGTTGCTGCGGGCGGCTCGAGTCGACATTTTGTTCTGCGGGCATGTCCACACCGGTCGTCCCGTGCAGGTCGTCGATGGCATTCGCATCTACCGCACGCCGGCCGCCGGCAATACGGCTCAGCTGAATGAGCGTTGGGCGGACGCCGAGACGCGGTTCGGCTTTCATCGATGCGACGTGACGGACGGCGACGAAATTGAAGTTAACTTCGTGCTTGGCGCCGACCAGTGCGAAGAGTTTGGCACGTTCGGACCGTGGGGGCATCCGTCTTTGGAGGAGAGAGATTATTCTGTAGCTCAAGAGCAGCCGCCGCTGGTCCCCGACTCTCACAGGACTTGATCGTCCAATGCCCAATGTCCAATGCCCAAGGTCTACTTCCCAGCAGACGCGTAAAGTAATTGCTCGAAACTGAAACTCGCTTCCACTCGCGACCTCGCCGAAAGACTCGATGCATGAACATGACGACACGGACGATCACGATCGCTTTGACCATCTCGTTCGCGGCTTCAATCGCAACCGCCGCCGAGCCTCATGCGGTCTTTGTGATCGGTACGCCCCATTACAGTCCTGGCGATACGCTGCCGCCGCTGGCGAAGCAACTTGAGCGATTCGGTTTTCGCACGACAGTTGTCACCGCCAAGGGAAACCCCGAACGCAACGCGGCCGGCTTGCCGGGAATTGAAGCGTTGCGGACCGCCGACGTGGCGATCTTCTTTGCGCGTTTTCTGACGCTCCCCGACGATCAACTTGGACACGTCGAGGAATACCTCAAATCGGGGCGTCCGGTCGTCGGGTTTCGCACCAGCACGCACGCCTTCGCCTATCCGGGCGGCGATGTTCGCTCCAAGTGGAACAACGGTTTTGGCGCGGATGCGTTGGGGTCGCGATATTTCATTCATCTGCGGGGCGGTACGCGAGTAACGGTGGCCGAGGGGGCGGATCGACACCCGATTCTGAACGGCGTCGAAATCAAGAAGGAGCGGGCGGCGGCGGGTACGTTGTATTTGGTCGACCTGCCCAGCGACGCCACGCCGTTGTTGATTGGCTCGGGCGATTCGAAGCGCACCGGCAAGGTCAAGAATTCGTTTGGCGAGCACGTGCTCAAAGCAACCATGACTGAGGACGTCGCCTGGACGTGGCGAAACAAATGGGGCGGTCGAGTTTTTGCGACTACGCTCGGTCATCCACAGACATTCGCCGATCCGAACTGGGTTCGTTTGTTTATCAATGGGATCCACTGGGCGGCCGACCGTCCCGTCCCCAAAGCGCGCACGCGCGTCGACGCGATCGGTCAGCGGACGAGTGAGCAAACGAAACCTCGGAAGAAGAAAAAGAAAGCGGGTAAGTCGTCGCCCGATGGAAAGCAAGATGCGAAGAACAAGCAGACCGGCAAGCCGGCTCCGCCTCGAGACCCGGAACTAGCGCAATACGGCGTCTATGCGAAGTCGGCTCCACGCGCCGAATCAGCCGAGCCGATTGTCACCGAATTGCCGATCGCGTTGGCCGGCGGGACTCGCATCGCATTGGTGGGCAATGGACTTCTCGAGCAGGCTCAACACTTTGGCCACTTGGAAACGCTGTTGCATCAGCGTTATCCGCGCAGCCGGCTCGTCGTTCGCAATTTGGCGTGGGCGGCGGACACTCCCGATCTGCAGCCGCGGCCGGACAATTTCGCCGACCTCGAACAACACCTGACACACGAACGACCCGACGTGATCATCGCGGCGTTTGGCTTCAACGAGTCGTTCGCCGGCGAGGCGGGCGTTCCCGCATTTCGGCAGGCGCTGACAAAGTTCGTCGAATCGACGAAAGTGAAAGCGTTCAATGGGAAGTCGGCTCCGCGGATCGTGTTGCTGTCGCCGATCGCCAATGAGAACGTCGCCGCCGTCGCCGCCGCCGACCTCAACAACCGCCGTTTGCGTTCGTACGCTCAGGTTGTTCGCGATGTCGCCGCGCAGCAACAGGTCGGCTTTGTGGACGTTTTCGCGCCGACCTCGGCGGCTATGGAGAGCCCCGGCTCGGATCTCACCTTCAATGGCGTCCATCTGGAGGAGAAGGGTTACGCCGTTCTGGCCAACGCCGTCTACCGCGGCCTGTTCGATGAGCCGCCGCCGACAATCGACGATGCGATTCGGCAAGTTGTGATCGACAAGAACCGTCAGTACTTTCGCCGCTTCCGGCCGCTCAACACGTTCTACTACACGGGCGGACGCAGCAAGACTTACGGTTATCTCGACTTCCTCCCAGCGATGCGGAATTTTGATGCACTCACCGCCAACCGCGACGAGCGCATCTGGGATCTTGCTCAAGGCAAAACCGTTCCCGCCAAGATCGACGACTCGAATTTGCCTCCGCTGCCCAAGACGGCGGAGAGCCGCGGAGCGAATCGCTGGATCTCCGCGGCGGAAGAACTGAAGGCGTTTCGCATCGACCCCCGCTTCGACGTTAATCTGTTCGCTGGCGAGGAGGAATTTCCCGACATCGCCGCTCCGATTCAGATGCGCTGGGACGCGCGCGGTCGCCTTTGGGTCAGCTGTTCGACGACGTATCCGCACGTCTATCCAGGCAATGCGGCCAACGACAAGCTGGTTATTCTTGAGGACGCCGACGGCGACGGTCGAGCGGATAAGTCGACAGTGTTCGCCGACAACCTGCACATTCCGCTGTCTTTTGAATTCGGTGACGGCGGCGTGTACGTCTCCGAAATGCCTCACCTAACGTTTATCAAGGACACCGACGGCGATGGCAAAGCTGATTTTCGGCGTCGAGTCTTGACGGGGTTCGGCACGGAGGACTCACATCATTCGCTGCACGACTTCGCGTGGACGCCGGACGGCGACCTGATTTTTCGCGAGTCGATATTTCACCACTCGCAGGTGGAGACGGCGTACGGTCCCATACGCCAGCAAAATAGCGGGTGGTTTCGTTTTCAACCGAGGACTCAGCGATTGACCAGCTTCGGTACGTACCACAGCACCAATCCCTGGGGCGTCACTTTTGACGATTGGGGCCAACACGTAGCCAGCCATCCGGTGTTCGCCTCCGCCTTTCACGCAACCGACCCGCCCTACCCTCACCAACATCCGAAGCCGACGGGCTTGCGAGCTTACTCGGGAACGTGTGGCCAGGAGTTCATCGATTTCGCGACATTTCCTGACGAGATGCGCGGGGGCTTCGTGAAGGTTCGCTACAAGCCGACAAATCGCGTTGAGTTTCATCGATGGCGCGAGTACGACTACGGCTACGACGAGGAGTATGTCGGCGATCTGATTTTCTCGACCAACCTCAGCTTCATTCCGGTCGACTTGCGATACGGTCCACGGGGCGCGCTTTACGTTTGCGATTGGTACAACCCGATCAAGGGACACGCTCAGTATTCACTGCGCGACGAGCGGCGCGATCGGCATTCGGGACGCATCTGGCGCATCACGACCAAGGGAAAGCCACTGCAAGACCCGCCGGCGATCGCAGGTCAGTCGATTCGTCAATTACTCGACCTCTTGAAGCGCAGCGAATACCGCTACCGCTACTGGGCGAAGCGAGAACTGCGCGATCGCAACACCGCCGACGTGCTGGCTGAATTGGACCGCTGGGTCGCTCAACTCGCCCCCGACGACCCCCGCTACCGCCACCATCAAGTCGAGGCGATCTGGATGTACCGCAACATCGACGCGGTCAACACAGCGCTGCTTGTCGACGTGCTGCGCTCAGCCAACCGACACGCGCGTGCGGCGGCGACTCGTCAGCTGCGTTATTGGCACGCGGAACTGCCGAACGCGACCGAGTTGCTGCGGCGTTCGGCGAACGATCCCAGCGGACTGGTGCGTTTGGAGGCGGTGATCGCGGCCAGTTATATCGGGAGCAAAGCGGCCTTGGACGCGTTGCTCGAAGCCACCAAACATCCGCACGAAAAGCACCTCTCCTATGCGATCCAGTGTTCGCTCGGCTCGGCGTCGCTGCGACGACATTGGGAGAACAACAAGGAGTACAACATTCCGCGATTGTTGAGACGAGCGGCTCGCAGCAGTGAGTTGAAGGAGCCGACGCCGAGCGCTTCGCAAGCGGAGTTCGACAGTCAAAAGGGCCTCAAGTCGGTCACCATCTCGTGTTTGCCGGAGCGAATGAAGTTCACAGTCGAGCAGTTCGCCGTGAAGACCGGCCAGCCGGTGAAGATCGTGTTCACCAATCCGGACGCGACGGATCACAACCTCGTGCTGGTGCGTCCCGGCGCGTTGGAGGAGGTCGGTTTGGCGGCGAACGAGATGGCTCGCGATCCGCGGAACGCCAACTCGGACTTCATTCCCGAGTCGCGTCGATCGTTGATTCTGCAGGCTTCGCCGATGATCGGCCCGACGCGTAAGTCGCGGATCCACGTGATGCGTTTCATCGCGCCCGACAAGCCGGGCGTCTACCCCTACGTCTGCACTTTTCCCGGCCACTGGGTCGTCATGAAAGGATTGCTGGTCGTCGCTCGAGACCTGAAGGATGCGCCGGCCATGCTGGCCGCCGCAAAACCTCAGTTCGTTCGCGAGTGGAAGGTCTCCGACTTCGCCGGCGCTCTTGAAAACCGCACAGCGAGTGACAAAGTGCTGATGTCAGGAATGCAGGCGTTCATCAAGGCTCGCTGTAATCAGTGTCACGTCGTCAAGGGGCACGGCGTCAACCTCGGACCCGATTTGACTGATGTCGTTAAACGGTTCAAAGGAGACAAACTGCTGCGACAAATGATCGATCCGTCGACTGAGATCAACGAGAAATACCAGACTCATCAATTCCTGTTGGACAACGGCAAGGTGATTACCGGCGTCGTCGTGAAAGAAGACCCGCAGTCGTATCACGTCGTGACGAACATGTTGATTCCCGAAGCGGTGACTCGCGTCGCCAAGCGAGACATCGACGAGCGATTCACTTCCAAGCTCTCACCGATGCCGCTCGGCTTGGCCAACGTGCTGACGAAGCAGGAGATCGTCGACATGGTCACGTACCTCGAGGCCGGTGGCTACAAGTTGCCCGAACACCTCAAGCACAACCACGATAGTGACAATGACAAATGACAAATGACTATTGACTGATGTAAATCCCAATGACGAATGAACAAATGACAATGGACACAGCCGGCAGATTCCGAAACGGTGCATCTGTGGACTAGATCCACTATACTGTCCGCGCCCGACGGGGGGCGATTGTTCGAATACTCACATCGTCGCAGAGGTAGGCAGAATGACTGGCCAATCGAATCGCCGCGAGTTTCTCCGCAAGTCCACAGAAACGGCTGCCGCGACCGCGGCTGTCGCCGCCTTGGGAGGCGTTCATTCGATGGCGGCCGAAGGCAAGAGTACGGTGAACATCGGCATCATCGGCTGCGGCGGCATCATGACTCATCATGTCAAAGGACTGGTGGGACGACGCGAAGATGTGTCGATCAATTACTTGTGCGATGTGGATGAAGCGCAGAGCGCCAAGATGGCGCAGATCACAAGCGGTTTCCAATCAGCAGCGGCGAAGAAGAACGGTCGTTACGAAGACGTCATCAAGGATAAGAACGTCGACGCCGTCATCATCGCCACGCCCCACCACTGGCACGCGCCGATTGCGCTGGCGGCGATGAGTGAAGGTAAGGACTGCTACATCGAGAAACCGATTTCGCACGTCTACAACGAGGGACATCAGATCATTCAAGCGGCCAAGAAGTACGGGCGGATCGTGCAACAGGGCAGCCAGATGCGCAATAGCCCGGTCACGGTCAAGGCCGAGAAACTGCTCAAGGACGGAGTGATCGGTGAAATCAAGGTTGCCAAGGCTTGGACCGCCGAGACTCGACAAGTAGTCAAACCGCTTGCCGATTCGCCGACGCCGAGCGGAGTCAACTACGACCGTTGGCTGGGACCGGCTCCCACCCACGCATTCAATCGACATCGATTTCACGGCACTTGGCGAATGTTCCGCGACTACGGCAACGGAGAAATTGGCGACGACGGAATCCACGATCTCGACATGGCGTGCTGGGGGCTCGGCGTCACGGGCGTTCCCAAGCAGATTACCGCCCGCGGCAGCCGGATGATGCTACATGGTCACGCCAGCGACTACCCGGACAACCTGACCTGCTCGTACGAGTACGACGACGGCCGTTTGTTGATCTACGAGAACTATCCGTTCACCGCCTACGGCCTGCACGGCTTCGACAACGGCAACGTGTTTTATGGCACGGAAGGCTACATGATCTTTTCGCGGCGAGGAGCGTTCAGCGTTTTCCTCGGCCCCAAGAACCAGCGGGGGCCGACCGAGGGCAAAGAGCTGCGCGGCCGTCGCGGCTACATCGAGCACATGGCGGAGTTCCTCAACGCCGTCCGCACTCGTAACGCCAACACGAAAGCCAATCCGCTCACCGCCCACCGTTCCTGCGCTCTGGTGCATCTGGGTGAGATCGCCTACCGCACTCGAGGTCGACTCGACTTCGACACCAAGAAGGAACAGTTCGTCGATTGCGACGAAGCCAACGAACTGCTCACCAAGAAGTACCGTGAGCCGTACACGCTGCCCAAGGTGTAACGTTTCGTCCGCGCGACCGTCAGTTCTTTTTCCTGCGCGGCGCGTTGCTGGGCAGGCCTTTGAGTCCGGTCGAGCGACCGGGCTTGGCTTGCTTGACGTCCCACCTTTGCGGCGGCAAGGGTGAGTATCGCGGCGCGGCGTCCTCGGCTGGAAATGATCGCTCGACCCGTTTGAGTTTCGCGAGAGCGGACGCGAACTGCGGATCGCCGATGACGTTCTTCAGCTCGGCTGGATCATTCTGCAGATCGACCAACTTCGCCGCGCTGCGATCCGTTTCGACGTAGAGCTTGAAGCGCTTGTCGCGAATGACGCGGTCTCGGTAGAGGTATCGATTGATGACGCGGCCGTTGGCGTCGTAAGTGCCGCCCCCGCCCCCCATGGCCATGATCCATTTACGCGGGCCGTCGTCCGCTTTTCCCAACAACAGCGGCGCGATTGACTTACCGTCAATGACGTGATCCGCCGGCAGTTTCGCGCCAGCTAATTCGGCCATCGTGGGCAGCAGATCAGTAAAGTCGAACAGCGCGTCGGTGTCTCCGTGAGGCACCAGTCCGGGGCAACTGGCTACCAGCGGCTCGCATGTCCCGTTCTCGAGTGTCCGCCCCTTCGCTCCCCTGACCAACCGACCGTTGAGTCGATTGGAGACGCCGCCGCTGGTGCCGTTGTCGGTCGTCCAAATGACGATCGTGTTCTTGCGCAGTCCGCATTCGTCGATCTTCGCGACTACGCGACCCACCAGCGTATCCATATACTCGACCATCGCGGTATGTTTTTCCAGCTTGGTCGAGGCGTCCGGTTTGTCGGGTGTCGTCGTCAACGGCCCGTGGGTGAGAATCATCGGATAATAGATGAAGAACGGACGATCTTTTTGTTGCCGTTCGATGAACTTCAACAGAAAGTCATTGCAGACTGTCGGTCCGTACTCACCCGAATAGGTCCGCGAGCCTTCTTTGGTGTTCAAATATGGATCCCAGTAACGCTTGCCGCTCGCTTTCACGCCGCTTTCATAGCCGGTCCACATGCAGTGTTCGTCGAATCCCAATTCGGCCAGCACATTGGGCTGAATGCGAAAGTCGTTGATTTGCCATTTGCCGGCGACGCAAGTGCGATACCCGGCGGACTTCAGGACTCGAGCGATGGAGGGATTCTGGGCGGGATCGAAATGGCAGCCGCGGCCCCACCGCGGCACGTCCCAGTGATTGACCCACCCGTGCCGAAACGGGTATTGCCCGGTGAGTAACGTGGCGCGAGTCGGAGTGCACTGCGGCATCGAGTAGACGTTGTGAAAACGCAGCCCCGTCTTCACCAACCGATCGATGTGCGGCGTGGCGATGTTCTCCGCCCCGTAGCTGCTGACCCATTCCTTGCCCAGGTCGTCCACCATGATGAACACCAGATTGGGCGCGGCCATGACCGAGCGGGCGGAAACCAGAGCGGCGAAGATGATGGCAAATCGAAACAGTCCGCACATGCGAGTTACTCAGGTAGAAGGTTGTATTCTGGAGACACGCCCAGTGTAATCTAAACGCAGCAGCGCGAAACACAGTGTCCGGCGCCGACGTACCTCCGGGTCACGCACGCAGCGATTGTAGCTACGTTCGCCAGAACGTGGAGGGCCGTTCATTTGATCAGAAGGTCGGCCGCGACGCCTGTGGCTACGTTCGCCAGAACGTGGAGGCGGTTCGTTTAATCGAAAGATCACCCCAGATGTCCCACGGTCTCAAAAACATCCGCAATCCTCAACTGCCACGTGTGTTCGCTTTGTGCGTGGCACCGCCACTTTTGTTGATCGTACTGTCGTCCGCTGCGCCGCTGTGCGCTCAAGAGAAAACCTCGTCCCGTGAATCACTTCTCAATGCGCGGCCCCAGGCTTGGCTTCGGCGAGACAAGCCCGTGCTGACTTCGACTGACCCGGGACAGAGTTGGCGCAAGATCGTCTGCTACTCGCCCCACGTGATTCACCACGACGGCAAGTTTCACATGTGGTTTCTAGGCACCTCGACCGCGTCGCGCTCGAACGACATCGTTCTGGGTTACGCACAGTCCAGAGACGGGATCGAGTGGAAGGAGCACCCGGGAAACCCGATACTCGTCGATCGCGACGTGAGCTGGGGCAAGTTCTGGCAGACTCCCTTCGTGTTGTTTGACAAGGATGCTGGTCTGTTCAAGATGTGGTTCGTTTCGGGTGAGGTGAAACGCGATGAGAACAACAAGATCGTGGCGAACATCCAAAAGCTCGGCTACGGCGTCAGCCGCGACGGCGTGAAGTGGTCGCTTCACCCCGAGCCGATCTTTCCGTCCGGGCGCTCGCCGTCCGTCATCAAGGAAGGGCCGAACCGCTACCGCATGTGGATGAACTCGAGCCCCGATGTCGAAGAAATGGGCGGCGAAATCTACACCAACATTTTTGAGTTCACTTCGAGCGACGGCATCCGTTGGCAGCGCGGTGAGCAACCCGTCGTGCGACCGAGTGGTCCGGGCAGGACCGTCGTCTACCCCTTCGTGTTGAAGTGGCGGCGCCACCCACAAAGCGAGCTACCTCGGCGCGCCGGGTGGCCACACGGCTATTCGATGTGGTATGGGTGTCACGTTGAGGGAGGGCGATTTGAGATTTTCTGTGCGCACTCTCGCGACGGAACGACGTGGAAAACAGACCACAGTCAGCCAGCGTTCCCGGCGGCCGCCGACCGCGACCGCTTCGACGGCCGCTATACCTCGACGCCTTGCGTTGTGCGGATGTCCGACCGGTTGATGCTCTACTATTCAGCTCGCGACTGGCGGAACGATTACATCGACAGCGCGGGCCGCCGCCGCCGCGATGGAGCGGGTGTCTACTCGCACATCGGACTCGGCACGATGAACATTCCACCGGCTCAAGAATAGCGGCAAGAATAGCGGTCTACGAATCGAGTTCGACGCGCGGCGTGTCGGGTGTCGATGTAAACGGTGTTTCCGCGACGAACATGGATCCAGCCTCCGCATGCCGCTCGCGGCGATCCGCCGTCATGTGCTCGACGGCAGTCGTCAGTACGAGAACGACTCGACCATCCAGCTCCACCAACTGGGGGCAAGTGACTTGCGGCGATTGAGGAGTTATCCAGACGGCCTCGACTGCCCCTGTCCGCAGCGAGTACTGACGAGCCTCGCCGTGTGGCGCATCATTCGGATTGTACATGGCGATGATCACGCTCTCGCCGTCCGGCGAGGCGACCATTCCATCGGGGAAGAATTCTTCGCTCGTCAAATCGACAACGACCCGCGGGTCACTCAACGTCCCCGCGTCGACATGCAACTCGTAGCTGACGACGAGTTGTGTCGGCGAGTCGATATCGATCAGCCTCCAGTGGTCGCCCAAACGTTGTATGACTTTGCCGTTGGAGCAGATTTGGTCATCGCGTAGCTGGATCAGTTGCCGGTCGCGTCGTCGCCACAAGTACAGCCCGGCTTTCTTTTCCGCGAATTCCAAATCCTTGGCTCCAAACACCAATCCCTCGGCGAACGCGACGCCGTCATTGATAATCGTACCGGTTGTGTTGCCGTCAATCTCTTCATCGCACAGCGGCTCGTACGACCGGCGATGCGTGTCGAATAGCTGCAAACGGCGCTCCAGGCCGATTGCGAACACGCCTTGGCGATTCGTCGGAAACGCGAAGCCGGGTCGACCCTGAAGCGGCAGCGAGTCGTTCTCGGCGTTGGCGAGATCGAGGAAGTTCAACGATCCGTTCTCCACGTCGGCGGCGTGCTGAATCGCCACCCAACTGATTCTGCCGTCGCCGCACGGATAGGGACCTTCGGGGAGGAATCGCAGCTGATTATCGGAGGGTTGCAGCAGGGGACGCGCTTCGATTGTCGGTGCAGTGACCATTGGCGGGCCTCCGAGACGGGTGAGCTGCTTCTCAATTGGCGGTCGGGCGACAGTCGGCTCGACCGAGACGGAGGATTTTACCGCGTCGCGCGGTATCGAACACATGGGGGGTTTGCGACGTTGGGGATTCGCGGTTGCTCGATCGATTGCGGCGAGACCGAGCGGCGGCTCGCTGCTGTGTGGCGCTGCCACGTCGGGATTCGAGTGTTGATTCCAGTGAGAGCCGCACTCACGATAAACGATCAACTGCGTAGCGATTGCGTGATTCAGCGGGTTATACTGGCGAGCTCGTCTGAGGCTGGGCGCTTGGCATTCGACCATTCGCGATTTCTAGTGAGCGAGTCGCCCGCCGTATTGAAAGAGCGTCATGATGTACAACCGCCGGCTCGGCTGTCCGCTTTTGCTCCTCTTTTCTCTCGTGACGGTTGTCACTTGGTCGTCCCAGCCGCTCCGCGGGCAGATTCGGAAACTCCAATTCAGCAGCATGGGCGAGGCCGCCGGCGCTCGCCAATACTTGCCGGGCGCGTGGGGTGTCGTCGCCGTCGACGTGCTCAACCCAACGGACAAGCAGGCCGATGTGGCGGCGGTATTCAATCCGACCGTCGGCGACAGCCGGGCGTCGATCGAATTTCGGCGTCGGTTCGTTGTGCCACCGCACGCCAGGCGGCGAACTTGGGCTCCGCTGCGGATTCCGTCGCGCGACGACGAAGACTATCGTCGCCGGCGAGTTGACGTTTCCTCCCGACTCATTGTCCAGGAGTGGAGTGGCGAGATCTCTTTGAAGAGAGAAAAGGAGTACAAGACGCACCAGACAATCTTGGCGACGCCTCCCGTGGAACCGGTTACCGGTCTATTGGGACACGGCGCGATGGAGGATCTCAACGACATCGAAATGGCGTACGAGATGGTGATCGCCTTGCGGGTCGACAGCGCACAAGACCGCCAGCTCGCGTTTCTCAACGATCGGGAGATTCCATCCGTTCCCGAGTCACTGGATATTCTCGACCAGTTAGTCATCAGTGGAAATGAGTTCACTGACGACACGATCGGGATCAACGTCATCCGATCGTGGCTGCACAACGGCGGTCGGCTGTGGATCATGCTCGACCGAGTCGACACGGACTTTGTTGAACGATTGCTGGGCGATGCGTTCACGTGCCACGTGATGGGACGCACGAGTCTGAACGAATTCCAAATCGAGCCGGTGGAAGCTGTTGGATCCAGCGCCACCAGTGGGCTGCAGACTCACGAAGAGCCGGTTGATTTCGTCCGCGTCGTAGTCAACGACGACATGCGCGTGCTGCATACGGTGGCTGGCTGGCCGGCCGCTTTTTGGCGACCCGTCGGTCGCGGGAAAGTTGTTTTCACGACGCTCGGGCCCCACGCTTGGGTGCAGCGACGCGTGCAGAGGGTGGGTCCGGGTATGGGCGGCCGCGGAGGAGCCACTTCGACCTCCGCGTTCATGCCGAAGCCGGAACTCGAGGAGTTACCTGTGATGGAGCCGCGGACGCCCTCGCCGTCCGAGGAAGCGGACTTCGAAGAATACCTGATGAACAAGGTCGGGTACCGGATCGCGAGCCGCACCACGGTAGTCACGCTGATGAGCCTGTTTTGTGGAGGCTTGATTGCCGCCGCCTTCGTTCTCCATCGAGGACAGCGCCTGGATCGCATGGCGTGGGTGGCGCCGGCGTTCGCGATCGCCGCGACGCTGCCGCTCATACTGTTCGGCATGCAATCCAAGTCGACTCCCTCCACAATCGTCGAGGCGCAGATGATCGAGGTGTCTCATGGCGGAGAGCAATTCGCGGCCAGTGGTCGCATCGCGTTTTATGAACCAACCACGAAAGAAGTGTCGATCGGCGCCGACTCGGGCGGTGTCTTCGACCTGGATGACGCCAGCGCGGCGCGGCGCATGGTCTGGACCGACACAGGGACCTGGCGATGGGAGAACATCGAAGTCCGTTCCGGAATCCAATTCGCTGAGTTCCAGCGAACGGCTCGGGCGGATGAGCCGATTCGAGTCATCGGTTCGTTCAGCGAAGAAGGTCTGGTCGGGCGGATCGAGGGAGTGCCTGGCGGTCTGGCCGACGCCTTGATCTCGCTGCCTGGCCTGCCGCGCGCTCACATGGAGATCGACGGCGATCAATTCGTCGCGAGCGAAACGCTGGGTTCCGATTCCTACATCGGCGAGTCGCTGCTTGACGATGAACAACGCCGGCGGCAGATCGTGTTCGACAAACTGTTCGCCGACCATTCCGATCCGCTTTTTCCTTCAGCCACCGTTCTCGGTTGGGGCCAACCATTCGACATGAAGTTCAAATACCCAGCGGATTCATTGCGAGACGGTTCGGCCCTGTATTCCATACCGTTGATTATCGAACGAGCTCCGCCCGATCAGCTGGTTCACATTCCGGCGGCGTTCGTGCAATTTCACACGACGAGGGGCCCGACCGGCGCGGGAGTCGCATCGTTGCATAACCCCCGCACGGGGAAATGGGTGCGAGCTCGCTCCGGGTCTCACATCTGGCTGCGCTGCCAACTGCCGCGAGCCGTGAAGCGGGTGGAGTTGACAAGCGTCAAAGTGAGCTTGCGGATCAGCGCTCCCTCGAGATTGCTGCAAATCGCCGTCCCCGACGGCGACGATGTGAAATACGTTGAGGAGGATTCGAATCCGATCGGCGATTTGGAGTTTACGATCGACGACCCGGCCCTGCTGGATGTCGACGACGGAGGCTCGTTTTTGATCGGGCTGATCGTCAGTGAAATCGTCGATCCCCAAGCGACAGAACAGGAGATCACCTGGAAAATGGATCACGTGCACGTGGAAGCGAATGGGCGGACGAAGTAATCGGCGACGTAGTCGATGACGTGATCGCGAGGCGATCTTGAGGAGCAAGCGAAATGAGTGAAGCGGTTGTCGTTACGAATGGGCTGACGAAGAAGTACGGCGAATTGACGGCGCTCGACGACCTGTCGATCGAAGTGGCGCGAGGATCGATTCTGGGTTTCATCGGCCCGAATGGAGCCGGCAAGACGACGGCCATCAAGATCTTGGTTGGTTTAGCCACTCCCACCGCGGGCACGGCCACGATCGCCGGCGTCGACTGCGTCCGCAATGCGCGACGAATCAAACGAGTTGTCGGCTACATGCCCGACCGTTTCGGTTCCTACGACAACATGCGGGTCCGCGAGTACTTGGACTTCTTCGGAGCCGCGTTCGGTATTCCCAGGCGGAAACGCAGAACGCGCATCGATGAGGTGTTGGAGATCACCAGTTCAGGTTACATGCAGGACCGCTACGTCGAAACGCTCAGCCACGGCATGCAACAGCGCGTGGGCATCGCCCGCACGCTGCTCCACGATCCGGAAGTGCTGATCTTGGACGAGCCGGCAAATGGACTGGATCCGCAAGCGCGAATCGAGATGCGCGAACTGCTGTTGAACTTGGCCGGCATGGGAAAGACGCTGATCGTCACCAGCCACATACTCGCTGAACTCGCCCGTATCTGCAACCAAGTCGCCATTCTGACCAACGGCAAATTGCGGGCTGCCGGAAGTTTGGATGAGATCATGAATCAAGTGCGGCAGCAGCGAACGATCGAAGTCCAACTTACGGCGGGTGAGGCCGTGGAGGCGGCGGCTTTCTCGTTGGGTGAAGCACTTGGAAAAGACGCCGTCATTACGACGTCGGAGGCCGAGGCGATTGTCCGTTTCGAGACCGACCGACCGGAGGACGAGTTGAGTGATGTCCTCGCTCAACTTGTCAGAGACAACGTCCGTGTAACTCAGTTCCGCGAATTGCAAACTGATTTGGAAGACGCTTTTCTGTCGGTCACGAAAGAGACCGACGAAAAAGCGATGGTTTAGTCGAGGCGAGTTGCGTGATACAGAATCCAATTATTCAACGCGAATTCATCGGCTCGTTGCGAACTCGGATGGCCGCAGCGTGCATCGCCGGCGCGGCGGGGGCGTTTTCGTTATTGATCATTCTCCGGTGGCCCGTCTCGGCTCAGGTGGATTGGAAATCCGCCATGTCGCTCGACATTTTTCGCATGTTTGGGTACGGGCTGATGACGGCTCTGTTGCTGCTCAGCCCCGTCTTTCCAGCGACGTCGATTGTCAAAGAAAAGCGGCACGACACTTTGATGTTGCTGCTGAATTCGCCGCTGCGGCGGTGGAGCATCTACTTCGGCAAACTGTTCGGTTGCCTCGGTGTGATCGGGATTCTCGTCCTCATGAGCGTGCCGGCGGCCGCCGCTTGTTACGCAATGGGCGGTATTTCGCTCGCTGGTGACATCGGCGCCTTGTACGGAGTTTTGTTGCTCTCGACATTGCAATGCGCGTGTCTGGGAATGTGCGTTAGCGTGCATGCGAACACCACCGATTCCGCGCTGCGAATTACCTACGGTTGTGTTCTGGCGCTTACCGTCTTGACGCTGGGGCCGCATTATTTTCTGCAGGGCGAGCCGGGCATGTTGCCGGTGATCGCTGAGTGGTTGCGGTGCCTTTCTCCCATTTCGGCCGTCATGGATGTGCTCAGTCAGGCCGATGCGGGGCAGGTTTTCCGCAGCGAGAGTTTGGCGGGCCGCTACGCGCTGTTGTCGTCCGCCATGTGCGCCATCCTGTCGGCCATTACGCTGTTCAAGCTGGACCACCGCATTCTGGACCGAGCTCGATCGCAAGGAGTGATTACGAATGAGCGCTCCATGGGCGGTCAAGCAGTGCGGTTGATGGTCTTCCTGGTTGACCCGCAACGCCGCAAGGCCGGGATCGGTCCGCTGTCGAATCCCGTCATGGTGAAGGAATTCCGCTGCCGGCGTTTTGGTCGGCTGCACTGGATGATGAGGTTGGCGGCCGCCAGCGCCATCGTCTCATTGGCGCTCACCTTCGCCGCCACGGTCGGATCCGAGGACTGGGGACCCGAGTCGATTGGCGGCGTGATGGTCTTGTTGCAGGCCAGCCTGATCGTCTTACTGACTCCCAGCCTGGCGGCCGGATTGATCAGTTCGGAAGTCGAGAGCGGGGGCTGGCAGCAGTTGAAAATGACGCCCTTGTCGGCGATCACCATCTTGACCGGCAAGTTATCGAGCGTGATTTGGCCGGTCTTCTTGATTCTCGTGTCGACGCTTCCCGGCTACATCGTCATGGTCTACATCGACCCGCAGATGTGGTTGCAAGTCCAACGGATCCTGGTCTGCCTGGCGTTCACGGCCGGGTTCAGCATCGCGGTCAGTACGTGCGTCAGTTCACTTTGTAACCGCACGACCGTATCGACTACGCTCTCGTATAGTGCGTTGCTTATCGTCTGCGTGGGGACGATGCTGTTCTGGGTTCTGCGCGACGCGCCTTTTGGACATTCCACGGTCGAAGCTGCGTTGACCTTGAATCCAATCGCCGCGGCGTTGACGGTGATCAACACGCCCGGATTCACCCAGTACTCGCTCATTCCAGGTAACTGGTGGTTCGTGGTCGGAGCTATGACGTTTTGCGTCGTCGTGGTCACCGTCCGCACGATCCAACTAACCCGTCCGCAATAGCTCGAGGTCATGTCGCATGACGCGCAGCCGTATCGTAAGTTCGATCGCGATCGCCATCTGGTTGGTCACTCAGCCCGCCTTGGCGCAGATCAAGGGGTTCCGTTTCGACCTGCCCCACTACTTCGATCCGGAGATCATCCTTGTCGATGCGAATGTGCAGTTCCATCCGGATCTGGCTGCTCTGTGGATCAAGGCTTTGGAATCGGACGAAGCAGAGATGAAGGAGCGTGCGGCGTTCGCGTTTGGCTGGTCGGCGCAGCGCGGCATGAAAGAGGCGAAGTCGGCGTTGCCGGCGTTGATCGCCAACCTCTCGGACAAACGCGCTCGCGTGCGCGTGGCGGCCGCCCGCGCGCTTAGCATTCTCGACGACAAGAGCGCGGCCAAGTCGCTGGCCGCCGCCGCCGAGTCGAGCAGTCTCGAAATGGCCCAAGTCGTCGAGCCCGTGCTGGCGCGTTGGAAGTACGAACCGTTCGCCGAGCGCTGGCGCAGTCGATTGCGGAAACCGATCGATTCGCAGAGCCGCACAGTACTTGCCATGCGGGGAGCTGCGGCGCTGAACCTGGCCGAGGTGAAACCGGAACTGCTGAAACTGGTCGGCGACCGTTCGGCCGCTCCCGTCATCAGACTGGAAGCCGCGTCAAACGTCGCCGTGTTCTATGGAGATGACGTACTGCGACGAGCCCAGGCGCTGCGCCAAGCGAGTCGGTTGGGAGAATTGACGGCCGCCAAGATGCTCCGGCATGCGGAGGAGTCCGCCAAGGACGAACTGTTGCTGCTCGCCAAATCCAAGGAGAACGGCGCCGCCATCGAGGCGCTGTGGCGGTTGACGGAGCTGAATCCTGATTGGGTGCTGCCGATCGCCAAAGTCAAGATTGCCGAGGGAGACAGTCTCGTTCGACGAATCGTCTGCCAGGCGCTCGTCGAACGACCGAATCATCCCGATTCGATTCGATTGCTCTGTGCTCGTCTGGACGACGCGCATCCAGTCAACCGCAACTACGTTCGCGAGTCGCTGTTCAAACTCTGTGAAGATGAGAAGCTGAAGGGCCAGATCATTGCCGAGTCGCGACAGTACTTGACCGGCGGCTGGCGCGGCATTGAACAAGCAGTGCGGCTGCAAACTGACCTGGACCAAAAGGATAATGCGGCGCGGTTTGTTGAGCTGCTGACGCACGAGCGCGCGGAAGTCTACATCGCCGCCGCTTGGGGTCTCCGCCAGTTGGCGGTCGAAGACTCGCTAGCCGACGTTCTCAAGGTGGCGATTCAACGATACGATTCGGCGTCGACCAGCGGTACGGCGTTGGAGATCGACGAGCAGATATCGCACCTTTGCTACTACTTTGGTCAGCACGCCTACAAGCCGGCCGTCCCGTTTCTGACTCGGTTCATACCGAAGTCATACGATCTGGTTATTTCCCGCGCAACGGCGATTTGGGCGTTCGGAGTTATCTACAAAGGTGATCCAAATCGCCAAATCGCCGATCAATTGATCGGGCGACTGAATGATGTGAATCCGCAAGTTCCCGAGACACCTAGCGTCCGTCGATTCAGCGCTCTGACGCTCGCTCGCATGAACGCCAGGTTTGCGCTGCCCGCATTGCGCGAGTTCCGCGACCTGGAAGGGGTTAATTCAGAAGTGGGTCAGGCGTGCGCCTACGCCATTAAGATGCTGACCGGCGAGGACTTCGAATTGCCCAAACCGGCGATCAGCTACTATCAGAATTTCTTCCTCGAGCCGCTCCCCAGAAACTGAGTCATCACGAGCGATTCGCTTCGCCGGCGCCGAGGCTAAGCTTGCAGAATCGGCTTTCCGCCGGTGACGATCTGAGTGACTTCTCGCGGCAAGCTGGCATCCAGCCGCATCCGTCCGACTTCGAAAAGCGACTGGTAAATCGTGGCGGCCAGATGGGTGGGATTGTATGGATCGCTGGCTGGCCGCGCCGCCTGTGCGTCTGATTGTCCGACGACTCGGCCGCCGGGAACGCCGCCGCCGGCGAGCAGCAGCGCCGTGAGGTCGCCCCAATGATCGCGTCCGCCGTTCTTGTTGATCCGCGGCGTCCGCCCCATTTCTCCCGTAACGACAAGCAGTATCTCGTCGCTCATCCCGCGTTCCCGCAGGTCGTCAAGGAAAGCGGCGACGGCGTGATCGACCTGCCGGCTCATCGGCCACATTCCCGTCATTCCCTTGGGGCTGTTGCCGTTGGCGTGCATGTCCCAACCGCAATCGGAAACCGTGACGAACCCACATCCGGCTTCGCACAGCCGCCGGGCGAGCAGCAACTGGTGGCCGAGCAGATTGGTGGTTCGTCGCATGTCTCCGTATCGCTGCAGGTCGGCCGCTCGAAACGTGTGGCGTGAGTCGTATCGCGCCAACGTGCGAGGATCTTCCTGGGAGATGTCGAAGGCGTCGCTGATTCCCCGCGCGATCATTTCGAACGCTTGTTGTTGATACTTGTCGAGACGAGCGAACGACGTCGACGAGTCGGCTTGGCGGCGGGCGCCATCGATCTGCTGCAACAGCAGGCGCCGATTGTCGAGGCGGTCGAGGGTGATCCGCAACTCCATGTTCTCCTTCAGCGGTCCGCCGCCACTGGAATCAAACGCCGCATACGTCTTGCCGAGCGACCCGGCGTCGGTCAACGTCGGCAAGGCGTTGGTCTCGAAGTTGCGTCCCAGCTTCATCTCCTCGATCGCTTCCGGCTTGATCAACACGTTGTTAGGCATGCCCGTGCGCGGGTTGTTGACGCCGGCGACTCGCGCGTAGATTGAACTGACCGCGGCCTTGATTGGATTGTTTCCGCTGGCGACTCCGCCGTAGGTGTGCCCGCCGTTTTTGGATTGGAAACTGCGGACAATCGAGAACTGGTCGGTTCGCGCGGCCAGTTTTTCGAACGTGCCGCCCAGCGTCACGCCGGGGATTCGAGTTGGCGTTTCATCGGTGATGCTGCGGAACTCTGAGGGAGCCGACATCTTGGGATCGAAGAACTCGATATGAGACGGTCCACCGCTGAGGAACAGGAAGACGACGGAGCGATTGCGCAGGTAACTTCCGGTCGCCGCTGCGCCTTGAGCCGCCAGCAGATCAGCCAGCTGCAGGCCCGCCATTCCCAGGCCGCCGACGCGGAGGAATTCGCGACGGCTCAAGCCGCTGCAAGTCCTGTGGTTTTCGGCGGCCAGCACGCTAAGCATCGGGTCGCTCTCCTGACATCATCGGTCACTCGCTCGAAACGACCAGTTTCAACGGCACGTCTTCGCTGATCGTCCGGTTGTTATACCGCAAACGGACGGTCACGCCGGCTTCATACTCTCCGGGTTTTGCTTTCTTATCGCAAGTGAAATTGAGCGTCGTTTCGTTCTTGTTCTTCTCAATTTTTCCACTGGCCATCCGCACGGAGTTGAATCCAGACGGTTGACGGAGGGAGAAAGTCACCTCGTCGCCGAACGCAAACTCGCGCTCGATTGCAATCGCCAGGGACTGTTCGCCGCCGGGTTTGAACACGAGCTCGCGAGTAGCGAACTTGTGTTTTATCGGCAGCGAGGCGATCTCGAGTGTGATCAAACTCGAGTGGAACGGAGCGGACAGTTTTCTTTTTCGCGAGGTCCGAGCCGCTTGCTGAGCGACCGAGTCGGCCGTGCGTTTCTGCTGGGCCGCTTCGTCGGCGATCTTTTTTGACGCGGTGACGGCGGAATCGGCCTCAGCCTGTTGTTTTTTCGCGGCTCGCAGCTTCTGTTCGGCCTGCTCGAGTGCTCGGCGCTTTTCCGTCGCGGCCTCGGCTGCGGTGGCGGCCAGTTTCGCCGCCGTCGCCGCCTGGTCTCGCAGCGCGTCCGTATCGCCTTGCTTGGCGCGATCGGCGGCTTGCTTGGCGCGCTGTTCGGCCTGAGTCTTGGCGCTTTCGGCGGCCTGTCGCTGCGACTTGGCCGTGCTGACTAACGTATTGGCCTGCTGAAGAACGCGATCGGCGGTTCGTTTCTCGCTCGTCGCTTGTTGGTAGGCCTTCGCCAAATCGCGAGAGATTTGATCAATCCGCTTTTGGTCGTCCTGAGCCCGTTTCAGCAAGTCCGCGAAAGGCTCAAAATCAACATCCGATTCACCGCGGAGGAAGAACGTGAAACGACCGGGCGTGGCGTCTTGCAAGACGTCCAATTCCAACTCAACCTCCTTGCCGTCGGGTGTCACGCTCGCGGTTCTCTTGGTGACTCGATTCAAAGAACCGATCGCGGAAACAGTGACATTGGCTTTGAACGAGTCGAGCCGCTTGTTCATCTTGACCGGCACTTTGATTTTGCCGCCGCGGGCGACGCGCAGCTGGGCGGGAGCCTCCAATCGGCCGGGATAGACAACGCTGTCGTCGATCGCGACAAACAGCTCGCCGGACGTAACTCTCGTCGGATTCGGCGTGCGATTGTTGCGGGGACTGGTCCAGAGGATCTCGAGCATACCGACCGGTTGCTCGATCTCCTTGCCATTGACCGTACTGCGGGCGACGAGCGAGATAACGCCGCGCCACGGCTCGGCGTCGGGTTTGGCTCGCAACATAAACGAACTCAACAACACGTTGGGCCCGACGATGGCCGGTTCAGCCACCAGTTGCGGCGGCAGGCCTTTCGCTTCGACTAAGATTTCATCGCGGTGCCCTTCGCGCCGGTAGGCGAACAGAGTGATCTCTTCGGCGGCGCCGGGACGAACGACACACGAACGCGGCTGCAACTGCTGGTTGTTGCTCGTATTTGCCGATAGCCAAACGCCGGGGCCGCCGACGACTTGGAACGCCGGTTCAGGAGCCTTGATGCGGAGACGATAGAATCGCGGCGGCGCGCCGGCCGTCGCGCCCAATTGTTCGCGCAACAGCACGCGGAACTTCCCGTCCTGGGGAACGGTAAACAAGGTTGCCGGGTCGTCCTCGCTCAACGGCAAACGAAAATTCCCCCCGGGTGACGCGACGTCGTCAACTGTCGTCAGGTCGCGAGCCGACCACTCGCCGTCCTTTTCCGTCAGCTGTTGCACGACCAGCGCCACGTCGGTCGGTTGTCGCAGAACACGCGACTGCGCTTCGATCCAGATCTTCTCCCCGCGCTTCGCTGCAAACACAAATCCATCGCGATCATTGGCGGTCCCAAATGAACCGACGATGTCCGCGGGCAGCGTGACGGTCTGGGCTGTTTTCAGTTTGTCGTTCGGTTCCTGTTCGGCGAGTGTCGGCTGCTTCGTGAGCGCGATACAAACAGGATTGGCGACGACTCCATTCAGCTCGTGCCGATAAATAAACTTGGGGCAGGCGAGTTCGGTGGGCGTGTGGATCAGCGCTCCCGTACTCGAACCCCGCTGGGGCGCGGAGATTTCGACGGAAAGGGACTCCAGTCGCTGGCCGTCGACATAATAGTCGCTGGGCTTACCGCCGAGGTTGCGACCGTAGATGACGACCTCAGAGCGCCGACCAGCTGGAATCACCGGCGGTTCGATCATGTCGATCCACGGCCCGCGCCGCACCGTCAGTCGGTACGGGGCGGTCTGGTTGGCGCCATCGCTCGCGTACGTCAGATCATTGACACGAACGAAATAGTCACCGTCCGCCGGCGGTGTGAATGCGATGACCGGGTCAAGTCCGTCGCCGTCGTGGACCCGCGCCAGTTCCGCACCTGCCGACGAGAGGATCGAGAGCACGGCGTCGCCGCGCGAATCGAGCTGTTCCGCGGCGCAGTGCACGATCAACGTCTGGTTCTGCTTGGCGGCGAATTGAAAGAAATCGTAATCGACGCCGAACGTGCCGTTCGTCACCGAGTTGATTTGAATTGAGTTCGCCGATTCGCGATCGTTGTTGTCCTCCTCCTCCTGGAACTCGGCCACGGCTCCGACTTGAAACCTCCGCACATTGCTCACGCCGTAACGGCCAATCGCGCGAACTTCGTAAATGCCCGGCGGCGTTTCACTTGAAATGGAGACGCGAAACTGATTGGGTTCGACTCGCGGATCGGGGTAGAACCGGTCGACCGCTTTCATCATGGGTTGAGCCTGGATCCCGGGATGAGAAAACACCAGCTCGCCGGCCTCCGCCAAATCCGACGACTCGGTGATCTTGACGACAATCTCGCTTCCCCGCTGTCCGCCCGCCGGGTAGATCGCCAAGAGGCTCGGCCGCGGCGGCGCGTTTTGCTGACCGCTCGCCCCGGCGGCGAACGCGGCGGTGAGCGCCGCCGCGATGGTGAATCGAGAAGCCCAGCTGGCGGGACGATTTGATGTTCGTGTCTTCAT
>JASMLW010000575.1 GCA_030748485.1 Pirellulaceae bacterium
GTCGTCATCATCGTCGTCATTGCCGTGATTGGGTTTGGCATGTTGGCCTGTGGGGGCGTGTTGGTCGCCTTGCTCTTGCCAGCGATCAGCGCGGCTCGCCAAGCGGCTCAACGGATGGAGGCCACGAACAATCTCAAGCAAGTTGCAATCGGCCTGCACAACTACCACGACACCTACACGTCGTTTCCACCCCAGTACATCAAGGACGCCGATGGCAATCCGCGGTACAGCTGGCGAACAGCGTTGTTGCCCTTTATTGAGCAGCAAGCTCTCTGGGACCAGTACGATTCGAGTGTCGGTTGGGATGATCCCTCCAACCAGCAGACCGTGACGATCGATGTGCCGGCGTACCAGTCAGTCCGCGATCCCGACGTACAAGGAACAGCCTTGACCAACATCGTGGCGATCAGTGGGCCGGGCACGGCGTTCGATGGCGAGAAAGCGACCAAGATTCGCGACTTCCTCGACGGCACATCGAACACGCTCATCGCCGTCGAGGTGATTGGGTTCGATGGTGAGTGGGCTGAACCGCGCGACTTGCCACTCGACCAGATCCGACTCGACGGCTCGCCGGGCGACCTGGATCCCACAGGCTTTCTGGGCGTATTCGCTGACGGCAGCGCTCGGTTTTTGTCCGGCGTCACCTTGTCCGATTTGAAAGCGATGGCGACGATCGCCGGCGGCGAGATTGTCAGCCCCGACTCGCTCGGCGGCTATTGAACAATACTGGGCGACTGCTCGTCGGTCAGAAGAGCCTATTCGATCAGGTCTTGAAGTTCGTCGCGAAGTCGTTGCAGAACGCGAGTGCGCGCCTTGTAGACCGCCCACACGGTGACGTTGAGATCGGCGGCGACATCAGCTGCCGCGTCGCCTTCGACGGCCACGCGCCAAAAAGCGGTCCACGTCTGCGGCTCGAACTGTTCGCGGATTTCTTCCAGCGCCTGCCTCCGCAACAAGTTCACTTCATCGCGACCCGCCGACGTGGATTCATCGGCCGGCTGCTCGGGAATCCGGTTCATCTCCAGATGATTGGCCGTGCCGCCGGCGGCATTCGCCCGATCGCGGCGGCGGCGATAGAAGTCGCGAATCTGAATCCGGCGACGTTGGGTCAGCGTATATGGAGAGCGAGATCGCGAAACTTTCGTTAAACACGCGAACGTAGACGAGTTCTGGCGGATCAGGGAGCGGCGATCTTTCTTGTTTCGCGAAATGCTCCACAGCCAGCCGCGAAATGAGTCGCTCTGGCGATCTCGCCGGAAACTCGGCAAGCAGGCGTGAACAGCTCCAAACACATCCTGCACGACATCGCCCGCATCGTCCGGTTGCAAACCGGCGGCCCGCGACCACCGATAGACGAGTGGACCGTAGATGTTGACTAACCGCGGCCATGCGGTCTCGTCATTGTCGCGAAGTCTCTGCAACAGACTCAACGACGTCGACGACGGAGACGAATGCGAATCGAGGCTCATGAAGACGAGTATGTAGGAGCAGCCGACGAGAGTACAGAGAATCTCCAGACTTTGGCGGGTCGAGATTACGATGCGTTGCGACTACGGCGCTTTCGGAGCCATCTTGCTGATTCGCAAGTGTCGGTCGTGGTGGACAGTGGCCACTTGGATGCCGTCGGAGTGCAGGTCCATTTCGCGAGCCGTGTTGGGCATCTTCAGCTTGTGAAACTCCTTCTCTTCGTCCGGTTTCCAAAAGAGTAGGAAGCCGCCTCCGCTGCCTCCCGAAACACAGACTTGAAATCCGCTCGGATGGTACAGCGTTCGCCAGGCGATTCCGCGGACACCGGCCGCGATGTGCGACTTGAGCGCCTTGCCGGACTCCCAGTCAAACATCACGACGATCGGTTCATTGACGGCGCCCAACGGATTGGTCGCTTTGTGCAGACCCGAGCAGGCGAGCCGCTTGCCGTCGGGGCTGATCGCGATGCTGCGCACGCCGCCGTAGTCGACGCGTTGGCCGCCGTTGTAAGTATGGAGAGCTTTGGCGTCGAATGAGCGGACTTGTTTGCCTGTGCCCGTCTCCCACTGGATGACTTTGCCGGCCAGATCGCCCGTCATCAGGAATTCGCCGCTGGAATGGAACAGCGCGGAATAGATGTGTTTCTCGTGTCCTTTGAATTCGCGGACGGGTTTGCCGTCGGCGACACTCCACAACCGTACGACAAGATCGTTGCCGACGCTGGCCAAGAGCTTGCCGTCGGGACTGACCGCCAGCGCGCGAATCCAACCATCGTGCGCTTTAACTTGGCGAATGGGCTCCAACTTGTCACCCGCGACCGGCCACCAGATCAGCGTATCGTCATAGCCGCTGGTAATCGCCGTTTCGCCATCTTGTGAAAAGACAATTCCCCGCACCCACGACTGATGGCCTTTCAAGACTGTCCGTTTGCCGTCGGGCAAAGACCACCGCTGTACGCTGAAGTCTTCGGACGTCGAGAAGATATAGCGGCCCCGCGGTTCGAAGCGACACGAGATCAGCGGGTTGTCATGTTTCCACTGGTTGACGATGTGAGTCGCTTTGGGATCCGCCGTGGCGTTCATGCAATTAACTCCGTGATACCGGCGCACGATGGATCGGCCATCGGCACGGGCCGGCCACCGATGTCAAAGTTGCCGTCGGAATCCAATCCGAGTCCCTGCAAGTATGTGTGGAACATGTGTCCGGCGTCGACTTCGCGTTCGTCGACTTTAGTCCCGTTCGCGTTCGTCTTACCGATCACGGCTCCCCGCTGGATCTTGGCTCCGCCCAAACAGACGCTCCAAGCGGTGCCCCAGTGATCGCGGCCATAGTTGCCGTTGATCCGCGGCGTTCGGCCGAATTCGCTGAGCACGACGAACAGTGTGCTTTCCAGCATGCCGCGGTCAGCGATGTCGCCGACCAACGTGCCGAACGGCGTATCGAACTCGCGCAGCTGCTCGAGGTGAAAATTGAAGTTCTCGTTGTGCGTGTCGTAGTTCGAGTGCGTCACTTGAACGAACGTCACGCCGTTCTCGAGTAGACGTCGAGCCAACAGGCAATGGCGACCGAAGTCGTGCTTGCCGTAGCGGTCTTGATCGGACGCCGACTCTTTCGAGACATCGAAGACATCGCGCTTCCGCATCAGCTGCTCGGCTTGCTGGTAGCTATAGGTGTAGGCATCGGTCATCGCCGTGCGGCGTTTGAGCATGAAGCGCTCGTTCGCTTTGCGGCGGAAGTTATTGCGCTGCTGGTCGACCTGTTCGGTCAAGTCCTTCGGTCGCTCTGAGTTTTGCGGCGGCTTGCCGTTACCCAGCGCCATACTGGCGTATTTCGGTCCGAGGTAAGCGGCGTCATTGCCGCGTCCGCCACCACCGCCATTGGTGACGACGATGTGTCCAGGCAGCGAATTGCCTTCGGGCGACAGCGCGCGCGCGGCGACGGCTCCCAGCTTCGGCAGTTGCACGCCCGGCGTTTGCCGCCGCCCGTGGAACATCATGTACGAGCCCTTGCCGTGATCGTTGTTTCGCGTGTTGATGCTGCGAACGATCGCCAAGTTGTGCATCTGCTTGGCCGTATCCGGTAACAGCTCGCTGATGTGGACTCCAGGCACGGAAGTCGGAATCGCGCGAAACGGACCGCCCGTATCGGTGCCGGGCTTCGGATCCCAGCTCTCCAACTGGCTCAATCCCCCGGCCATGTTCACCACGACAACTCGCATCTGCTCGCGTTTGAGTTGCTTGGCGATCGACGGACTGGCCAGCGCTCCCAGCCCGCCAACAACCGCTCCGGCGCCGGCGGCGACGCCGCCCAGGAACTGTCGTCGAGCTAATGTGTGTTCAGCGGAACCGCAGTAGTACGTGCACTTCATGGCCAAGTCCCTTTTGAAGCTGGAAAAACCGGTTCGCCCTTTCGATAGGCGACGCCGTCTCATCGCTCACTATGTTTATGTGTATCGCTGGCGAGATGCAACTTTCATCGGTCGCCGCGGCGGTCAGTGATTAAATCTGAATTCGGCGGAAGTCACCAAAGCCCACGTCATCTCGCGAACGGCCGCCGGTTTGGGCAGACCTTCGGTGGACAGATAGGCTGTGACGTCCGCAACTTCCTCTTTGGTTGGAAATCGTGTCAGCACGCCGAGATAGAGTTCCTCAGCCACCTTCGAAGGATCCTCGAGTTTGCCGAGACGAGCCGTCAGATTGTCACCGCTGGGGTTGAGCCAGCCGCGAACCTGGCCACCATTGGAGAAGAACAACGCCTGGTCCACCGTGGCGAAGAACTCGTCCTGAGGTTGCCCCGCCGACGCGCCGAATAGTTTGACGATTGGGGCGACATTGCCGAGTAGCTTGACGTGCGCGGCCGCATCGATCTCGCGCTCCCGGGCGGCGACCTTCGCCGGGTCTTTTTGAGCGTTCTCGTCGAGCGGCGTCTTCTTATTGATCTCCGCCGCGCTCGCCGCCCGTTGCCGCTCGATCAAGCCGCCGACCTGCAGCAAACTCCAGGCCAGTTGTTCTGGATTGAGTGGCTTGAGCGTCGCCGTCACGAATCGGTCGGATAGTTTTTGCGACAGGTCGTCGTACGCTTTGTCTCGCTGTTCGAGCAGCGCGGTCGCCGACTTCCGCAATTCCGCCGCCAGCGGCGTCAGCTTCGCCTGGCTGGCCTTCGCGTCCGCCAACTTCTCGGCGTTCTCCGCGGCGACCGGTTCGAGCGCGGCGACGGCGGCTTGCGCGGCCGCCAATTCCTTGTCCGCCGCCGCTAATTGGGCGTTCGTCGCACTGCTCTGCTGGTCGAGCTTCCGGTAGTCAATCAACTGCTGCAGGTTGGTGATCCGCTCGGCCAAATGGTTCGCCGCCAACGCCTCCAGACGGCGCCGCTCGACCACATCTTCATACTTCTGATGAAGCGGCAGAGCAGCTTTTTCCAGGTCGGCCAACTTGGTGAATTGCTCGGTCACTTTGGCCGCGGCGGCAGCGACAGGTTCAGCCGCTTTCTTCGCCTTGGCGTCGGCCGCCTCCCAGGCCGCCTTGAGCGGAGCCGCTTCCTTGTTGAATGCCGTGGAACGGCCGCTGATCTTGGCGACTGCTTCGGCCAGCACTTTGTCTTCCGGCGCTTTCTTGGCGGCTTCTGTCGACTTCTGCAGAGCGTCCGCCACCGCGGCCGCCACCGCGTTCTTGGCGTCGAACTTCGCCTTCGCGTCCGTGGCGGCCTTGGTTGCCGCCGCCACGGCTTTGTTCACCGTCGCCAGCGCGGACTTCGCTTTGTCTCGCTCCGCGCGAACCGGCAACATGGTCACTCGCTGTTTCAATAACGCGTCGCGGTTTGTCGTGAACTGCTCGTCCAATGCGGCGACCGCCTTGTCTTTCTCCGCCTTCGCCGCTTGCAGCGCCGCCAGCTGCGCAGCCATCTCCGCGTCAGCCGCCATCTTCTCCGGGAACTCGAAAGCCCGCTGGTACGTTTGACTCAACGCCAACTCGCGATAGAACGTCTTCAGGTCGTACTTGGAATCGCGGAATTGCTTGGCCAGCATGTCGAGCAACTCGGGCTGCACGGGAGGATTGCTGGTGTGGTGGAGGTCGACCGGATGAACCAGACCGCGACCCATGAGCTGAGCCCAAAGTCTGTTGACGATGTTGCGATCGAACGCCGGGATGCCGCCCTGGCGAACCAACTTGGCCAGCTCCAACCGCCGGCTGTACTTGGGAACGGGTCGCACGTCAGCCGCCGGTTTGACCGAGTATTCATCACCTGGCTTGACCAACGGATCGGCTACCGGAAGCTCGCCCGGCACTTGCGGGCTGAATAGGTTCGTCTCGTCCGTGAAAACCGATTTGAACTCGACGTCTCCGTCCGGCCGGTCCGCCGCAAACGCCACCTTCTTCTTGTTGGTGAAGATGTAACTGCGGTTGAAGAACGAGAACAGTCCGAAATAGTCGGTCTGGTAGTAATCGTCGACAAGCGGATGGTCGTGGCACTGAGCGCACTGTAAATCCATGCCAAAAAAGATCCGACCCGTGTCGCGCGCCATCAGATTCGGCTCGCCCTCCCGATCGAGAAAAAACCTCGCTCGCATGCGAGTCTTGTCATCGCTGCCATCCGCTTCGAGAACCTCCGCGGCGATGATGTTGTACGGTTTGTCGTCGCGAATCGATTCGAATAGGTACTGACGCCAAGCGGGCGTCTTGATGTACTTCTCAGCTCGACGTTCCATGATCATCACGTCCAGCGTTTGCGACATATGGCGAGCGAAATGTTCGCTCGCTAGCAGGCGGTCCACCAAGGCGGCCCGCTTGTTCTCCGCCTTGTCGCTGAGAAAAGCGCGGGCTTCGACAACCGAGGGGATGCGACCCCAAAAATCTAAGTAGACCCGGCGTATGAACTCCGCGTCCGTGCAGATAGCCGACGACTCACCTAGTCGCGAGGTCCCCAACAATTGATCGACCTGCTGGTGGAATTCGCCCCGCGCCACTGCGGGAAGACTGATGAACAAGCAAAGCGCTGCGAGTGTGCGTCGCATGGGGGGACTTCCTATTCGAAGTTGCGACCAGGTCAGTGGAGGGTTGACCGAATTCTGCGGCGGGATCTGCCG
>JASMLW010000576.1 GCA_030748485.1 Pirellulaceae bacterium
GTTGTGACCGAGCCGCGGTGAATTTCGACGCGCACAACTCCCATCTGTCTCAGCGTCCGCGCCAAACCACCCATTGGTGCGCCGTCGGCGCTGAATCCACGCGCCGATCTCACGAGAAACCCCGCCGCAGCCGCCAAATCGCGCAAACGCGTCCTCAAACAATTGATGAATCTCGCCCCGCGGCAGTTTATGGTTTGGGTGTCCCCTGTTTTCCTCACACGCGCCGATCTCACGAGAAACCCCGCCGCAGCCGCCAAATCGCGCAAACGTGTCCTCAAACAATTGATGAATCTCGCCCCGCGGCAGTTTACGGTTTGGGTGTCCCCTGTTTTCCTTTCTGTTGCTAGGATAGCTACCCGGCCGGGACGACCTTTACCGGGAACTTGCACCTGTTGGAACAACGGACCTTTGCACGGCACACCTGGACCAATACAGGTCAATATGGCTTTGTCCGAACGTGAAATGCACCACAATGCTCACAAAAAAAAGCCGGTTTCGGCCAGTTTCCTCCTCCGCGATATCCACTATTGGCTACCAAAGCATGTAGCTTTGATCTCTGCACTTCGCCAACGCTATCTCCCGATGCATGACGCTCAAGCAAATCCCGATTCGTGCAAAACCACACACCTCCCCCGATCAGTACATATCCATCGGTGAGGCCTTGGCCACAATATAGGCAGTTCACCGTCACATTTAGTTCCTTTCTTACATGGTTGGGAAAACGGGAACTCGCAGGCTCAGTTTCGTTCGATCCGACGGTCAACAATGCTCATAGTTTCATCTGCGGCTCAAGATCGGGAACGGTCAAAACATCAAGCGGGCCGAGACTGTCGCATGTACCCTGAAACCAATCAGTCAGAGTCCAGCCTGGTCGGCTCTCGTCGCAGCATTCCGAGAGTGGAGTAGGCGATTCAAAGTGGCAATATGTATCCATCTTGTCTTCATACCCACCCAAATCGTGCTTGTAAACGCAGCAAACATCTCCCCACGCTTCGCTTCTCTTTTTTCGGGGCAATGGGATTGGTGGGAAAACTTCGGTTTCTGTGCGTCGTTTCGGTGGCCTGGGCGAAGGCTGCCTTTTCGGCATTGGGCTTTGAGGTACTGGAGTGCTTTGTGGAACTGGAGCACTCTGCGGTCTTGGCAGCGTCGGCAGTTCAGGACTAGGGCACGATCTTCTAAGAGAGTTAATTTGGGCCGTGAGCCATGCGGCGCAAGGTCCGTATGCCATGCATGCGGCGAACCCAACAAGAATGAACAATGATGCTATCAGGGCGAGCAAGATTGCTTCCTGGGCCACGGTCAATCCACCAACAACAAGTACAGCTGGATGCGCGCCAGAAGGATCTACACGGCCAACTGGGTTTGAGTCTGAGTATTGGAATAGATTCACTCCAGCACCAAGACCGAGTGGGTCTCGCTGCAACCAGACGCCCAGAGTTGTATGCAGCACACGATTGCGCACTAAATACAATTCAACATCGGACTGCCAGCGATACGCTGCAAACATTCGCTCCCACTCGAAGTCTGAAGACGCTCGACTCACGAACGTACGCGAATAAAAACTTGGCGAACCATGGGCAGCGTAGGTGTACCGCTCCTGGATGCTCCCCGCCGTGTCGGCGATCGACGTCACGTTCCAATTAGCGTCCTGGAGACCATATAGCCGCTCATCAAGAACTCCATTGCCCGTCGTGTCGCGATCGCGCAGCACGATATCGTCGATGTATCTCTCGCCCCACACAAACTGGCGATCTGGATCAGTCGACGCATCAACGCGTTCTTCAACCACCTGCCATTTGGACGGCTGGGTGAAGTAAGCGTGCCGCGTCTCGTCGAGCACACCGCCGGAGTACTTCTTGTGAATCACTTGGCGCTTGGCGCCATCGTACTCATACTCGGCGAGGGTGCTGCCGGACTCTTCGATCTTCACCAACCGATTCCAGGCGTCGTAGGTCGCTGCGTAACTGGCGGTCGGGTCGGCCGGCTTGGGGATGGTATTCATGTTGCCGGCGTCGTTGTAGACCGGAGTCACCCAAGAGGGACCGGTCGACTCGGTAATGTCAGTGATCTCGTTGACTTTGTTATTGGCTCGCTGCTGGTCCAGATCCCAGCCCGCGCCGTCCGTGTCCTCCCGAGAGTTCTTCCAGTTGCCGGTTTCGTCGAGCGACCAGTCCTCGGCGAACTGCAGATTCGAGATGGCGTCCTTGCCGGCATTCAAGTCGCCGCGATCTAACTCCTGGAGCCGATCGATTAAATCATATCCATAAAGCTCGTCAAAGCTCTTGCCCGCTGCGGCCGCCACCGTGTTCTCGCGATAGAGCCGATTGGAGTTGCGATCGTAACCGTACTTGATGCGATCGACGTCCGAGGCTGAACCATAGTGGTACCAGTACGAGTCTTTGATCCGCGTGAAGCGATCAAATCCCCGATAAATGTCGCCCGTGTCGGGGTCATTTCCGCCCGCCGTGCCGACCAGCGTGTACTTAATATCGGGCTCGGTGTAGTCGACCTCAACAAACGTCCCCAGGCCCAGGTAGGAATAGTCGGCCAGATGGGTGGACGACACGTCATCATCGACCAATGCTTCAATTCGGCTGAGCGAGTCGGCCTGACTGTCGGCCGCTCCGTAATCGTGAGTCAGCACGCGCCCATCGGGATAGATGAGCGTGGTGGGGCGGATCGTGTTGGCCGAGCCGTCCGAATAGCCATACTGAACTTTCGACGTGGCGGCGGTGTTCACGGACCCACTGTGTGCCTGGTAGTCCTTGCTAACCTGTCCGAAGTCATTGTATTCAAACTGCACGTCGTTGACGACAGATCCCGCCCCAACGGTCTCGGCGTCGTAACTGGTGATGTTCTCAACCATCCCGCGGACTTCATAGGTCCGGGAGATTCTCCGCACGCCGCCGGACACGCCCATTCCCAGAGTGGTAACCCGATCGTGCTTTTGGCGCCCGAGCAGGTCGAAATCGATCGTGTGCACCGTGCCGTTCTGGTCGGTCGTCTTCTTCACTTCGCCCTGTCGGTTGTACTCCATCAAGATCCGATCGTCGTCATCGATGCTATCGGGGTATTTCTCTGCTCGCTTGAGTAGCGACGAAGCGACGTGGGAATCGGTTAACGTCGTGCCATACTGGTACTCAGTCTTTTGATTGCCCGTTACTGAGTTGACGGCTGTGATGCTCTCAACATTGCCATCCGCATTGTAGGACGTAAGGATGGTGACGTCCGTGTCGAGCGGATCCGGGAATGCGGAGGAAGAACTAGACGAAGACGAGCTGCCACCCATGCAGTTCATGATCTGCTTGGTCTGCCGACTCAAGTCGTCGTACTCAAAGCAAGTCTTCACGCCACCGGGGTCCGTTCTTGACTCAAGGTTCCCCGCTGAATCAAACTCAGCGGTGTTGACGAGAACATCGTCGCTGCGTGCGGGAATCGTGTTGGGCCGCGATAGCGCACTGCCGCCATTGGTGCCGTAGTCGGCCGAGCCTTGATCTCTTCCCAGTGCGTCCGGCCAGTTGGCCACGTACATAACGCGCGCCTTGGGCTGCACCGTGTCGGGGCCATTTAACACACCTGTTCCGGTCGCATTGTGGTAGCGGTGGCGGGACACGGTCTTAATGGCATTGCCGGCGTCGTCAAATGTCGACTCCACTTGTTGCATGATGGTATCGCCTACCACACTTCCAGCATCGCTGTAGCTCGATTCGTCGACATCGAAGCCCCAGTATTGTATGGTTTGACGGCCCATGCCATCGAACACCGATTTTACGAACATCTTCGATCCCGCCGGCAACTGCTTGATCACGTTGTTCGACTCGTCATACCACGTGTTGTCTGTGAGGGCATTGCCTTCGGTTCCCGTGGAAGGATCGACCTCATAGCGAATAGATTGGTAGACGCGATCGCGATCGTCAAACTTTGTCTCGCTCTTGGCGAGCAGGTTGCCGGCGGACGTCGTGTCATAGCGGTCGTTCTTGGTTACACGATCCAGATTGTCGTAGGTCAGCTGCTCGTAATAATCGATCTCGCCATCGGTGTCCGTGCGGCGGTTTCGCCAATCGAACGTGTAGCTGGTAACTCGCGTCGTCGAGTCGTCAACATGCTGTGTCTGCTCGGTCCGATTCCCATCTCCACCGTCGTTCCCTCCGTCATACTCATTGGCCGAGACGATCACCATGTTGTTGCCGCTGGCGCCGCCACCCGTCGGGTCGCTGTCGGTGGCGCCGGTGTCGTTCGTGCCAACGTAAACCGATGTAGGCAATCCGCGAGCGTCGAAGACCGTTCGGCTGATCGTGCCGCCGGGCGTTACCTGTCGGTTTAGGGTTTTTCGGCTGGTGTAACCGTAGTCCGTTTCGTCGTAGTTCGTCCCTTCGGATCCGGCGCCGCTGGTGGGGATCGTGTGGTAGGCGCGGGTGTTGGAGAGCAGGCAGCAGTCGGTGTACTGGTTCGTCGTCCAGTGGACATACGTTGATTGGGCGAACGTGTCCGAGGCGGTTAACTTGCCGGATGTCGAGGCCCGCGTCGCGCTGATCTGCTCGAGCACGTTGCCCACCCGGTCGAGCTTGGTGATCGAAACTGGGTTGATCAGTGTGAACGTGTCCCAACTCGCCCCCGTCGCGTACCCATTGCCTTGTCTCAGCTCGTCGTCTTCATCATCGTAGACCATCCATGTGGCGCGGCGGATGTCAGCGGCCGCTCCATTGATGTCGATGTCGTGCTCCGGACCGAGAATTTGCGTCGTCCGACCCAAATCGTCGCTCTCAAAATCCGTTACCAAATTCAGACCGCCGCCCGCAGGCGTCTCCCAGCCGGCAGGTTCGCCCGACACTTCCGATGTGTCGACGTCATCGATGTGCTGGGTAACCGCTCCTGATACTTCGTCGAAGCCGTTATGGGTGATGAACCCCCGCTCGTCCATCGACCAGGTGTTGTTCCCGTAGAAATCGAACACGTCCTTTCGCGTGGCGGCCGCTCCCGAACCATTCTGGTTGGTGGGCACAACGGGGAACGTGGTCGTGATCTGCTCGACCTGCTGCGTCCCGGTGTGGAACGTGTAGCTGTAAGTCGTCGTCTGCTTTTTCGTTTGGTCGCTGGCCGACGGGTACACGATCTCCTTCGACGTGAAGTAGGCGTAGGGCTGCGTGACGCCGCCGCTAGAGGAGCTGCTCGACGACGATGAAGACGATGAGCTGAGCGGAATGGCTACCGACAGGTACTCGTACTCGCGCAGCTTGATCTCTGAGCCGTTTTCGCCTTCCTGGATCTTCTCGGCTGTCAGAAACCCGCTGCCCGAGTCGTACGTAAATGTCTCGATGAGTCCCGCGGCGTCTTTCATGTATTGGTAACTGCCTGCCTGCTCGTTGAGCAGATCGGCCTTCGTGTCATCGTAACCGGTGAGCGCCGACGGGTTGGCGTGCAACACGACTTGCCCATCGTCGTTGAACTTCCAGAACTCCAGCCACTCGTCAGCGCCCGCTTTGAAGACTTTCAGCATCGTCAAGGCTGCATAGTTGCTGTAAACAATGTTCTGATTGCCGCCGGGCAGCGTCTCGACCGTTTTAGTTTTCCAGGAGTTGTAGCCATTGGCGTTGCTGCTGCTCGTGTACGAAAACGAGTAGACCAGCGAGGCGCCGTTGATCGCCTCTTTAGTCACACGGCGCTGGCTGTCGTACTCGAAATAGTAGTCGGCGTATTGAGCGACCAGACCGTTGCTGGCAGTGAGCGGATCGCTCACACTGGGGTCGTCAGACAGGCGCGCGTAAGCGGCGGGATTGACGACGAACTTCAGCAGTCGAGCCTCCGGGTAGCCGGCGAATCCAGATGAAGACGACGAGGAGGAAGACGAGGAGGAATTGGTCGGAAACTGCTTGTAGTACCGGTACATGGTCGTGCCGGTGTCCTTCCAGTCGTTTCCGTCTTTGATCTGCGTCGCGACCGTTTGCAGGTCGCCGAGTTCGCCATACGCGTCTGAAGCGCCGTAGTACGTATACGTTACCCGCGTAATGTCGGTCCACGAACCTCCGCCCACTTTTCGGCGGAGCGTGATCTGAGAGAGCATCTCGTCGCCCGTGGCGCTGCTGTACTCGTAGTTGTATTGCTCGATGGTGGTCGTCCCGCCGTCGGTGTGCGAACGCTCGACCGTTTTGGGCAAACTCCCTTGACTCGTCTTTACTTCGATTTTGTTTCCGGCAGGGTCAGCAAATAACGCGAACATCCGCGTGTCGGCGTCAAACTCGATGTAGCTTCCGTCGAGGTTGTAGAACCGATAAACGCCTGCCGCCGAGTCGAGAACCAAGCTCTCCTTGATGAAGAACTCACCAACATACCCACTCCCCTGTTTCTTGAACCAATAAGGCGAGTTGGCTTGGCTTTGGACGACCACGTTGCCGTCTTCGTCTTCCACGAAGAACGGCCACTGTTCGATCAGCCAGTTGAAGCCGTTGCCGGTGGTCGTGTTATGCGACAGACGACTGGCGAAACTGCGGGTGTGTCCCCACGGAATCCCGAATCCGGACGATTCTAAGTCGACTGCCGTGAGCGCGAGTTCCCCAGTGGCATACCGTATCGGGGCTGCGCTGAGTACTTGGCTGTCGCAAGTGCAATTGCTACTGGGACAACCGCACTGCTGTATGCCGCCGACAGGGCCGCCGCCTCGAGCGTTGATCCGGCCGCCGCTGATCGGGCCGCCATTGCATGACCCGTTCGATGAACAAGATGACGCACTATTCCCGCTGCCGCCGGATTGTCCATGCGAACCCATCCCAGGATTGGGAATGCATTCAGCTGGCAGGTTCTTTGGGTGTACAGGCGGGATGAACGGAAGCGTTGCGTTCGGCGGAACTGTTCCACCTCCGACATGGGCGTCAACTGGCGGATTGAATGTGGCGGGCGGATAGCAACAGCCCCTGCTCACATCGAGTACAGTGTCGATTGAGAATGGTTCACAGGTTGCCTGCAGCGTTTGCGAACCACTGTCGCAGCTATAGTCCCATTCAAAGAAGTACTCATCACCCGACTGCGGTGTCAGCTTGTAGGTCACTTGACTCCGCTGGCTATTCGTGAGCGTTCCTTCCCACCGGTTCCCGTTCCAATTGATCTGCGCGGCAAATGTCAGGTTGTCGCACTCAGCGGGACCGGTGTTGTTGGTTTGGACGACCAATGCGGATGGGGTCGGATTTCCGTTGCAGGTGGGACGAGTCATGTTCATTCCTTTCGAAGAATCAACAACGATGTTGTCGTTGGCGGTTGGTTGTTCCGTGTTCTATTCCGTGCCGACGCACGACTTCAGTTGATTTACCAATTGCGTTGTGGATAACCCGTCGACCAAATCCAGTAATCGCACTTCGCCGCCGTACGCCTCCACCACTTCGCGGCCGACGACTTTCTCGGTGGAGCCGCCCTTGGCTAGCAGGTCTGGTTGCAGTCGATGCAACAGTTCGTGCGGCGTGTCGTCGTCGAAGATGAGTACGAGATCAACAACTGACAGGGCCGCCAGCATTCGCGCTCGATCCCGCTCACAGACAATTGGCCGGTCCGCCCCTTTGAGCGACTGCACGCCGCGGTCGCTGTTAACGGCGACAACCAACACATCACCTAGTGATCGCGCCTGCTCGAGGCTGTTCACATGTCCTACGTGGAGGAGGTCAAAGCAGCCGTTCGTCATCACGATGCGTCGACCGACCCGGCGCTGTTCGCCCGCCCAGGCGACGGCGGCCTCGATCGGGACGATCTTCTCCTGGGCTGATAGAGTTGCCCGTACGGCGCCCCGGTCGCCAAGAATCTCTGCTTCTAGTTCGTCGAGACCGATCGACGTGACGCCCCAGCGTTCCACTTCCAGTCCACCGGCGATATTCGCCAACCGCGCGCTTGCCCGCAGCGGAATATCGATCGCCGAACACAGTCCCAGCATCGCCGTCACGACATCGCCCGCGCCGGTGATGTCGTATACGTCTCGCGACCGGGTCGAAATGCACTCCTCCAGACTGTCCCCCACGACGACCAGCCCGTCTCGGTCGAGTGTCACGACAACGGCGTCGATGTCGCGAGCCAGAAGCCGACCCGCCCGAATCGCGTCCGCTGGTGAGTGTATCGAGAGCCCTGTGGCGGTTTGTGCCTCTTTCCTGTTCGGTTTCAACAACGTCGCTCCCGCATATCGCGAGAAGTCGTCGAGCCATGGCGGGTCGACCACGGTTGGAACTTGATGTTGGCGAGCGGCGGGCAGCAGCCGTCGCAGAAAGTCTTCGCCGCAGACACCCTTGGCGTAGTCGGAGATCAAGACGGCGTCGTATTCGCCCAGGCCATCACTGATTTTGGTCCACAACTGCTCGCGCAGCATGGGACGCAGGTCGCCTTGAGACTCATGGTCGACGCGCAGGATTTGATGGGCGTGTCGATTGCCAGCCCGCCCAACAAACCTCTCTTTTTCCGTGGTGGGGCGATCGTCCGCCTGGAGGACCAACTCAGCCGAGATCCCCGCCTCAGACAGCAGCCGCCGCAAGGTTCTCCCAGCGGGGTCGTCGCTGCAAACACCCGCCAAGTCGACCTGAGCGCCCCATCCCCGCAATAGAGACGCCACGCTCGCCGCGCCGCCTAAGCGGACTTCGCGGTCGGTCGTCCGCAACACGACGACCGGGGCCTCGGGACTGATTCGCTCAGCGTCGCCCCATGTATACCGATCGAGAATGAGATCGCCGACGACAAG